>JBMYXI010000001.1:0-145322 GCA_049608225.1 Parashewanella sp.
GTTATTCCACATAAACAAACGATAACGCAGCAGAAGTGACCAATTTACTCTGTCTTCGATGCTTTTGAGCACTTCCTGTTCTGTGTTGTGATCAGTTTACTTAGATGACTAAGCCGCACTGCTCTCGCCTTGAACAGAAAAGTGCTCAAACAGCACAAAACTTAATCCAGAAAGATCAACGTGCCCTAATTATTTAACTCCGTAATAAATAGTTATTGAAAATACAGTAGCTCAATAAGGCATTTTCTCGTGGCTGAAACAAAACAAAAAAATAACATTAAAACCATACTCACCTTTGCAATACCGTCCTTACTTGGATTGTTATTATTCATGACACCAGTGAGCCATAACGGCGACATTACTATCCCAATCGCTGTTGTCGCTAAACTGATACAAAGTGAGTTTAGTCACATCGTTAAACCGCTACTCACTACGTTAGTTATCGCGATGGGCGTATTAACCGTACTGACTAAGTTAGTAAAACCTAAAATGATCACCAACAGTCATTTTATGAATGAGCTGTTTAACCCTAATTGGTTCTGGACGGTCGTTCGCTGCCTTGGCGGCGTATTTATCACTATGATATTTTTTGATATTGGCCCAGAAGCCATTCGCTCTGGTGATACTGGCGGGTTAGTATTTAATGATCTGCTTCCCGTACTATTTTCAGTATTCTTGATAGCGGGTTTACTGCTGCCATTGTTGCTAAATTTTGGCTTGCTGGAATTGGCTGGAGCCTTATTGACGAAAGTAATGCGCCCGGTATTCCAGCTTCCTGGTCGCAGTGCCATTGGTTGCATAACCTCATGGTTAGGTGATGGCAGCGTCGGCATTTTAATGACCGCCAAGCAATATGAAAACAACACCTTTACTAATCGAGAAGCAGCAGTCATTGCTACAACTTTCTCTGCGGTTTCAATTACCTTTAGTTTAGTGGTAATAGCCCAAGTTGGTCTTGAAGATATGTTTTTGCCATTTTACTTAACGGTTTGTTTTGCTGGAATTATGGCCGCAATCATTGTGCCGAAACTCCCGCCCTTATCTCGTAAAAAAGACGTCTTCATAAACGGAAAAATGCGTGCAAAGGACGACGATGTGATCCCTGCTCAATATTCTTCTTTTTCGTGGGGATATAAACTTGCCCTTGCCAAAGCAGAACAAGCACCCAATATTCAAAACTTCTTTAAAGAAGGCATTAAAAATGTGTCTGATATGGTGCTCGGTATTATTCCTGTCGTTATGGCAGTAGGCACTGTCGCCTTAATTCTTGCCGATAAAACACCTGTGTTTGACTACTTAGGCATGCCGTTTATTCCTTTGCTAGAGTTGCTGCACATTCCTGAAGCAACCGCAGCATCAAAAACCATTATGGTTGGTTTTGCTGATATGTTTTTACCAGCCATTTTAGCCGCCAGTATTGAATCAGAATTAACTCGATTTGTGATTGCGGCATTGTCGGTAAGTCAATTGATTTACATGAGTGAAGTCGGTGCACTCCTTCTTGGCAGTAAAATTCCGCTTAACATCTTTGAACTATTAATGATCTTTGTTTTAAGAACCTTAGTTACTTTACCTATTATTGCTGGCGTGGCACATTTAATTTATTAAGCGCCCTTTCGCAATTAATCAAAAAGGCTTCGAATTCGAAGCCTTTTTATCAAAATTGAGTTTGTTTAAAAGGTGTAATTTGCTTTTAACCAAAGATTACGACCGGGTTCATTAACTTGGAATAACGGCACGCTGTCTGGAACGTCATTTCCACTCGCTGGACGACTAATATGTTCAGCATAAGTTTTATTCAGCACATTTTCGATGCCAAGGTTAACTGAGAACTGTTCTGTTGGCTTCCAGCCAGCAAACATTGCTAGCGTACCAAAACCATGACTTTTACCCAAATCTCTGCCTGCAATATTACCTGTACCAACAGCAACTCGATTTTGCGGCGCCACTAAGCGCCATAGCAATCCGAATGACCAATCATCTTTCGCGTAATCCAGTGAGATTTTGCTCTCAAGTGGTGACACTTGCCCCAGTGGTTTTGAATCTGTGTCGTTATTGCCATAACTGTAACTCATGATCACCTGTGTTGATAAATGTTCCATCAAAGGTATAGTCAGCCCCAGTTCTCCACCCCAAATGGTGGCGTCAATATTGCGCGCATTCCACCCCTTGGTCGTATCGATCAATATGTAATCTTTAACCTTGCCAAAATAAAGCGAGCTGGAGAAATTAATGCCATCGTCGTAGATCCAACCAATATCAAGTTGAGACGTTTTTTCAGGCGCTAAATCAAAAGACTTTAACTTAGTGCCAGGCTTCATTTTCATCATTTCCCAATAATCAGGAATTCGCTGAGAGTAACCAACCCCAGCGTAATATTGATTAACGCTTTTAGAAAGTTCATAACGTATAAAACCACTGACTAAATCATCTTTTCGAGTGCCTTTTTGCGCAACCAGCAACTCTGTTTGCCAGTGATCCAGTCGTATGCCTGACAACAGTTTGCCTGTATCCAGCGAATAGTCAGCTTCAGCAAACACCCCAAAGGTGTTGTACTTCAAATTATCTTGAAACGCTTTTTTAAGTAGACCATCAAGCCCAGTGTTCGCGGCAGGATCAGCTTTACGACCTTCATGTTTACTGTTCATAAAGTCCATACCCGTAGTAAGCTGAAAATCGTCACTTAAATTAAAGTCGAACCATACGTGCCCACCTTGAGTGGCACGTCGAACATTAATACCTTTATTTTTGCCTTGATCAAATTGATCCATAATATGATTAGTACGGTTGGAATAAACTTGAAACTGTATTTGTTCTAATACACCTTCGGTAAAATCATGTTCGACTAATAAATCATAATTTTCATTTTCAATGACACGGCCTTTATTAGCTCTATCAGCATATTCAGCACTGCCTGCTGATTTCCCGTAAGATAACTCAACGATTGTGTCTTGTGATGGCGTCCAGCCCACAGCTAAGTTACTGTTATTTCGGTCATACTTTGATTGTAATGAATTTCCGTCACCATCTTTATAGTGATCACTTTCAGAACGGTTGAGTTCCAGTTCTAAATAACCAGTTTCGTTACCACCTTTGAACTCGGTAAGGAAATCACGACGTCCAAAACTGCCTAGCGTTGCACTGGCTCGCCCTTCAACTGTTGCTTCAGTAAAACCACTGTGTTCTTTTTCAAATAGCACAGTTCCAGCTGAACCTACTGGTCCATATTTCACCGTTTGTGGCCCTTTAATAACTTCAATTCGCTCATAAGCTTCAGGGTAAATATAGGCGGTTGGTGGATCCATACGTCCACCACAGGTTCCGTAGGCATGTTGCCCATCATCAATAATGTTAATTCTTGAGCCACCTAAACCACGCAGTGAAGGATCGCCACCAGCTCCACCTTTACGACCAATACTAAAGCCATTGATGGTTTTTAAAAAACCTGCGCCATCATATGCAGGCAAAGGTAATCGTGGTTGCTTCGGATCAGTGGATACGGTTGTTGGTTGCTGCATATATTCACCAGTAACAACAATATGCTCAATGCTGTTGTCGTTTACTGCATCTGGTGCAAGAGGAGTGGAAGGCGTACCCGCGGCCACAGCTAGATTAGAAAGAACAACATTAACGGCTAAAAAAACAGTAGAAAGCTTAAACATAAAAATACATCCGTTTAACAATTGTGGCTGCATTTTCTCAACTAAAAAATCACGCTGCAAAACAAAAAAAACAATGTGCGACAAAGTGTCACATATCCTTTATAAACAATACGTTATGCAATGTTATATATACAAGATAATTATTATCACCTCCATAATTTCACTGTCCAAATAACAATAAAAATGATTAGAGAGATCCATGTCACAAATTGGTCATAAAACATTCATCTGAAATTAAACTTCCATTTCTATCCTTTGTTTGTAATCCAAAATTTGCTGTCCAAACTCTTGATGAGAATCGTAAGACAATGAATGACATAACGCCCATCAGCACTGAACGTAAACACACATATTTTCATGCTATATGGCTTTCCGACATTCATTTAGGCTGTAAAGATTGTAAAGCTGAATTCTTGCTCGACTTTCTCAATAGCATACACACAGATAAACTGTATTTAGTGGGTGACATCATTGACTTATGGGCGTTAAAAAAACGCCTTTTCTGGCCTGAAAGCCACAATAAAATCCTACAAAAAATCATCTCGATTGCACAAACTGAAACGCAAGTTGTTTTTATTCCCGGTAATCATGATGAGTTACTCAAGCCTTATCATCAATTGAGTTTTAACAATATCGAAATTCATACTGAATACCGCCACACCACAATTAGCGGAAAAAAGTTACTGATGTTGCATGGCGATCAGTTTGACTCGCAGGTTTGTGTGGCTAGCTATTATGCAAAACTTGGTGATCATCTCTATGATTTGCTGCTTTTTTTGAATCGACATTTACACGCGATACGAAAACGTTTCGGTCAGCCCTATTGGTCTCTCGCCGGCTATATAAAACGTAGAGTGGGTAAAGCTCAACAAGCCATTAATCGTTATCGAGATGCAGTAGTGACTTATGCCAAATCACAAGAGGTAGACGCGATTTTTTGCGGCCATATTCATCAACCCGAATTAACCACACACGCAGGTATTGTTTACGGCAACGACGGTGATTGGATTGAAAACTGCACCCTGATCGCGGAAACGCAATGCGGCGAATTGCAACTATTAAAATGGGATGAAGCCATTGCTGACACTCAAGTTATCACACGGCTTCTTTCCCCTATCACGCAGCTAACTGTACACCAAGTTGCGGCCACCATCCCTAAACACATTGATGTAGCTTAACATGAGAATTTTCTATGATTTTTACAGTTGATAACGTTGTGAAAGAAAACTTACCGAAGATCGAGCAAAAACCATGGTTAGCCAAACCCACCAAAGCCATGCTGCGCTATCTATTAAACGAAAAACAATGCAACGATATTGCAATTCAACATGCACATTTAAAAGGTGTCGACTTTGTAGAAAAAGTATTAGAAAGCTTCCACTTCAGTTTTTCGGTTCCCAATAATGAAATTGAACATATTCCCCATGAAGGGCGAGTGGTGATATTCGCCAACCACCCTATTGGTTCATTAGATGCATTAGCCTTGATAAAACTAATCAGTGAAGTAAGAAGTGACATCAAAGTCGTTGCCAACGAGCTGTTGATGGCGCTTGAGCCGCTGCACAATATTTTATTGCCCGTTCGTAACATGACGGGTGGCACACCAAAACAAAACTTAGCCAATATTCATCAGCATTTAAACAATGAAGGCGCTGTGTTGATTTTTCCATCTGGCGAAGTATCACGACTGCGCCCACAAGGCGTTCGTGATACGGCTTGGCAAAGTGGTTTTGTTAAAATGGCCTGCGCCTGTAATGCACCTCTACTGCCTATATATGCCGACGCTAAAAATTCTGCCATGTTTTATGGCGCATCGATGATTTATAAACCACTCGCCACCTTGTTATTGGTGAAAGAGATGTTTAAGCAAGCAAAGAAAACCATGCCAGTGCGAATTGGTGAGTTAATTCCTAACGAAGCGTTCAACAATAATGACTTTCCGCAGAAGGTAAAAATAAAACTGCTGAAAAATCACTTATACCGCATTAGTAAAGATCGAACAGGATTATTTACAACTCAAAGTCCGATTGCTCACCCTGAATCTCGCGATGAACTGCAACACGCCTTATCTCAATGCCAATTACTGGGCACCACCAGCGACAACAAACTCATTTATCTTTACCGCCATACCGACTCTAGTCCTATTATGCGCGAAATAGGTCGGCTGAGAGAAATTGCCTTTCGAGCGGTCGGGGAAGGCACAGGGCAACGACGGGATACCGACAAATACGATCGCTACTACTTGCATTTGGTACTGTGGGATAAGGACGACTTAGAGATTGTCGGAGCTTACCGCTTTGCCAGTGCGAAAGACGTCCATGCTCAACAAGGGGATAACGCCCTTTACAGCCAATCATTGTTTACTTACTCAAAGGCGTTTACCCCTTACTTTGAGCAAGGCTTAGAATTAGGTCGTAGCTTCGTACAACCTAAATATTGGGGCAAACGCAGCTTGGAATACCTTTGGTACGGTATTGGTGCATTTCTCGTTAACAACCCCCAGTATCGATATTTATTTGGACCTGTCACCTTAAGCGGACAACTGCCAGCCAAAGCCAAAGAGATGTTGGTACACTTTTATCGTCAACAATTTTCAACACCAGTTCCACTCGCTGTGTCAAATGCACCTTTCGTTATTGGTGATGTAAAACAGCAACAATTAGATGCTCGTTACGATGAGCCAACGTTTGATAATTACAAAGCTAATTTCAAAACCCTAAAGCAATCGCTAGCTGAACTTAATGTTGCAGTGCCTACTCTATTCAAGCAATACAGTGAGCTATGTGAAGAAGACGGCGTTAAGTTTTTAGACTTTGGTGTTGATGCTGAGTTTGCTGACTGCATTGATGGTCTCGTATTTGTTGACACCGAAAAATTGTTACCGAAGAAAAAAGCCAAATACATTAATAAAGCTTAATTACAGGTTGTAGCGACAAATGTCTAAACACGATTAAACTATTCGCAACATACAGTGACTGAGAATATCCTATGGCAGCGGTATCGGCTTCAACGGCAACAAATGGAATTTTGTACCCACAATGTTTAGGTGATCTTAATACCTTGCTTTTTCGAATTAAGGTTCGTTGTGACGAAGAAATTATCTTTGTAGTCAATCAAAATGACGAAAATTCGCAATCAAGCGAAATCTGCCGATTTTTTGTCACCGCCAAATCAGCTATTGGATTTGATATCGAGTTAACGCCTGTAAAGCAAAATAGCAAAAAGTCAATTAATGACAAAGAGCGATCAACTAAAAAAGCAACTGAACTCAGCTCAGCGGTTGCAGTACAAACAACTGTCAATCATATCTTAATGAATACCCAAAAACTCTGCGACATCACCTTACAATTGGTTGAGCTTGCTAACAAAGCCAAGGATGGTGAGCAAGAGATGCAATCAAGTCAATTATCCTCAATTATCTCTCAACTTAACGCAGTGCTCGAACACAACGTTGATATCAATGCAAAAATAGGAAATGAACAATTTACAATCTTACACGCCGCAACCAAGTCGGGGAGTATGGAAATTGTTAAGCTGATAATTAAGCAGCACAATATTGATCTAAATACGGTATCGATAACAGGTCACACACCTCTAATTTTTGCTTGTCAACATAGCATAAAAATGGTGCAGCTTTTGATCGATGCGGGTGCGACTCTGGACACTTCGAAAAATAGCGACTCCCTTGCTCCATTTTTATATATCGCGGCTAAACTTAATCAGCCTGAATTTATCGTTGATCAAATAAGTAAACAGCCTGAACTTATTCATCTCAAAAGCATACAAGCAACTAAATTATCTGTAGGTGCTCTTAACATAACGCTTGCGGCAGGTTCGAACCTATTACATTTTGCTTGCGTAAATCCTTCAGCAGATGTGCTGAAGCAGGTATTGGAACATGCTTCTTTTTTACCTAAACTACTGGAACAAGCCAACGCTTTTGGCAAAACACCATTAACGGTCGCTCTTGAAATGAGTCGTTCAACAGCAGCTGAATACCTCTTAAAGGCTGGCGCTAAGGTAAAAACTCCCTTTAATTCACCTTCATTACTCATCACCGCGATCCATTCACAAATAACCTGTGAGTGCTTAGCAACGTTATTAAAAGCTGGTGCTGACGCAAACGAACAAGACATTACTCGAGATGGCCAAACACCTTTACTCGCGGCAATACTGCAACAAAATGCAGATGCTTGCCGATTACTCATTCAACACAAGGCTGATCTTTCAATCAGAGATCTAAGTGCTAGCCATCAACTTCCAATGACCAAGGCACTAAAACAAGAAAACGCTGCTGTCGTCAAGCTGTTCGTCGAACATACTTTCATAACTTATGTTGATATGAGTGCTAACTCAAATTCATATTGGCCAGAACAACCGGATAATTCACCTTTAAATTGGGCCATAATCAATAACAAAGAGGGGCTGTTTACTTTGATGTACGAGCGCTTATTACAAGGAGACTTCCAAAGCTCAAGAGGCTACCCTTTACTGAAAGCGATTGAGTACCAAAGAAATAAGATGATCACTAAGTTGATAAAAATTCCAGGGATACTGGAACACTGTCCTCCTCACGACAAGACACCTCTGCAACTCGTTACCTCTAAAAAACAAAGTGTATTGGTTGGACAGCTTTTAGAGGCTGGTGCGCTTACAGAGCATGTTAACGCGCCTCATTATGAAACACCGCTTATTATAGCCATTGAGAATGATGATGACGATAGCGTCAAAGCTCTGATCAAGTTTAATGCAAACTTGAATGCTAAAAAGTCTCGTCAAACCTTTCATCCACTGCATTTGGCGGTCAAAAAAGGAAATTTGCCCATAGTTAAATTATTACTGGCAGATCCATCAGTTAATGTGAATTCGACATCATGTGAGCTATACAGTCAAAATGAAGAAGATTTATTTCACCCGATTCAAGTCGCTGTTATTCACTCTCAATGGGAAGTTACTGAGTATCTTCTAACCCATGAACAGCTGGATCTATCAACTTGCTTCGGAAATAATAATATCATTCAACTTGCCGCCAAATCTGATATTTCCGAAACCCTGTTAACAAGCATGCTTACTCACATTCAGCAAGCTCAGTTCCTATCTACAGAACAATTCAATAACGAAGTAAAAGCGCTTTGCTATTTTGCTCTTCGTTCAGGTAATCTCGCTCATGTTCGCGCTTGCCTAACTCACGGCTTAGATCCTACTCAGCCTTTGATCAAATTTTATTGGCAAAAAAGAGCTGTGATTGAATTCACCGATAATGCATTTGACTATGCCAATCAATTGACTAATACGAGTAAAAAAGAGCAAGTGCTAGATTTATTACAAAAAGCAAGCTCAAAAATCATTCAACAAACTCATACAGCAGAGGTTAACGATGATTTTCTTGTTATTAGTACACAAGAAACACCTCAAAACGCATAAAATTAAAATCAATTAGATTCAAAGTATTAACAACGAATCTAAAGGGCGTATATGCTCTATCCCCTAAGCTTTACCACTAAAAAAATACGACCGATTTTTATTGCTGCCATAATATTAATGGTACATCTTCACTGTACATATGTTTAAGCATATTAGGTGGCGTTGCAATCTTTAGTTCTCTTATTCTTTTTTGTTCCGCAACCAATTCTTCGTTATTGTTAAATTTCGCCTTTAAATAGTTATACTCTTTCCTTGTTAAATCATGATCGACAATCTCAATTTCTTCTAGCACTTTTTGTGTTTCAGTAAGCACCTCTTTGTGTGTAATGCCAGCTTAACTGACTGGCATTACGCTTATTTCGCGTCTTTATTTTTAGCTAAAAGCTCATAACACACCAAACGGTCCATCAATCGTCATCGGTTTCTCTGTCCATATTTTCTGTGTTTTCGAGCCATAGCGCATTAATGATGCCGAAGGCACAGGCAAGTAACACGCCTAAAATCCAACTGAAATACCACATATTGTTACCTCCTAGTAAAGCGATACTTGATTGTCTTCAATATGCTTACGACTCAAGCGACCATGCATTTTATAGTAAGTCCAAATGGTGTAGCACAACACGATGGGCACTAAAATGCCCGCAGCAACCGTCATTACCGTTAGCGACATTTGGCTGGCAGTAGCATCCCACATCGTTAAACTAAAATCAGGTTCTAATGATGATGGCATCACAAATGGGAACATTGCAGTACCGCAGGTTAAAATAACCATGGCAACAGTCACTGAGCTAAAGAAGAACGCCCAACCTGAACGATTCAGTTTACTGGCTAACACAATGAGTAAAGGCGTAACTAAACCAATAATAGGAAAAGCCCGAATCACGGGGTATAGATCATAATTTTTGAGCCATGCACCAGCTTCAACAATCACTTGTTTGTTACGTGGATCAGACACGGCATTTCTTACTATTTCTGACTGAATGAGATAACCATCAATACCATAGATTAGCCAAACACCGGCACCAGCAAATAGCAGCCAAAAAATAATCGCTAGCACTTGGCTTGCTTTGGCTGAACGCCTTCTTAACTCGGATTGTGTTTTCATTTGCAGCCATGTTGCGCCTTGTAACATAAACATGGACACACAAACCAACCCAGCTAATAATCCAAATGGATTTAACAACTGCCAAAAACTGCCTTGATAACTTGCTCGCAAATATTCATCTAAGGTAAAGGGCACACCTTGCAATAAGTTTCCAAAAGCAACACCAATAATAAGCGGTGGTACAAAGCCACCAAGAAATAATGCCCAGTCCCATGTTGATCGCCATTTAGGGTTGGTGATTTTTGAACGATAATCAAAGCCCACAGGGCGAAGGTACAAAGCAAACAGTGTTAGCATCATCGCAATATAAAACCCTGAAAATGCGACAGCGTACACAGTTGGCCACGCTGCAAATAAAGCGCCCGCTCCTGTGATTAACCATACTTGATTGCCATCCCAGTGAGGTGCAACAGAGTTAATCATCACCCGTCTATCCACATCATCTTTACCGATAATCGGTAACAGCGCGCCGACGCCCATATCAAAACCATCAGTCACTGCAAAACCAATAAACAAAACGCCTATTAATACCCACCAAATCATCCGCGTTATTTCATAATCAAACATAATGATTTCCTTCTATGCCTTATTATCAGTGAGCGTTTCAAAATGGTATTTACCTGTTTGCAAGCTACTCGGCCCTTTGCGGATGAACTTCTGCATAAGATAAACCTCAATAATGAGCAGTACAGTATAAAACAGGGTAATACTAATAATACTGAACCAAATATCGCTGGGGTTTAAGGTTGACGCTGACATGTGTGTCGGTAAGATTTCTGAAATTGTCCACGGTTGGCGACCATATTCAGCTACTAGCCAACCACACTCAATCGCTATCCAAGGTAAAGGTAAGCTGTATAACGCAGCCTTTAATACCCATTTTTTCTCGGCAATTTTATGACGAGTACTTTGCCAAAATGCAGCAGTGAACACCAACAACATAATAATGCCTAAGCCGACCATAACTCGAAAACTCCAAAAAATGGGCGCTACATGAGGAATACTGTCCTTCGCAGCCGCTTTGATTTGCTCTTCTGTTGCATCAACAACTTTGTCAGTAAAGCGTTTGAGCAATAATCCATAACCTAAATCACCTTTGACTTCATCGAATGCTGCAATGGTTTGCGGATCTGTGTCCCCCCCTCGCAGTTTTTCAAGCAAAGCATAAGCCGTTATGCCTTTTCGAATGCGCTGTTCATGTTCTTCGATAAGTTGCTTTAAGCCTGTTACTTCTTGAGAAATACTACGAGTGGCAATAATTCCCATGAGGTAAGGGATTTTAACAGCGTAATCAGTATGTTGTTTTTCTTGATTTGGCAAACCAACAACTGTGAACGCCGCTGGTGCAGGAACTGTATGCCATTCAGCTTCAATAGCAGCCAACTTTACCCGCTGCACTTCACCCACTTCATAACCCGACTCATCACCCAGCACTATCACAGATAGAATTGATGCCATGCCGAAGCTAGCCGCGATAGCAAAGGAGCGTCTTGCAAAAGGTAAATCTCGTTTCTTCAGAATATAAAAGGCGCTAATAGATAAAACGAACATCGCACCAGTGACATAACCAGACGCTACCGTGTGAACAAATTTAACTTGAGCAACTGGATTAAATATCACTTCGGCAAAGTTAGTCATCTCCATTCGCATGGTTTGAAAGTTAAATACCGAACCAACAGGATTTTGCATCCAGCCATTAGCGATTAAAATCCATAATGCCGATAAATTTGTGCCTAAAGCCATCAACCAAGTTGCGGCGAGATGCTGGCGTTTACTGAATCTATCCCAACCAAAAAAGAACATACCCACAAAGGTTGATTCTAGAAAAAACGCCATCAAACCTTCAAGCGCTAACGGTGCACCGAAAATATCGCCGACATAATGAGAATAATAAGACCAGTTTGTACCAAACTGAAATTCCATGGCAATGCCTGTGGTTACACCTAAAGCGAAATTAATACCAAAGAGTTTTCCCCAAAACTTGGTCATATCTTTGTATATTTGCTTATTGGTCATCACATACAGAGATTCCATTATCGCAAGGATAAACGACAAGCCTAAGGTTAACGGCACAAACAAGAAGTGATACATGGCAGTTAATGCAAACTGCCAACGGGAAAGTTCTACAACTTCATCAAGGATCATTTACCACTCCTTAAACAGTAAAGCGTCACAGCTATACATAACATCAAGATTAAAAGTTCAGTTTATAAAAAGCAGCATACGCCTGTTCACTTTCCTTAAAAACCATTCAGATTAAACTGTAAAAATAAGACCTTAAGCCAAAAAATGGTGTTAACGCAATGAAAAGTAACTTAATACAAGCTTTTTAAGAGCATAGCTCACTGATCAATCATTGTCGTCCATATAACAATACACCTGTCACCCAGACAAGCAGGGTAAGTGTTAATATGACATTACAACTTAACGTCAATTAAAACTGCAACAAAACGGCTTTATATATCTGATATAAAGAATGAATGTCTTCAAGCTTCGCTCGTTCATTCACTTGATGAATGGTTTTATTGGGTAATCCTAATTCTAGAATTTGTGTTTTTTCTGAGGCAAGAAAACGACCATCAGAAGTACCGCCCGAAGTGGATAGTCGAGGATAACTTCCTGTAACTTGATGTATCGCAGATTCTGCTTTTGACACTAAACTATCAGTTTTATTATCTTGATTAAAATAAGGTGGACAATGTCGCTCCCATTGGATTTCAAACTGGGATAATACTGCATCAGGTAAGTCCAATTCTGATAACAGTTGTTGTATTCGTTGTTGAATATCACTAAGAGAATATCGATGACTGTATCGAATATTAAAGCAAATCTCGCATCGTCCCGGCACTATGTTATCAGTAAAATTACCAGAGTTAATGTAAGTTACTTGTAATGAGGTTCCTGGAAAATCATCGCTACCAACATCCCACGTTAGTTGCTCTAACGCATAAACCACCATCGAAGCGATATGAATCGCATTCTTGGTATGCCCAGCGTAAGCAACATGCCCTTGCTTACCCCGAATAAACAATTTACCTGAAATCGCGCCCCTACGACCAATTTTAACCATGTCTCCACTTACTCTATCACTTGTAGGCTCGCCAACTAAGCAATAATCAGGTAATCGATTCTGCGAAGCCAAATGATCGACAATAGTGCGAGTGCCAAATTCGGCTTCACCTTCTTCGTCACTGGTCAGTAAAAATTGCCAACTTGTTTTTGGCTGAAACCCTGCATCAAGCACGTCTTCCATCGCTGCTAGCATAACAGCAAGCGAGGTTTTCATGTCAACAGCACCACGACCAATCAATTCACCATTAACAATTTCGGCATCAAAAGGTGGTACTTGCCATAAATGTGATTCACAAGCAGGCACAACATCCGTGTGGCCAGCAAAAGCAAAGGTTTTATCACAGCTTCCACGGTGTGCAATTAAATTACTCACCCCTTCAACTTCGTAGCATTGAACTTCAAAATCTAACTTCTGCAATTTTTGCGCAAACCAAGCCTGACAGCCAGCATCTTCTGGAGTCACAGAGGGTTTTCGGATCAAATATTGTGCGTATTTCACCGCCTTGTGATCAGCGAAGGTTTGAAAGTCTTTATCTGAATTGGCTAATTGAATGACACTTGAACGCATTGATGCTGACATGCTTGTCTCCACCTATAGATACCTTCTCATTAGGCTTGAACAAGTTGACAGCTCAATGACACTTTTTTTTCTTTTTAATGACAAAACATTAAATGTGTAACGAGTTAGTGTTGAAACACCGAAAAATGAATTTACTTCTGATACCTAGAGTGCATCCAACGCTTCGCTTAAGGTATTCACACCAATCACTTCCATCCCTTGTGGTGGCGATTTGGGCGCGTTGGCTTTAGGCACAATGGCTTTTTTAAATCCATGTTTGGCAGCTTCCACTAAGCGCTCCTGTCCATTTGGTACTGGACGAATCTCACCTGAAAGCCCGACTTCGCCAAACACCACCATCTCATTGGGTAAAACATGTCCCCGAAAACTGGAAACCATCGCCATTAATAACGTTAAATCAGCACTGGTTTCGGTAACTTTTACACCACCAACGACGTTAACGAACACATCTTGATCAGACATTTGCAGTCCACCATGACGATGCATCACAGCCAATAACATAGCTAAGCGGTTGGCGTCCATTCCCACAGCCACACGTCTTGGGTTCGACATTGCAGAGCTATCCACCAGCACTTGCAGCTCCACCAGCAAAGGTCTGGTTCCTTCCCACACCACCATCACTAATGAACCTGAAGCCTCACCGTCTCCTCGTGATAAAAATATCGCTGACGGATTCGCTACTTCTTTGAGCCCTCGCTCCGTCATGGCAAACACGCCTAATTCGTTAATTGCGCCAAAGCGATTCTTATGAGAACGTAAAGTACGATAACGACTGTCACTATCGCCTTCAAACATCACAGAGCAATCAATACAATGTTCTAGAACTTTGGGACCAGCAAGGCTGCCATCTTTAGTGACATGTCCCACCATAATCACCGCAATGCCTTGTTGCTTTGCAAAGCGAGTTAAATATGAAGCAGACTCTCGAACTTGTGACACACTGCCCGGCGAAGAAGACACATCGCTCATGTGCATCACTTGAATCGAATCAATAACCAGCAGTTTAGGCTTTTCTTTTACAGCGATATCGCAAATACGCTCGACACTGGTTTCCGACAACATTCTTAGCTTATTCGTCGGTAAACCCAGTCGATGTGCGCGCATTGCTACCTGTTGCAGAGACTCTTCACCTGTGATGTATAGCGCTGGCATGTTTTCAGCAAGTTGACATAAGGTTTGAAGTAACAAGGTACTTTTGCCTGCGCCCGGATGCCCTCCGATCAAAATTGCCGATCCCGGCACAATTCCGCCGCCCAATACTCGATCGAACTCGTTGAATGAACTTGGAATACGCGGTAATTCATTAAGATCAATTTGATCTAAGGTTTGAACTTCACTTGATCCTTCTCCTGCATAGCCTTCAAATTGACTGCTTCGAGCACTTTTTGCTGAGCCCAACCGAACTTCTGTAATGGTGTTCCACTCTTTACAGGCGGTACACTGTCCTTGCCAGCGTGGAAAATCCTGTCCACACTCATTACATACGAATGCTGTTTTTACTTTTGCCATGATTAAGGGTATCTCAACAAGTTAAAAAAATGATAAAATGCTCAATCTATATTCACTGATGACGTTTTAAGTCAATAGATTGGCATTGGTTTTGCTTTATATTATCGCTAATATCCTAACCAAGTTATAGCCTAGTAGTTTTATATCGTTTCTTGTTTAAATATAACAAGTAAGCTTAACAAGCTATCTCCTGAGACGCACGACAAAGAACTGACTTATGAGTTTTGAAGAAGTAAAAAGCGCACTAATCGAACAATTAAAGCCATTACTAATGGAACCCGATTTTGCCGAAATGTTTGACCTCATGACGGAACATGAATCCAGTACAAATCGCTTTTTACTGAAAATGGAACTCAACCGTCTTGCAACAAAATGCACTCGTGTTATCGACTTAAGAGATCGCAGTGACTCTCCCTGCGAAGCAGTTGAGTTTGAAAACCAAACCCATATGCTGGACACCCACGCTAAAGCGTCTTTTGAGGCAGCGCTCAGTCGCTATCGAAATCAATACACCATTGGCGTCTATGAAGAAGTCATTGCTGAACATAAACAGCGCATGTCGGGTGCCAAAGTTAAAGCGAGCGAAGCAGATGAAAAAAACGAGTATTTGATCCCAGGGGTCGTACTTGGTACTTATTTCAATCGCAGTGAAGAGCGAATGAATTATAGTATTCATATCTCCGCATCACAGTCAGGGCGAGGCGAAGTAAGAGGCAGCACCATTGATCTTTCTGTCGGCGGTGCTCGAATTCGACTTCCTGCGAAACACCCTTTTGATACTAATGCACCATTATTGATCAAACTACTTGATCTGAACGAAGAATATTACTACGAAGATCTGCATCAGGGTATCGAATACCAAATCATGGATGTCGAGCCTGAAAATGACATTTGTGTTATGCGTATGAAGCGGCTTACGGGATCTGACGATCTGACCCAAATTCTTACTAACCTGATCCGTGGCTTTAAATTCCGATATAAAGTCGACGTTAATGAAGTGTACACCAACTCTCTCGGGTTGGGGTATGAGCGTCATTATTTACCGCATCTTCGGCATTTACCGCTATATATTAATAATGAATCAAAAGAAATTACGCATGGATTATTAAGCCCAGATAATCAAAGCATCAGAAGTTATTTCAATGATGAGAAAGATATCTGCCAGTTACCAAAAGCACTAACTCACGATCGCATTGAAGCTTATTTATCAGAGCCAGAATCAGCGGAACATCAACTTATTTACTGCTTTACTCATATAGTAAAGGAACACACATATTATTATTCGGCAACTTTGGCTGAGCTGAAGCAACACCAACTGCAAGCACTTTTTTTCAATTTCGGCATTCAAAAAAATAGTTGGCGCGTCTTTAAAATCGACAGTTTTGCCATTGACCATGCTAAATCATATAAGACGGCAATATTACCTGGAGACGACAGTCGTTACTCGCCATTGGTTGAGCAACAGCTGGCGCGATTTTCTCACGTTGTTAATTTGATCGATTTAACCGATAACGCCACCAAGGTACAATACAAACGAGAGCAAAGCTCTGCAAACCCAAATCAGCTTAAGATATTTGCTCAGCCGAAGCTCACTAAAAACATAATGAAATACGTGTCATTAAGTTTTGCAGAACGTCGTCAAGAACCAAGATATGCCTTTAAGACTTTGGTTTCATTAACTCAAGGAAATCAAAGTATCGATGCCATTTCACACGATATTTCAACAAAGGGGATGCAAGTTACCCTTGAAACGCCTTCGAATTTCGATTCAAGCCAACCAACTTTTATTGGCTTGCCTAAGCTACAAAGTTTGGCAGGGCGGACAACACTGGCCGATTTGCCTTATAAGTTAGTCAAACAACGACGTAACGGTAAGCAACTTCACCTGTCGGCGATAGTCGGACATGTGCCCCATACCGGCGTTGAGTTTATGAACCGATTGATCATTCATAATCAAAATAAACTCAAACAGCTTACCGATACTCAAGGTAACGTCCAAGAACTTGCTGACGGATTAAAAAACCTCTTGATGAGAAGGTTGCCAACTACACCTTATTTCATTCAAAAGACGCAGAGATCTGCTTGTTTGTCAGCCATTGGTCTCAATTCCCATATGAATGCCACTGCTGACATATTCTCAACCAATGTCAACGAAGGTATGCAATTTGATCTTGCTCCATTATTCGCAAACGGGCTCTTTAAGCCGACCATCATTAATGAGCTGCGCCGCTTAAAATCATTCCAAGAATTAGAGCATCTTGATGTATTTATACAGCTCGCTATTCAGTCCCGTGGGCAATTTAATTTGAAGTGCGTCGCGGTTTCTGAACTTGATAGTATTGATAAACAAAAAGCGTTTATTAGTCAAAGTGAGGAGCTCGGCAAGTTTGTAGCTTTGCGTGTTTATTTCGGCGCGACTGGCAAACCAGACATGAAATATATTAAACAAGAACGTGACTATGTTGGTATTCATGCCGCCCATAAAGCTAAGAAGCTCGATGCCATTTTATGGAATACGGTAGGAGTCGGTGAGCTGCTTGACTTCACTCATGAAGTAAAAGCAAGGTTATTTCCGTCAAATTAATTATGATTCATTCCGCGATTATATATTGGAAATATTTATAACTCATTAGTAAAGTATCTAAACAAGGCGACAACAAACCATCAATTTTAATTTAATATGCTATTAAGCATTTTAAACCTAACTTTGAGGTAATGAGTTATGGTTACATCAGTGAAGTCATCAATATTGGCTTGTAAGCCAGCAGACTCTCTTACCGCTAAAAAAGAGCGGAGAGGATCTTATGAACTATATCTTAGTCATCATGCTTATCAGCTCATCGACGATGAAGATGAACAAGATCAAGAAAGCTCTAAGCAGAACCTGTTTGATTTTCATCAACTTTATGACGAATTATTTGCTGAGGAAAAACAAACCCCACAAACCTTAGGAGGCTTTAAGGTTTGCTGTGTCTCCAATGAAAAGTTTAAAAGGATCTTTGCGCTCCATCGTTAGAGTGACTTTGGTAATACACAAGCATAACTATCATTTTGTTAATGCTGTTTGAGATCAGTAATTGTTCATGCAAATGAAGTCATTTCATTTAAGACTTATTTTAAGCACAACACTGTATCTGGCATTAGCTACCCGTTAGAACAGGATGTTATTTAGAGAACAAAAACGGTAGCACGCGTAAGTCCAAATGCTTGATGCTCATGTCAGCCAATTGACTGACTTTTTCTTTGGCATGATAAGCAATGCCCAAATCAGCTTGTTGCAACATTGGAATATCATTAGCACCATCACCAATAGCGACACATTGACTGTGTTCAATATCAAATTGCTTTGCTAACTTAAGCAATACATTAGCTTTATATTTAGCATCAACAATGTCGCCTTGTAATTTCCCAGTCAGCTTGCCACTTTCTATCACTAAGTCATTAGCAAATGCTGCGTCTAAATTCAGCTGTAATTTAAGGGATTCCACAAAAGGAATGAAACCACCTGACGCCAACGCCACTTTCCATCCGTAAGACTGAAGTTCAGCAATCATTTCTGTGAGTCCAGACATGAGTGGCAGCTTCTGGCAAAGCTCAGTAATAACATCAGCAGGCAAACCTTTTAATGTTGCAACTCGCTCACGCAAAGCCTGTTCAAAATCCAGCTTCCCCTGCATTGCCTGCTCTGTCACTTCTGCAACTTGATCACCCACACCAGCAATTTTTGCCAGCTCGTCAATACATTCCATCTCGATGGCAGTTGAATCCATATCCATCAATAACAAACCTTGTTGTTCGAGTTTAGGAAGCGATTTATCAATGACATGAACATCAATATCACTATGTTGTTTTATCGCGTCAAGATCAGAGTCTAATAATGGATCGGTAAATGACAATTCAATACCAGAAAGTGTGCTTTGCCGCTCAAGCTGACAAATAGCGTAATCAGTAGTCCGTCGCTGTAACCATAAGTGAATGTTCTGTTCTGCCGAAGAAGTGGCATAAATCAACCTCAAACGATGAACATGATCCGTGGGAGCACACCCTTCTACATATTTAACCATATTATTCACCATGACATTACCGCCCCATAGAAAAACCTTTGAATCTTCGCCTTCATATATATAACATTCAGTTAACGAATAAAATGGAAATACTCAAAAAGGAAAAAGTTTATTTCGCTGCGTTATTATCAGCAGTTATTTCCTTCAATGGCTTTTCACAACCAACCACTGGCAAGCACTTAAAGGATGGCGTTATGCCCCCAAATTCGAAAAAGGTAAACCTGTGGAATTTGAAGCTAAAGTCACTTTGGATTTTTCATTAAATAAATAGCCCTGATACTCTAGCCGCCACAAAAAGTAGCGGCATTTTCAGCTTATCGCGGCAAAAATCATTAGAAAAGATAAATAACTGCAAATAGAAAAAGTTAAAATACTTGCTGTTTCTCTAACTTTCTTGCAGTTTTATTTTTAAAGTTTTTACCACGTTCAATGCATTCAATAACATCTTTTATCCGCACTCGATCAGAGCCTTGAATAACGATTTTCGTTACAGGTAAATTGACTAGCCGCGCTCTTGCCTGAGATTTTTTCCAACTGAAATATAGCAACTGCTTTCCTGCAGTGGTATCTAAATAACATTTATAATCAACATATTCATTTGAAAACGATGCAAAACTTATGCAGCTAAAGCCTACTATAACTAGCCATTTAATTTGATTCATTTCCAACATCCTTGAGGTGCTTTTACCCCTGCTGAGTTTATTGTGATCGTTGGGCAATCTGTATCTCGCCTTGACTGTACCCCTTTTGGGGTGGCGGTGATCAGATAAGTACCATTCGTTACCGTTACATCAACATCGTATAGCTTGTTTTCTACTTCAAAAGGGTCAGCGTTTAATCCGAGTTTAGTCATATCCCCAGTGTAGACTCGATGATCTAAATAATATTGTTCTTCTAAGCTAGAAATGTGAACAAGCGCAGCCAACGCATCCCCGCGTGCGCCTTCAGCGATATGTTTAACATAAGATGGGTAAGCTATTGATGCTAATATGCCAATGATAGCAACGGTTATCATTAATTCGATTAACGTAAAACCGATATTTCTTGTCGCTACTTTTTTGTACTTATTAATCTTCAACATAATAATAAATCCGTTTTGCGGTTAAGCCACCACCAACGCAGCGATTATCACCTGGCGGACAACCATCCTTGATCACACCAACTTGTTTTTGCAAAAGATCAGCCGCTGCACCAATACCAATTAAATAAAGTCTGCTTGGATCATTGCCATTGGGCGGAATAACTAACTGTGGTGTGTCAGGTACTCTTTCACTCATTTCATAAAATGTATGACGATAAGCTCTCAATCCACGATGTAATTCGAAGCCATACAAACGACCAGCACCACTAATTAAGCATTGGTTACCAGTGGTACTGCCACTGTTACCAGGCACATAAGATGTAAAAAATACTCGACCAGAAATAATTGCAGCAGCAGCTAAACTCTTCTCTCCATCACCAGTGAAATTGTAAAACCAGCCTCGTTTCGCACTAAAGGCTATCTTTTGCGCCTCGCTCGTTGGAGGTGTTGAAGTGACATCGTATAGATCTGCTTGGGTCAGAGTGGCTGGCGCAGGATGAGCAGCACTTCCAAAAGAGCGAGTGACCACATTCCTATCTTGCAGAGTGTAAAACATGTCATGGCGACTTTTATCCAGTGGACTCGGCCGACTGCCTGAACCGACAACGACAGCATCGTACGGTATGTCGCTATTTACCACGCGCGTTGTCGTTGTACTACCAACAGTTTCTGTTTCGCGTGATACATTCGTTATCATCGTTTGCGCAACGGTCGGTGCTGAGAAAAAACGTCTGTCCGTTGCCTGAGTCGTTCCGCCAAGCGCTGCGAATTTAAATGCGCTCCATGTTGTTTTATCTTCAGATGGCAAGTCCATTCGCCAAATATTTGCCCCCGTATCCGTTGCATAAATACGATCGGTATGTCCATCACCATCACTGTCGAGCAAAGCAACTTGATTAGGAATACTGTCAACTAACCCAGACATAGTCGTGCGACTTGTCGCATCTCCACCAACGCCAAAGAAATGGATCAAAGCGCCGGTATCTGCATCAACAATATACACACCTCTTCCCTCGGTATCATCCCGCCCGATCGCTCGGCCATCTTTGGCTACTGGCGAGTAACCTGCACCAAAAATTAATACGGGTTTGTTGGTGTCCGCACCACGTTTAATAGTTGTGACTATCGGTTGCGACCAAGTTTGCCCTAATTCTGAAAAACCCGGCGTTGATTTATTAATTTTCCATTTAAAACTGGGAGAATCAGGATTAGTGATATCCAATGCATAATAGGATTTTCCACCTCGACGCATCCCAAAGAACAACCACACTTTTTCCAATGCACTTGTGCCCTTTTTGATGTATGCAACGGGTGATGCATCAAGACCATATACAGAATGCACTCCCGATGGTACGTTGGCACGTAATTCACGAATATTAGGCAACAACTCATACGGCATAAACGCCCATGATTCTGATACAGAAGAGCTTGCAGAGCCAGTCGCATCAACATCTTTGAACATATGCATGAAACCATGATTGGTGCCCATTAAAATTCGAATATCTGGCGATGTTTCACTGCCAAAATCGATCGCAAGCGGTTTAGAGTGAAGGGGATCGCCCAATACGTCCGCTCGCATTTCTGTTCGATTACCATTTTCATTATCATCATCCACGTCTTTGCCTATCGCCCATTGAAATGTACTTTCAAGCTGTGCTGACGACACCCCCATATATGTCGCTAATGCCGCTTCACTGCCAGCTTTAGCTTGGGCATTGTTTTTTGTAAAAGGCGTCAAGCCCGAACCAAAATCTCCGTATAACACTCTGCTAGTAGTGCCGCGCAGTGCTTCAAGCACGCCCCCAAGTTTGACATCATTACCATCACCAGAATTGGAGTTCGGGCATGTTGCGGCAGATGTCCAAATTGAACACGAGGACGATTTAATATTGCCGTCACTGCCAATGGCGGCATTACCGTTTTTATCTAAAATTGTACCGTTACCATCTACGGTAAATTTCTTCAGGTTACCGGTCCATCGTGCCCCTTCATTTGGAAAAAACATCGCATAGTAAACCGCACTGTGTGTTTGGGTTCGGTCAAAATTGTTACTGGCAATGGAAGGTGAGGTAAAGCTGGCATTGGTTTTCAAAATTTCAGACACTGCACTTTGCAATGATGCTTGTAACTCGTTAGCATCCAACGCACTGAAGTAGCGACCACCGCCACGCTTAGCCGTTTCTCGTAATAACGGCTCCGCACTAGCGGCTCCCGAGCTAAAGCCGATAGTGAACGTTTTAACTCGTTGCTCACCACCGATACTACTATTAATATCATGAGAGTTCATGTACCCAGCAAGCGCAGGTAAAAAGCTGGTTTCATTTCTTCTGGTATAACCATTATAAAAATCAAAACCATCCGCAGCCGAAACGCCAGGAAGGCTTTTAACCATATCATCTGCGGCGCCGTCAAATGTCGGTTCACCATCTGTAATCAAAACAACGTAAGCGTTTTCTTTGCAATTGGTGCTATTTAAAGGGGAAAGGTAATTGGCACCGCTAATGACTCTGCTATCTTTTCTCGGTGATAAATTACGTTCATTTTGATTGCCGAATAATACTTGGCCACCTGAATAATACCGATAAGCCTCATAAAGGCTTTCACATAAGGGTGTCCAAGTATTGTGTTGTAACACTGCGACTGTACTAAGTAGTGAAGAGCGAGTGCTAGTATCATTCGCAATAATACCATTGATGATCCGCCCACCATCATTATTACTGCCATCACTATTATCATTGAACACCTCTAACCCAAAGTCTACGCCGGGCGTAGTCACAATGATGTCTTCAATCGCACGTTTTGCAATATTTAAGCGACTTGTGTATGTATCTGCCAACGAATTATCGTGATACCAATTAACATAGTTTTCTGTATACAAAGTAATGGGTCTGCCAATACCAATTTCAGTCAGTTTCGAACGGTCAATCGCAGCAGTAATATCTTCAGAGCTTGAAGTACTACTCACGCGCGCGAATTGACTTGGTGATTCAGGGCTACCTTCACCATCCACGGGAAAACCAGATGGAAAATTACTGCCGTTGTCGGGGTTACGGTTCTCAATATCATCATAACAATCGATAACAGAAACCGTTCCCGCATTTCCTAATGGTAATTCATCCCAGCTGCCACTGCGTCCTGAAAATTTATACTCACGAATAAAACCAGTAAACATTCCAAAATCGCGTAAATAGCGCTGAGACGTTGCACATGCATTTACGGCATTGGTAAACTGTTGTTGACTGGTTAGATTGGGTACATCTGCGGCACTGATCGAATAATAAAGCTTGGTTGAATTATTAAGGGTATCGTTACGAGGATAGAAAGGTTTCACTTGCATCTGAGTCCACATACTTCCAGACGTATCAAAAATAATGAGAACTTTAGGCCTTGCCCCCGTTCGAGCTGAAGACTCAGTAACATAGAGCTCAGTATCATCAGCAAATGTGCTTGCAGCCATCACAGTTAGCGCAGCCATAAGTCCGAACAATAGCTTTGAAGTATTCATAGTTAATTTCCTGACAACACTTGCTGTTCAATGCCGGCGACTATAATTAAACGACCCAGATCACCTCTTCCATAGCTTGCAGCACTGCTCACTTGAATTTTTCGGCAACTGATATTTTTTGCTGAATTGGCGTAGGAGCTTCGTCCACAATTAGTATCACCAGCAGCCAATGTTGTTATCGTATGTGTAACTTTTAAAGCGGCATCGGTTTCAATTCTCTTTGCGGTTAAATCCGTTAACATAGGTTTTCCTTGATACTTTTCAACGAAACTCGCTTGTGAGCCTTGAGCATGTGCAATGGCTTCTAACCGTTCAGCCCCTGCACCTGCCATTTTGATCGACTGAATCGAATTCGTTGCCAGTGATACACCAATAATGGTCATTAATATCAACACCACTAGCGCAAAGAAAAGGACGACGCCTCGTTGCTTTTTCATCACAACCCTCCTCTACTGATTTGCGACTAAATTTTCCAGCGATACTGTAGTCATCATAACTTTGCGTCGGTAATGATCATTCTTCGCCGCGATAGTTAACCCACCTAACTTATAAACAATGTTATTAGTGTAATTCCGATCGGGCTCGATCGCTCTGACAAGAATAAAGACTTGTAATGCGATAATACGTTTCGATTGTGAACCATCCCAAATAACTTCTGGAACGTTATTTGCTGAAATAAAGCTGTCGACCCTAGAGTCACCATTATTATCCACACCATATAAAAACCGCATCTGCTCTATGCCTTCGACAAGTTGCTCATCACCGCCACCATTGCCTAGCATATTTAGCCCCACTAAACGTCGCCTTCTCAATGATGGCACTCCATCTTGAGTTCGAATGTAATACACATGATGCTTATACTCCCAATAGCGAACGTTGGGTAAATTGGGTGCTGCTTGGCTTCCCATAAAGAAGGTTGCTTGACTGGCAGTGGTTGCAACATAGTGCCTGTTTGCAACATTGGGGGCAGTGGTGGTTAAGTTACTTAGCCGCTTGAGTTGTAACACATCGGTATCAATATCAACAGAAGATAAGCAAGTGATACCCGTTATGGACGAGCCATTGCTATAGCCCCATAATGCACGAAATGGAATACTGCCTGTTTTTGGATAACTGGCATTATTGGTGCCCTCACCAATACAATCATTTGCAGTACTCATTGTCGGAGAAATCACGCTAGCATTGCTGCCAATGATCAAACTTTGTTTTGTCGTGTCTCCCCAAAAACCTGTTTGGCTAATATCTCTTTCTAAAATTGATAACGCGATACGACCATTTTCTTGTAACTGATTAAATTGGCTGGTTGTGGTCACATTAGTAACCGACATCCTTAGCATAGTGAACAAACCAAGAGTCAAAAATAGGCTGATCACCAATGCTACCATCAATTCGACCAATGAAAATCCATGATGCAAATGTATTAAACCTACTTTCACAGTCATTTTCACTCCAAGCTAACGGATCACCGTCACAACAGCATACATTCGACGCTGAACGCCAGCATCACCACAAGCAGGAACATTCGTATAATGAGCCGTTGCACCGTCACTTAATTTACGGATGCCTTTCCAAGTAATTGCAACCGCAACATCTCTACCATTGATGGTGATACAAGCTGTAGGTGTATCCAAACCTCCCACATCTCTACTGCCTTCCTTTTCAGCGCTGCCCTTTAACATTTGCTCCCATTGAAACAAATCTGCTGATCTCATAGTTACGGAATCACAATTACTGGTCAATTGATCGCATAAGGAAGTGGGTTGAGTTAACACGCCAGTATAAGTACCTGCATAGCCTGCAAGCCCATCACGATTTAATTTCATTCGATTAAGAATATCATGGGCCAAATAAGCGGCTTGTGTTTGCTGATAAGATTCAAAACTGCCTTGTTTGGCAATCAAGTGCAAATTGAAGATCCCGATCAAACCGATCACTAAAATAACCATAGCAACCAACAACTCGATAAATGAACTCCCTCGCTGCTTTGATCGAAAAAGCGTCAAAAGTTTTAACTTCGTCATTTTACTGACTCTAAAATTAACATTAATGACAACAGATCACCGTGTATATTTATGATTCTGCAACGATGGTAGTTGATATTTCAAGCAACGACAAACCTGTCAAGATGTTCACTTAAGACTAAATTAAGCGTGTTGAAGATACATTTAATTAGAACATGAGTGTTATTAGACAGTATGTAACCCATCTAAAATCATTTAACTGTTACCAAGCCTAACCTTTACCAATTTGTGCCAAAAACCAACATCCGACATCAACCTAGCAATGCCAATAATTAAGTTAACGGGCTTGCAACAATAACCCAAATAACAAGTATTACTATGTTATTCAGTTCTAGTTCGATCGCTTATTAATACTGTGTCGATACTAAAGGCGTGCTTCAGTACACGACTCGTTTTTGACCGCCAATTAATACCAAGTCTGGATTCAAATGTATTAGGGGGAATTTTGAAGGAAATGTTTGAAAAAAGGGTTGTAGCGGATCAGAAAATGAATAAAGAGGCATAACGCCTCTTTATTCAAAATAGACCGATTATCTAAGCTCGGCAGGGACAGCAAAGACAGTATCTTCTTCACGCCCTTCGACTTCAGTTACAATGCTAGGCGCCAGCTCGGAAATAGCTTCGACGACTTGTTGAACCAGTACTTCAGGCGCTGATGCACCTGCAGTAACTGCGACCTTTTTCACACCAACAAACCATGTTGAGTCAATATCATCAGCATTATCGACCAGATAAGCTTCTATTCCAGTTTTTTCAGCCAACTCACGCAACCGATTTGAGTTAGAGCTATTCTTTGAGCCAACCACTATCATCAAATCAGCATCTGAAGACATATTACGCACCGCATCTTGGCGATTCTGCGTGGCATAGCAAATATCATCTTTTCGTGGACCTTCGATTGCTGGAAACTTCACTTTCAACGCATCAATAATGTCTAAGGTATCATCAACAGAAAGCGTTGTTTGAGTCACGAAGCAGAGATTTTCAGCATCATTCACTTCGAGTTTCATCACATCTTCAGGCGACTCAACCAAGTAAACACCACCATCAGCATTATCGTACTGACCCATAGTGCCTTCGACTTCAGGGTGTCCTGCATGGCCAATTAAGATACATTCAATTCCCTTACGGCTTGCACGAGTTACTTGCAAATGCACTTTAGTCACTAGCGGGCAAGTCGCATCAAAGACCTTAAGACCACGATTTTTTGCCTCTTTACGAACCGCTTGAGAAACACCGTGAGCACTAAATATGACGATGCTATCATCAGGAACCTGATCCAGTTCATCAACAAAAATGGCGCCACGATTTTTCAAGTTCTGTACCACATAACGGTTATGTACCACTTCATGGCGCACATAAATAGGTGGTTCAAATAGTTCCAGTGCACGCTCAACAATGCTAATTGCTCTGTCTACGCCAGCACAAAAGCCACGAGGGTTTGCCAGCATAATATCAAGACCTTGTTGGCCTTCGACTTGAACGTCTATCTGATCTGATGATTGCATTTAAAGCACCTGCATAACTTCAATATCAAAAGTAACTGCGTGTCCTGCTAATGGGTGATTCAAATCAACGGTCACTGAATCACCTACCACATCACGAACAATACCTGGAATTTCGCTGCCACCTGGCCCCGCAAAACTGACAATAACACCTTGCTCAAGTGTCATATCTGCTGGAAATCGCGTTTTATCCATATGATGAATACCATCTGGATTCGATTCGCCAAACGCGTCAACAGCTTGCAAAGTAAATTTGTGCTTATCACCCACCGTTAAATTAACTAACTCTTTTTCAAAAGCAGGGCTCAAGCTGCCGTCGCCGATATTTAATCGTGCGGGTTTTCCCGATGCTTTGGTGCTGTCAGCGGTTGAACCATCTTCTAGCATAACTTCCATATGACAAATAAATGCTTGAGTCACTTAACTTACCTCTTGTTTGTCAGACTTGGAATGATCGCCAACAAACGAATCCCAAATAATTAAACCAGCACCAATACAAATTGCAGAATCTGCAATATTAAAGGCTGGGTAATGGCTTGTATTCCAATACACATCGATAAAGTCGACGACAAATCCATGCATTAATCGGTCAACAAGATTGCCGATTGCACCACCAATCACTAATGTGAAAGAAAGATTGAGTCGCCACATATTTGCGGGTTGTTTACGCAACCAATAGGTCAATAAGCCGCTGATCCCGATAGCGATAACAGTAAAAAACCAACGTTGCCAGCCACCAGCATCACTCAGAAAACTAAAGGCTGCGCCGTAGTTTCGAACGTAAGTAAAGTTAAGCATCGGCATCAATTGGATGGAGTCATAGAGCTTAAAGTTAGCCAACACCCACTGCTTAGAGACTTGATCGGCAATAAATGCGATCAAAGCTACCCAATACCATCTCAATCCGCTTTGTTTCCAATCTGACGGCATATTATTCCCTTTCAAAAGGGGTTCCTAAGACTCAACACCTAAGGAACCATTTTTATACTTTTATGCAAATTGGCGTGCTTCGCCTTCACCTTCGATATTCGTCACACAGCGACCACATAAGCTTGGATGTGTCTCAATCGTGCCGACTGAATCACTAAAGTGCCAGCAGCGCTCACACTTTTCTGCATCACTCTTATTAATGACCAGTTTCAACGAATCAAGTTCCGTCACGGTTGCACCTGCTGGCGCGTCACCCATTGCTGTAACCGTCACTTTCGAGGTTAACAATACAAATCTAAGCTCATCACTCACTTTGCTTAAGGTTGCAGCTAAGGCATCATCAACAAACAGAGTGACCTCGGCTTCTAGTGCACCACCAATACGTTTATCACGGCGAGCTTGTTCAAGTACTTTGTTCACTTCAGTACGAACACTCAACAATTGTTGCCAATAGTCATCGCTCAAATCGTTCTCAGTAACTACGGATTGCAATCCGTCATACCAATGTTGAGTAAACACATATTTTTCACGTTCACCCGGTAATAACTGCCACACTTCGTCAGCTGTAAAGCTAAGAATTGGTGCGATCCAACGAACTAGAGCTTCAGAAATCAAGTAAAGTGCTGATTGGCAACTACGACGAGCATGACCTTCTGTTTTCGCAGTATATTGACGGTCTTTAATGATATCTAAGTAGAAACTACCCAATTCAACCGAGCAGAACTGCATCAATTTTTGAGTAACTAAATGGAAGTTATAGCTATCGTATGCTTCAAGAATTTCTTGCTGCAAAGCAGCCGCACGGCGCACAACCCAACGGTCTAACGCGACCATATTTTCAACAGCAACTGTATCCGTTTCTGGATTAAAGCCATTCAAATTCGCTAATAAGAAACGCGCTGTGTTACGAATACGACGATAAGCATCAGCACTGCGATTTAGAATTTCATCTGATACCGTCATCTCACCGCTGTAATCGGTCGCAGCAACCCATAAACGTAGAATATCAGCGCCTAGCTTATTAGTAACATGCTGTGGAGAAATCACATTACCGATTGATTTTGACATCTTGCGACCTTGACCATCAACCGTAAAGCCATGGGTCAATACTTGCTTATACGGTGCTTTGCCATTCATCGCCGTTGAAATCATTAACGATGACATGAACCAACCACGGTGCTGATCGCTACCTTCAAGGTACAAGTCTATCTCAGCATTGTTAAACTCTGGACGCGAAGCAACCACTGATGAGAAAGATGAACCAGAGTCATACCATACATCGAGGGTATCGGTGATTTTACGATATTGATCCGCTTCTTCACCTAACATTTCAGCTGGCTCTAAATCAAACCATGCTTGAATACCTTGCTGCTCAATGCGATGCGCAACGCGTTGCATTAATGACACGCTATCAGGATGCAACTCCTCGGTTTCTTTATGAACGAACAAAGTGATCGGCACACCCCAAGTACGTTGGCGTGAAATACACCAGTCAGGGCGATTTTCAACCATTTTCTCGATACGGCTTTGTCCCCAATCAGGGATCCACTGTGTTTTTTCAATTTCAGATAACGAAGTACCACGCAGACCATTATTATCCATTGAAATAAACCACTGCGGTGTCGCGCGGAAAATAATGGGGGTTTTGTGACGCCAGCAATGTGGATAGCTATGGCGAAGGTTTTCGTGATGCAATAATGCTTGCTTTTCAACAAGTAACTCAATTACATTGTTATTTGCCTTAAATACGTGTTGTCCCGCAAAAATTTCAGTATCTGACTTATAAACGCCATTGTCGCCAACAGGATTTGCCACTTCAATTCCGTATTTTTGTCCAACAATAAAATCGTCTTGACCATGACCGGGAGCGGTATGAACCACACCAGTACCGGCATCTGTCGTTACGTGATCGCCTAATACTACTGGTACAGTGAAGTCATAAAACGGGTGGTTAAAGTGAACTAACTCAAGTTCAGCCCCTTTAATTTGACCCAATACTTTATACTCTTCATGACCAAAACGTGCCATACAATCTGCAACCAGATCTTCTGCTAGGATAACCGCCAAAGTACGATCGTTGACTGTGAACTCAACCAAGTTATAGTTAAGTTCAGCGTGCATAGACAGTGCGCGGTTGGCAGGCAATGTCCACGGTGTTGTGGTCCAAATTACGCTGGCAACATCATGACTGTAATTTTCAACGCCAAAGGTTTTTGCTACGGCTTTGCTGTCTTGTGCCACAAAAGCCACATCAATCGCTGGTGATGTTTTATCTTCGTATTCCACTTCAGCTTCGGCTAGTGCTGAACCACAATCCGTACACCAATGAACTGGTTTTACACCTTTGTGTAAGTGACCGCTTTCAATGACTTTAGATAAAGAACGAACAATATTTGCTTCGGTTGCATAGTCCATTGTCAGATATGGGTTTTTCCAATCGCCAAATACACCTAAACGGATAAAGTCATCGCGCTGACCGTCAACTTGTTTAGCTGCGTATTTACGACACTCTTCACGGAACTGTGCTGGCGTTACTTTATGACCAGGCTTACCGACTTTTTGTTCAACTTTTAATTCAATTGGCAATCCATGACAATCCCAGCCCGGAATATACGGCGCATCAAAACCCGATAAGGTTTTTGATTTAATAATAATATCTTTAAGAATTTTATTAACTGAGTGACCAATATGAATATTACCATTCGCGTATGGAGGGCCGTCATGCAAAATAAACGGCTTAGCGCCAGTGCGGCTTTCACGGATCGCTTGATACAAGTCGTCCTGTTTCCAGCGTTTTAACATCTCTGGCTCACGATTAGCCAAATTACCTCGCATCGGAAACGCAGTTTCCGGCAAATTCAACGTAGATTTATAGTCGCTCATTGATCCCATACCATTAATAAAACTAGCGCTTAGCTAGCATCAAAGCTGAATAAAGCCTTGGCTTTATTTGCATCATTCACAATTTGATTTTTAAGTGCGTCGAGTGACTCAAACGGTCGCTCGTCACGTATTTTCGCCACCAATTCCACTTCGATATATTGGCCATAAATATCACCATCGAAATCAAATAAGTGGACCTCTAACTGGCACAATTGCCCATTTACTGTTGGTCTAAAACCAACATTAGCCACGCCTTCATAAACGTCGCTATTTTGCCAAAAACATTTAACGGCAAATACACCACGAACAGGTACGACATTACGTTTAAGGGCAATATTGGCGGTCGGGAACCCTAAGGTTCGTCCTAACTTTTGTCCATGCGCAACACGTCCACTAAGCAAATACGGATGACCGAGCATTTGTCGTGCACGCTCAAAATGTCCCGCTGCAAGTGCTTGCCGTATTTCTGTCGAACTGACTCTGGTGTTGCCAACCATGAAACTCTTGGTATTTACTACTGCAAAACCATATTTCTCGCCAGCTTTGCACAGCATTTCAAAGTTGCCTTTGCGATCAGCACCGAAACAAAAATCATCGCCAACCACCAAGTATTTCACTCCAAGCTTATTTACTAACAACTCTTTGATGAAATCTTCAGCTGGCATAGTAGCAAATTTGCGATTGAAATTAACACATAGAACGCGATCAATCCCAAGTTCATCCAATAAGATGACTTTGTCGCGCAATAAACTCAACCTTGCAGGGGCATTCTCGCCACGAAATAACTCTTGTGGTTGCGGTTCGAAGGTCATTAATGTTGCAGGCAGATCAAAATGTTCTGCTTTTTCAAGCAAACTGGCAATAACTTGTGCATGACCACGATGCACACCGTCAAAATTTCCTATCGTCAGCACACAACCTTTGTGCTCTGGCGAAATATTGTGGATCCCGCGTATTAATTCCATATTTTATGCTTGTTGCACGCGTAAGTGCGCGCAAGTATATAACACTTCATTTCCAGAATCAGCTTTCAAGCTCAGGTTTAAGTCGCCACGGCTTAATTCCTAATGCAATGAGTATCGCACCGTAACTCAGCCCCCCCACCGCAATTAACTTCATCAACTGCAATATCCGTTCATGTAACGATAAGCCTAACCAAGCTTGATCTGATAAATTTAACCAATAAACAACTGCTGCCATCACAGTCACAGCGACAAGGGCTTTAATAAAGAATAACACCGTCTGCCTAGACAGTTGATAGACACCCTCACGTCTCAGCCCTAAATACAATAGTGATGCATTGAGCAATGCAGACAAAGACGTAGCAATGGCTAAGCCGATGTAACCAAAAGGAATAGCGAAAATAATGTTAAATACCATATTGCTCATCATGGCAATAATACCGATTTTAACGGGCGTCTTGGTATCTTGTCTTGAGTAAAATCCCGGAGCCAATACTTTAACCATCATAAAGCTCAACAAGCCAGTACCATAAGCGATTAAACTCATTGACGCATTTTCTACATCCGTAAAGTCAAATTCGCCTCGCATAAACAATACCATCAACATGGGTTTGGCTAATAAAATTAAGCCACACATCGCGGGAACACCGAGCATTAAAATGAAGCGCACCCCCCAATCCATGGTATTGCGAAATCCTGCGCCTTCATCATTAACATGCTTTTTTGATAAAGTTGGTAAAATAACCGTTGCAATTGCAATTCCAAATAAACCAAGAGGAAACTCTAATAAACGATCAGAGTAATACAGCCAACTGATAGAACCAGTAACCATAAAACTTGCTATAAATGTATCAAATAAAAGGTTTATTTGGCTAACTGACACCCCAAAAAGTGCTGGCAGCATTAGTGTGCGTATTTTAATCACACCTTCATGATTCCAGCCCCAAGATGGTTTAACTAACGCTTTTTCTTTTAATAAAAAAGGTATTTGAAACAAAAATTGAATTAAACCGCCAAAAAATACACCTAAAGCCAAACCAATTTCTGGTTGTTCTAGCATAGGTGATAACCATATCGCGGCAGCAATCATGGCAATATTTAAAAAGACTGGCGTAAAAGCAGACACAGCAAAGCGTCCACGAGTATTAAGAATTGAGCCAGCTAATGCAGTAAAGGTAATAAACCACAAATAAGGAAAAGTTATTTTGAGCATAAAAGCAGCAAGCTCAAACTTTTCTCCAGTAGGTTCGTTATTGAACCAAGCCCAAAACCAACCACCACCAAATAATGCAGCAAGGATCGGTGATCCGATCACCCCGATCGCTGTCACCACGGTAACAATACCGCCAAGGGTACCTGCTACTTTAGCAAGTAGCTCTTTCGTTTGTTGCTGAGTCTTAGTTTCTTGATACTCAGTAAGTACAGGCACAAAGGCTTGAGCAAACGCGCCTTCTGCAAATAAGCGCCTTAAGAAATTGGGAATACGATTAGCGAAGAAAAATACATCTGCACTGGCGCCGGCACCTAATAAATTAGCTACAACCACATCACGTACTAACCCTAACACTCGCGATATCAAGGTCATAATGCTAACAATCATCCCTGATTTGAGAAGTTTCTTGCTCAAAGCATCTCCCTAAGTAAAAATTTTATTAAGTTGCCAGCTAATTCTATGTGCAATTACCGATCATAGCTGGTAGAATTGCGCCACATTTTACACAGGTTAGGTCGAAAAAAGCCAAATCCTTTGGGATTAATGTATTTTGCTGTCAATTCCATTGACATTAGCGCAATTTTCGGGCATATTCCTCGACCTTTAAAAATATCCAATTCAGTTTTTAGGAGTTGCACCTTGGCTAATAGCAAGTCTGCAAAGAAACGCGCAGTTCAATCTGAAAAGCGTCGTCAACACAACGCAAGCCGTCGCTCTATGCTACGCACATACATCAAAAAAGTTATCGCTGCTATTAAAGCTGGCGATCACGCTGCTGCTACTGAAGCATTCAATGCAGCTCAGCCAATTGTTGACCGTATGGCGACAAAAGGTTTGATCCACAAAAATAAAGCAGCCCGTCATAAGGCTCGTCTGAATACTAAAATTAAAGCACTTGCTGCTTAATTTCTAATTCAGATAAAATAAAAACCGGCTTAAGCCGGTTTTTTTTTGTCTGATGAAATAATAACAAATGGAAGCTTTATGAAAATACGTTCCCTCGTTGCACTTTCTTCACTAATTATCGGGTTAGCAGCCTGTAAAAGTACCATCGACAATGATCCAATTGCGACGACAAGTCAGCAACTACACAAAACAGCTATTGCCAGTAATTTGGGTTATGACATTGTTGAATCACTCACAGTAGAAGTGGGACCTCGATTACCAGGTACACAAGCAGATACTCAAGCCGTGGCATGGGCTGAGAATAAGTTTAAGGCACTAGGGTTTGATAGGGTTTACAAAGAACCGGTAAAAGTTCCGGTTTGGCATCGTGGGAAAGCAAGTGCGTCAGTTACCAGCCCTTATCCTCAACCTTTAGTTGTTACCGCCTTAGGTGGCAGTGTTTCAACACCTAATGATGGTATTGAAGCTCAGATTGTTCGTTTTAATTCACTTGAAGACTTAAAAAAAGCAGACGCCAATACTGTAAAAGGTAAAATCGTTTTCATCGACAAGAAAACAGAGCGAGCAATTAATGGTGCTGGCTACGGTAAAAGCGTGGGCGGGCGTTCTCGTGGAGCCATTGCGGCGGCTGAAAAAGGCGCCGTAGCTATCGTTATCCGCTCTATTGGTACAGATCATGACCGCATGGCTCACACTGGCGCAATGCGTTATAAAAACGATATAGCAAAAATCCCTGCTGCCGCACTGTCGGCACCCGATGCTGATTTACTAAATGGTATGTTAAAACGTACTCCAGAGGTGACAATCAAATTAACACTTACCTCGAAACCTGCAGGTACGGCTATTTCATACAATGTAATTGGTGAAATTCAGGGAAGCAGCAAAGCTGATGAAATTGTACTCATTGGAGCACATTTAGATTCTTGGGATGAAGGCACTGGCGCGCTTGATGATGGCGCTGGCGTTGGCATTGTTATGGCGGCAGGCAAGCATATCTTAGGCTTACCCCAACGTCCTGCTCGCACTGTACGCGTTGTTCTCTATGCTGCTGAGGAGCTGGGGTTGATCGGCGGTTATCAATACACCAAAGCGCACAAAAATGAACTGGATAAACATTATATTGCAGCCGAATCGGACTTTGGAGCAGGCCTAATTTATCAAATTGATGTCAATGTTGCGCCCCAATCTTTTGAGCAAGTAAAATCCGAATTAAGCACTATGACCATCAATGGCGTAAAAATAGGCAATAATAACGCAGGTGGTGGCCCTGATGTATCTATGATGCCAGCACTTGGTGTGCCTGTTGCCTCACTTAGACAAGACGGTCGTGATTATTTTGATTATCACCACACCCCAAATGATACCTTAGATAAGATTGACCCTAAAAAACTGGCTCAAAATGTCGCAGCTTATGCCCAGTTTGCTTATTTAATGGCTGAGTCACAATTAGATCTACGCCCAATCAATAAACAATAAGCTCAGCGTTTGTAATGAGGGAATCCCCCTCATTACAAACAAATTACTCCTTACTTTAACTCGGCAATGGTACTTTTTTCTCTGTACTTGCGTGAGTGAATGACCTGACAGATTGATAAGTCACCTTAGCGCTTTCCATGCCAGATGAATTCAATTTTCTCTCAAATTTGGCTTTCTTTTCTGCATCAATGAACTCATCTCGAAGAGGGAATGCTCCCTTATCAGCTAAGTCTCTGAGTAACTCTTGACAGCACTCAGGGCGTTTATTTATTGCTGCAGCCATTAAACAAGAAGTTGGGAATTGATTTTCTGCCGAAATTTGATGACTTATGCCTTTACTCAAAAAGAACCTTACGGCGCTAATAGAACCGATTTCAGCAGCATAATCGAGTGCAGCATGAAACGCTTGATCATTTATATTTGGCGCTTCTTCTTTGTAATGTTTAAAAAAAACATCAAGCTGACAAGATCTTCCCTTAACGACAAAAATGGCATAACTCACCGCATTATGCCCTTTAAAACCACACACATCTATTTTTGCCCCCTGTTTAAGAGCAAAAGCAATGTTAGGGGCACTGTTATTCTCTATTTGTGTCATTAATACTGTTTTTTGATTGGCATCTAATGCATTAATATCTGCGCCGTTTTTCAATAGCAACTCAGCCATTTGTTGCCCATTTTTCACTGAAAGAGCCAGATTCACCAGTAATTTCCCGTTATGAAGTTCAACTGCACTCGCCTCAGCCTGTAACAATGCCTTTACTGATTCGACTTGCCCTAATGTCAGCGCTAAAGACAGTGGTGTATGACCAATTCCATCAACAGCTTCGACATTAGTCCCTCCTTCGACCAAAACAGAAATTAAGTTATGATTCCCAACAAAAACAGCTAAATGCAAAGCAGAAGGTTGGGCTTCAAAATAATCATCATACTCACCTAAATTCAAACAATGATATTGCTCAGATTTAAATTTAATTAACTGTTTTTTTCTTATTCCATAGCCATAGTTTTCGTCTGTTGCAGACACTTTGAGATTATATGGTTGCCCTAAAAATTCATTAACTGAAGTTTCATCATTTTTGATAACAGCGGTGAAAAGTACTGGTGCTAATTTACAATTAAATGCATCTTCGAGTACTTTAGTCACGTTAGGTGCAGCATCTTTTGAAAACAAACCACATACAATCGCAACAGGCTCTCTTACTTGATTATTACAATGCCAACGTTCATGAAAGGACAGCATCCCTACTTCTCTTGTACATTGATACAAAAAACTTTTCCCGTCTTTAAAACTAACCAACACCTCAACACTTCGAGTATTCGCCAACTGAGAAATTGTTTTAGCATTACATAATAATCGGCAGTTATTCTGCTCTAATTCAGCTGTAAGTTGATGAGCCAAATAGTAAGTTTGAGTAAAAGGTAACAAAGGTTTTGATTCACAATGGGTTGTCATTAGAGCAGCCTAATCAATGTAAGTTGTTTGCGTGATAATATCTTTTGTACAGCGGATAGCTTGTTAATCTTTATTAACCTTTGTTAACAGGTTAACTATTTAAGCCGTAGAAATGAGATTACAGACTACTGCTTTAGCGCTAAAATCCCTTTAAATAAAACATGAAATAAATGAAGCAAATAATGCACAAAGCCCACGTGAGTATCGGACTCGTTAATCCCAAAACCCCTGTCAATGTTCAAGGCATCATGCGTGCTTGCGGCTGCTATCAAGTAAATGATGTCTTTTTTACAGGAAGACGCTATGAGCTCGCTAAAAAGTCAGGGGAAGCCCAATATCAAGTCGATACCAAAAAAGCGGCCAACCGTATTCCACTGACAAATGTTGAATGTTTGATGGCAGCTAAGAAAGAAAATGCCAAGATAATTTGTGTTGATTTAGTAGAAGGTGCAATCCCGTTGCCAGAATTTGTTCACCCACAAAACGCCATTTACATCTTTGGCCCTGAAGACGGAACGATAGGACAAGCGCTCGTTGACCAAGCTGATGCGGTTGTTTACATGCCAACCATTGGCAGTATGAACCTTGCAGCTTCTGTGAATGTACTCCTATATGATCGCTTAGCTAAGGAAATGATGGCTCAAGAACAACATGAATTGAAAGGCGATCACTTGATCCGCCAAAGCAGAGATAATAATAATCGAGTCAAAGTAAAGAAATAACTAGGGTTATTTCTTTACTTCAAAAGTTTCTTTACTCGGATTTAACTACTTCTGCTCTTCTCGCAAAAACACAGGCGTTTCATAGGTTGATTGTTCAGCGCTGTAATAGTACCCCGCCACATCAAACGTTTCTAACTGCTCACGGGTATTGATGTCATTTTGAATGATAAAACGTGTCATCATGCCGCGCGCTTTTTTGGCATAAAAACTGATCACTTTGTATTTATCACCTTTGAAATCTTTAAAGACTGGGGTGATCAACTGCCCTTTCAATAACTTAGGTTTCACTACTTTAAAGTATTCATTTGACGCCAAATTAACGATAACGGAATCTTCATTAAGCTCAGAGTTTAACTTATCAGTAACTATGTCCCCCCAGAACTGATAGAGGTTTTTACCACGACCATTTGCCAATGATGTCCCCATCTCTAGACGATAAGGCTGCATTAAATCCAATGGTTTTAATACGCCGTATAGACCAGACAAAATACGCAGCTTTTGCTGTGCACTTTGTAAATCAGCTTCTGAAAGCGTGTCGGCATCTAGCCCAGTATACACATCTCCACGAAACGCAAACACGGCTTGTTTGGCATTAGTCAGATCAAAATTTGGTTGCCATTGAGTGAAACGAGCAACATTCAGCCCAGCAATTTTGTCACTCACTTTCATTAGCTTAGCAATATCCACTGCACTAAGCTGACGGCAAACATCAATCAATTCTGCGCTATGTTGCAACAGCTCAGGCGTTGTATGAGTTTGCGTCGGCGAAGCATTGTCATAATCGAGTGTTTTCGCTGGTGAAATTAATATCTGCATTATGGCTAATTCCTTACCAAATTTTATCGTTAAGTTGGCCTTTTAATTCTGGCAATGTTTCTGGTTTAAATTCCGGCTCAACACCTTGTTTTACTTGTGTGCGGTAATCTTTGATCACCTTAATCGCAATGCCTGATAATAAAAGTAACGCAACAATATTAACCAATGCCATCATTCCCATTGACGCATCTGCCATGTTCCACACAATCGATATTTTCGTCACAGCACCAAACATCACCATGCCTAATACTGCCAGTCTCAGGATATAAACCCAATGCTTGCCCTGCTTCGAAATAAACAACATATTTGTTTCTGCATAGGAATAATTAGCAATGATCGACGTAAAGCAAAATAGCAGGATAGCAAAAGCAAAAAACCAACTGCCCATTTCGCCAATATGTGAATTTAACGCATTAATGGTTAAGGCGATACCGTCATGCTCTGTCCCCATATCACCAGCAAGCAGAATGATCGCCGCAGTTGCACTACAAATCACTATGGTATCGATAAACACACCGAGCATTTGAATATAGCCTTGAGAGGCTGGGTGATTCGGGTTTGGTGTTGCACTTGCGGCGATATTCGCGGCACTCCCCATACCCGCTTCGTTCGAAAATAGGCCACGTGCAATACCTGCTTGCATCGCTTGAGATATAGCATAGGCAACACCACCAGCAGCGACTTCTTGCCAGCCAAAGGCGCTTTTTACAATCAGCACAATAATGGCTGGTAACTCAGTAATGTTGATTAAAACAATAAACAAAGCAACTAAAATGTAAGCCATTGCCATAACTGGCACTAATATTTCAGAAACTCTGGCCACTTTTTTCATCCCACCAGAGATAACAAAAGCGGTCAACGCCACAATGACAACCCCAGCCCATGTGGTATCAACTTCAAATAATGAGGTCATTGCGCTGGTAATGGTATTTGCTTGCACCGCGCTGAACACTAAACCAAATGACAGGATCAACAATAAAGAAAACAATACCCCCATCCAACGTTGACCTAGTCCCTTTTCCATATAATAAGCAGGGCCGCCACGAAACTGACCAGTAACATCTTTCTCTTTATAAACTTGCGCTAACGTCGCTTCTACCATCGCTGTTGACATACCTAATACGGCAATCAACCACATCCAAAATACTGCGCCAGGACCACCAGCACCAATAGCTACGGCAACACCTGCCATATTACCCGCGCCCACTCGAGCCGCCATGCTGGTACAAAAAACTTGGAAAGAAGACAAACCGTCATCAGACTTATTGCGACTAATGCGCATTAATTTAATTGAATGTCCAAAACCGGTGAACTGAATAAAGGCTAAGCGAACCGTAAAATACAAACCAGTTCCTACTAGGGCATAAACCAACAGTTTTCCCCACAATAGGGTATTTAAAAAATTAATTATTGCTTCAAGCATACTTAAGCTCATCCTTTATTTTATTTTTACTCATTCTGCCCAGCTATTGAGTCGTGATCAAGCTCACATTTGCTATCAATAACATGGCTGAACATCTCGAAAGCCATTTAAGGATACGCTATTGTCAGCCGTCATAACATGGAATTTTTCTTTGGTAGTTTTTTGCCAATCATCAAAATTTGGATGTAGCACACATTTTCGTAACTAAATTACAACTATAGTAGCCACAGGTTATTCGTTTATTTGATTCCGTTTGCTCCAGTGAGGCTAACATGACCCAAGCAACAGAAATTACTGCTCTAAAAAAACTAGTTAGAGCAACAAACTTTCTATCAACATCTCAAATCTATCTAAAAAAGAATGTTTTACATAAAAAACCACTGTCACATGATGACATTAAGCCACGTCTTTTAGGCCACTGGGGTACTTGTCCAGGTATTAACTTTGTTTATGCAAACATAAACAGATTGATTGTAAAAAATAACCGTCCTTTCTTATACTTAGTCGGCCCAGGTCATGGTTTCCCAGCTGTTCAAGCCAACTTGTTCATTGAGGGCTCACTCAGTCATTATTATCCAGAAGTTATTCCTTATAATGAAGACGGTGTCGTCGATATCTGTAAGAAATTTTCAGCAGCTTACGGGTATCCTTCACATGCGAATCCCGAAGCACCAGGGCAAATCCTTGAAGGTGGTGAGTTAGGTTACTCACTTTCTGTTGGTTTCGGTGCCGTTCTGGATAACCCTGATTTAATTGCCACTGTACTCGTCGGTGACGGTGAAGCAGAAACTGGCCCACTTGCGGCCTCTTGGTATGCCAACCGGTTAGTGAACCCTGCAACCGATGGTGCAGTATTGCCGATTGTGCACATTAACGGTTATAAGATCTCAGGTCCAACTCGCATGGGACGAATGAGTCATGAAGAACTCGATCTTGAGTTTCGCGGTTTGGGCTATCACCCAATTATTGTTGATGATGAAGCAGACGAAGATGTGTATCTGCAGATGATGAATGCCATGGACACGTCTTATGCGATGATCAATGACATCCAGCAACGTGCTCGCAACGGCGAAGATGTCGAAAAACCACGCTGGCCGGTAATTCTAATGCGCACAGCGAAAGGTTGGACTGGCGTTGAAGAAGATAGTGGTAATAAACTTGCCGGTAACTGTGATTCTCACCAAGTAATTGTCAACAAGTGTGCAACCAACAAAGATCATTTACAAAAGTTAGATCAATGGTTAGCCAGCTATAAGTTCCACGATTTGTACGAAATAAAAAACAATCAAATTGTGTTTGATAAAGACATTCAATCTCTCATTCCATCTAAAGAACTGTGCTGTGGTCGCCAGCATTTAGGCTACGGTGGTGAGGTCGTGCGCGCATTAAACAGGCCTGATCTACAGAAACTCTCTTATGGCCCTGAAGTACCGCGTGGTCAACGTGGTTATTCAATGAATAAGATGGGTGAATGGATGCGTGATGCATTCAAATTAAACCGTGATCAACGCAACCTGCGTATTTTCAGTCCAGACGAAACCTACTCAAATCAACTGCAAGCGGTATTTGAAGAAACGGATCGAGCATGGCAATGGCCTATCGAATCTTGGGACAAAGACATGTCTCGCGATGGTCGAGTCATTGAATTGCTTTCAGAAAACTTGTTGTTCGGTATGTTACATGGCTACACAGTAACAGGTCGTCACGGTATGTTCCCAACTTATGAGTCGTTCTCACAAGTCATTTCATCCATGGCAGATCAATATTGTAAGTATGTTTATGCTAGTCAAGGCGTGCATTTCCGTAAACCACTGCCATCTTGCAACGTAGTATTATCATCACTACTTGAACGTCAAGATCATAATGGCTACTCGCACCAAAACCCATCTTTCTTGGGCGCGATGTTAGAAAAACACCCTAAGATAATCTCTGCTTACTTGCCTGCTGATGCTAACAGTACTTTGGTTTACACTGAACGTGCTTATGAAGGTCGTGACAAACTCAACATTATTGTTGCAGGTAAAAAAGAGTTACCACAATGGTTAAATCTTGAAGAAGCACGTAAACAAGCAAAAGATGGTGTTATGGTTTGGGACTTTGCTTCTGATGAGAATCCAGACGTTGTACTTGCAGCTTGTGGTGATTACGTAACCCAAGAAGCGATGGCGGCATTAGTGCTTATTCGTGAAATGTTACCAAGAGTTCGCGTACGCTTCGTCAGCGTCAGTGAACTGACTAGCAGCGGATTAGGTAGTTTAGACTTCCAAGCTAAACCATGGTTAATGGACGAAATTTTCACCCAAGATAAAGGCGTCGTATTTAATTACCACGGTTATCCAAACACCATTAAGAAACTGATCTTTGATTATAAAGGTTGTAAGCGTTTTCGTATTAAAGGTTATGAGGAAGAAGGATCAACTACCACACCATTCGATATGGGTGTTCGTAACGGTACTTCCCGTTATCATTTAGTTATCGATATGGCATACAAGCTGTTCCAACAAGGCGTAATTGATGAGCCGCAACACGTAGAAATTACCACAGATATGTTGCAAAGATTGGTCGATCATCAGCATTACATCAAAGTACAAGGCGTCGATCCAGAATACATCGAAAACTGGGTGTGGACTCGATAAGAAATTAGCAAGTTAACAAAAAGCTCTGACAGATAATGCAGAGCTTTTTTTAGATGAATTGTCTTGTCAGACTTGAGAAAATATAAAAATAAACACCTTATAATTTAACAAGAAAAAACATAGAATTAGTTATAAAAACCTTTCTTAAAAAACCTCATTTCTTTCACGTCTGATTCACATTGTGAGTGTGACAATATTTCAATGAATATAGCCTGAATCATTAATTGTGTTGAGCTAAAAACGTGCAATTGGCTCAATACGAAGCTTATGAGTAACTATCTCAACTTATTGGATTATTTGCTACAAGTTAAGAAAGTTAGCCAAGCTTGCTAAACGACAGAGTAGAAAAGAGTTCTCCCATAATGTCAACAACCATTTCTAATAATTCAAAGTGTTACGAAAATTCCAAAGCAGGCCTTCAAGGCTTGCTTTACACTATGATTTCATTACTCGTTCTTTTCCCTATTGGATTTGCATCTCGATTTACGGCACTTTTTTTAAGCATTTGTATGACGGTATTACTAGTCTTTTCTGTTTACAGCATTAGTAATAACAAAAAAACGTTAACAATTGGATTATTGCTTGCGATACCAACACTGATAACCAGCTGGTTACCTCATTTTATTGAAACTCAACTTGGGGCTACTATCAATATTTTCACCAATATCATTTTCATTGGTTTCATCATATTTTGTTTATTCAAGATTGTATTCACAACGAAAGAAGTCACTTCAGACATCATCGCAGGTAGCATTTGTATTTATTTATTACTCGGTTTTTTGTGGGGATTTATCTATGTATTGTGTGACTTACTGCAGCCGAACTCCTTTTCTTTAGATATTTTCAATGAAAGCACTCAATACGATTATTTCTATTTTAGTTTCATCACATTAACGTCTCTAGGTTATGGCGACGTCATACCAAGCAATTCGATTTCTCAGACTTTCTCCATGATGGAAGCCTTAGCAGGACAAATATATATGACCGTTATGGTTGCTTGGCTAGTTGGCGTGTATATCAGTCAAAATACCTCTAATAGATCTGATCATCAGCCCTGAATTTACAAAATAAAACGTCAATTTAGTATTAAGTGTTAAAAAATACTTGATTACCAATACGCTAAAAATTAACAGAGAAACACAACCTTATTAAATATTTTATTGCATTCCACTGGCCAACAAGAGCAATGAATAAATACTTCACTCACTTGAACGCCGTAGATTGTTTATCTAGAAATAAGCATTGGAGAACTCCCTTGATTCAGAAACCCACATTTGGCTCTATGAGCAAAATAGCTTCCATGGTTGCATTGAGCCTACAATTAATTATTTTGCCTGCAACCGCAAAAGAGCAACCACCCGTAACCGTTAAAGTGAGCACATTAAAAAGAGCAGATATTAGTGAGTTCCAATACGCTCAGGGAACAATCAAATCCGTGCGTCGAGAGTATCTAGTTTTTCGTAATCAAGGTCGTGTTGCATTCATTAAAACCTCAGACAATGGAGAGACACTAAGAGAAGGCGATCAGGTCTTCGGTCCAAGCCAAACAGTGAAAAAGGGAGAGTTGCTCGCCGAGTTAGATCATAGAAAGAACAATCAGCAACTAAAGGGCGCGAGAGCCGAGCTGGATTCCGCTCGAATTAAATTAAAGCGCACCAAGAATAATTTTCAACGAGGTAAACAACTCAAAAAGAAAAACGTTATTGGAGCCAGTAAATTTGAAGAATTTGAAGCTGCTTATCAACAAGCACTGGCTGGCGTAAGACAAGCTGAAGCCAACATGGACAGACTTGAAATCAACTTAGATGATAGCCAACTTCGAGCACCTTTTGATGGCAAAATCGCTTTTATCAACATCCAAGAAGGTAGTTACGTAACGCCGCAACAATTTGATGCGTCTAACAATGATACCGCAGCTCATACTGCTCCTATTGTGCTGATCGACCCCAAAAAGTTTCAAGTAGAAGTTAACTTACCACTCTTCACTGGTCGTCAAATTAAAAAAGGTCAGCGCGCTTTCATTATCGATCAAGAAACACTGGCAAATTTACAAGTTAATGGATCAACCAGCGAAGCTAGCATTCAAAATAAACTCGTACCGGCACAGGTTGTGTCAGTAAGCCCTGCTGTCAATCCGAAAGGTCGCTCTATTCGTGCTCGCATTCAGAGTTTCGAAGTGGACAAGCCGTTATTGGACGGCGATTTTGTGACGGTTTGGATTGAAGTAGCTGAAAAGCAAGATACGCTGGTGCTACCGATGAATGCGCTCATCAACAATGGCGATAACAATTTTGTTTATGTCATCGATGATCAGAACCGAGCTCATAAACGTCAAGTGACGTTAGGAATATTAGGGACAGAGGGTGTCGAAGTCATCTCAGGCCTTAAAGAAGGTGACCAAGTCGTGACTCAAGGAAAAGCTCGATTAAGTGACAATCGCCAAGTGAAAGTTGCTAAGCTGCCGGGAAAAGAAGTATCTCAAGTGAATAGTAAGGGTACTGGCAATGAAGAGTAATGAATCAACCACAGAGCCTTCTTTTTTTCAACGCTTCTTCTTTCTTAAAACCACCTTTTCCAAGCTGTTACTGCTGATCATTATTGTTGGTGGTTGGCTGTCTGCGGCTAACATGATCAAAGAGTCTCAACCAGATCTTGAAATCGCATCAGCTACGGTAACAACATTATGGGCTGGTGGTGATGCGCAGAGTATTGAGCAAGCAATAACTAATAAACTTGAAAAAGAACTTAAAACACTCAAAGGTCTTAAGAGGATCCAGTCAGGTTCGTTTACGGGTTATTCTGTGATTAATGTTGAATTTAATTCTAATGTTGATCCAAAAGATGCTTTGCTCCGGCTTCGCGGAAAAGTCGGTGCTGCTGAAGGAAAACTACCAAAACAAGCAGAAAAACCGACGGTTGTCCAAGCAAGCGTTAATGATAGTCCCATTTTCAGTATTCGTTTGCATGGCGATAAGCCTCTTTCAGAGCTAACCGCCTTAGCCAAAGTTATCAAACACAACTTAGAACGTGTTCCAGGGGTAAATAAAACCACAATTTCAGGCGATCGCGATGACATTGTCATGGTGCGTTTGATTGGTTCCCGTCTTAATGCGCTTGGAATTTCCCCCGTTGATGTACGTAATGCAATTCAACAAGCCAATATTGATATGCCATGGGGTCGTTTCGATGGTGAGCAAATTGGCGCAACATTCCGTATTGCTGGTCGCTTTAGAGCTATTGAGCAGCTAAAAAAATTACCAGTAAAACGCTTTGAGAACAATCGCATAGTGCTATTAAGCGAAGTCGCCGAAGTAAAAAGAACTGAAGCAGAAGCGAGAACCAAGACCTTTTTTAGCAGTAAAGGCGGCGACTTTGAACGTGCTGTTAGCGTCTCTATTACCAAACAAGCTGGCACTGATGCCATTGATATTATTGAGCAGGTGAGAAAAAGCTTAGCAAACCTGAAACAGACACCAGACTGGCAGCAAGGTATTGAAGCCACGGTCGTTGTTGATGAGTCGACTCAAATCAATCAGGACTTGATGAATGTATTCAACAACGGTTGGCAATCTGTTTTAGCGGTATTCGTTGTGTTGCTGATAAGTTTAACATGGCGAGAAGCTATTATTGCTGGACTCGCGATCCCCATTTCATTTGCTGGCGGCTTGATCATCATTGCCTCACTTGGCTACTCGTTAAATCAAATTGTGATCATTGGTATGGTGATTGCGCTTGGTTTATTAGTGGATGTTTTCATTATGATGATGGAAGGCATGCACGAGAATATGTTTGTTAAGGGCAAAAGTTTTGGTAAATCAGCTTTAGCCACTGTAAAAACCTATGGCATTCCTGCGCTTTCAGGTCAATTAACCACCATTCTTGCTATGGCACCTTTATTAGGTATTTCAGGTACAGTTGGTAAGTTTATTCGATCAATGCCGATGACAGCGATTGCCTGTTTAATCGCTTCTTATATTGTTGCGCTGCTTCTATGTATTCCATTATCAAAATATTTTTTACCCAAAGCAGGTACGAAACTACAAAAAACCAAAGTTGATAAAATCACTGAAAGTTACAGTAAAAAACTTGCCAACTTACTAGAAAGAAGATTTCTCAAAAGTAAAAAAACTGCGATTACATGGGTTGCAGCAGCCATCGGTATTTTTATTGCGAGTTTAATAGCGCTTTCAACCTTGCCCACTGAAATGATGCCTAAAGGTGATGGCCGGAACATGGGAATACTCGTTGAACTTGAGCCAAATACATCGCTAGATTTAGCCCAACAATGTGCCACAGCCGTTGGAGATAAGCTACGTAAGCTCGATTATTTTGAGAGTGTTACTCAAAATGTCGGCCAGAAAAGTCAATTTTCGATGACATCGCCGTCCGATCAATTATTGCCAAGTAAAAGCTTAGCATTCGTTGGCTTCACCACTGTGTTTGTACCGAAAAGTAAACGTGAGAAACTGGCTTATGAGTATGTCCCTGAAATACAACAAACGATTAATCGTGCTATCGATTCTTGTCCCGGTGCGTCAGTGCTGGTAACTCCGCAACTTGGTGGTGCAGGGTCTGAATCTCCTGTTCAAATTCAAGTGTTAGGTGATGATATGGATCAACTGCGCGATCTTGCCGATCAAGTCATCACGGATCTGCAATCGATCTCAGGTACCCTAAACGTGCGTCATAACCTTGGCTTACCAAACTTAGAATTTAAAGCAACACCAAAAATGGAAGCGCTCAATTTCTATGGGATCAGCTTACAAGACCTAGCAGAGCAAACTCGATCGTTAATGACCAATGATAAAATAGGGAAGTATGTGCTCGGTGGAATTAAGGAAGACATCGACATTTTCATGGGTTTCTCTTGGCCAAGCCGTGATGGCAAGATAGGTGGACCAACGAAGATCTATGAAACTTACTTGCTAAATATCACCTTACCAGACGGTCGAAGTGTGCCACTTTCAGAGCTCATTAACATTGAATTAAAGGAATCATCGACTGCAATTTTACATAAAGATAGTAAACGTACCGTCACCATTCTTGCCGATACTAACGGCAGAACTGCGGGAGAAATATTAGCGGATCTAACGCCGATGCTAAACAAACAAATGAAATTATGGCCTGCAGGCTATAAGTATCAGTTTGCTGGTGAGGCAGAAAGCAGTCAGGAAGTATTCGGTTCAGCTGGTGTTATGCTAGTACTCGCACTATTCCTAGTATTTGCCTTGCTAGTTTTACAGTTTGACAGCTTCATTCAACCAGTCATTATCATGACGACGATTCCATTAGCGTTAACAGGGACTTTCTTAGGTCTGTTTGCAGTCAGTATGCCGTTCTCATTTATGGCGATGGTGGGTGTGATAGCTTTGATAGGTATCGTTGTAAATAATTCGATTGTTATGATTGATACCATGAACAATTATCGCAAAGATGGCATGAGCGTTTTAGAAGCTTCGGCACGAGGAGCTGCCGATCGTTTACGCCCAATATTAACCACATCTTTAACAACCGTTGCAGGCATGATAACCCTAGGAATTGGACAAAAAATGTGGCTACCGCTGGCTTGGGCCATCATCAGTGGTTTAACCCTGTCGACGGTATTAGCGCTATTTATTGTTCCTTGTTTGTATTTCTTAATTCCGGGAAATCAATCTACAGAGGAAGAATAAAGGGATCTCCCGTGATCGATGAGAAACTCAATTACCTTGATCACGGGAATATTCATTTAGCTCATTTCAAATAACCTGAGCTCTGTATAAAGAATTGAAGTTAAGTAATAGAAAGCTGTAACGGAAAAGGAGCTAAAGCTGTGGTTAATTGAAACATACACTCAGGTAATTGTGAGCTAAGCTCGTTAGACATAACCATTATCCTGCAAAGCATTGCTGGATTTGTACTAAAAGAACGTAATTGTTCAACTGTAAGATTAATACCTAATCGATGCTTGCAGAGTAGATTTTCTAATGGTCTTTTCTTTAAATTTTTCTCTAAATATGCCAAGACATCTAGTTTTGACATTCCGTCCGAATAAGGCACTGTTACGACAAGATTAAGGATCTGCTCTTTGTCCATGGAGGATAACAACTGCTCCATGGTGACATCTTGTAATAGCACTTCCCTAGAAAAGTGCTTAGCCAAATCACTTTTGAAAAATGTATGCTGTATGCTTTTTTCGACTCCTAACGGGTGACTCAACCCCCAGTTTGATAACACGTCACTCTCAGCCAAATTAACACCATGTTCAGCAAATAAATTAATGATACCTGCAACCTGCATGCGCCGATTAGTGATAACTTTTACGTTATGACCATTGCTGATTAATTGTTTTAACTGTGCAAATGCGTTCACATCAATGCAAATATCAATATCAACACCAGCAAAAAAAGAAAGCTTTTTTGCTTGTGTAAATCGGCTCGATTCAGTGATTCGAGTTCCTTCGATAACCACAGAATCAAGATCTATCACTAAAGTTAATGCAGAATTTTCAGCTGAAACAGGCTGATTGGCAGCGTCAAACCAGCCTTGATTTTTTAATTTTGTGCTCAACACACTCTCTGCTACTTTTCTGATCCGTTGTGATGTTGCACCATTAGTTTTAAGAAACCTGCAAAAACTAGCTCGAGAAGACAACACGTCATTAATTTCACCATTAACAAAAGTGATCTTATATTGGTTTAGCCATCCTTTATCACCTACCGCAGGAACAATACAAGGCTCATTCTTTCGTTCAGAAGATAAGTGTTCCAATATTTGAGCATAAATTATTAATTGAGAATTAATGCTGCTCTCATCGCACACCGAGGCCATATTTTTTCTCAACCCAAAATAAATGACTTCCATATTAACCGCCAGAATCTAAACACCAACTGAATACCATTTCTCAAAATTATTTTCTATTTAGTAATTTTTTTTCATTTCTGGTTGGAATTTTGCGATAAATGCCGTCTAATACTCGCCTAATACCTAAAATTGGATGTTTTCATGGCCAATAGCTTAGAACAGTTAAAGAAACTTACGACAGTTGTTGCAGATACTGGTGATATAGAAGCGATAAAACGTTATCACCCACAAGATGCGACCACTAATCCCTCTTTGATTTTAAAAGCGTCAGCAATGCCTCAGTACGCTTCTTTAATTGAAGATGCAATCCACTGGGCAAAAACACAAAGCAGTGACTTAAATCAACAAATAGATGACGCAGCAGACAAACTTGCAGTCAACATTGGCGTTGAGATATTAAAATATATCCCCGGCCGCATGTCGACAGAAGTCGATGCACGTTTATCCTTTGATAAAGACGCATCCATTGCAAAAGCACATAAACTGATTGACTTATATCAACAGGCTGGCATTGATAAGTCACGTATCTTGATAAAGCTGGCTTCGACATGGGAAGGCATTTCAGCAGCAAAAACACTAGAACAACAAGGAATTAACTGTAATTTAACGCTGTTATTTAGCTTTGCCCAAGCACGAGCATGCGCTGAAGCCAATGTCTTTTTAATTTCTCCATTTGTCGGCCGCATCTTAGACTGGTACAAAAAGAATCACCAACAAGAATACACAGCAGTTGAAGATCCTGGTGTTATTTCTGTCTCTGAGATCTATCGCTATTACAAAGAGCATGGCTATAAAACGGTAGTAATGGGCGCAAGTTTCCGTAACACAGGTGAAATAATTGAACTTGCAGGTTGCGATAGATTAACCATAGGCCCTGCATTATTAGAAGAGCTTGCACAATCACAACAAACAATTGAAGCGAAACTAACGCCTGTTGAGGCAACTAAAACAGTTGACTCTGTGCTAACCGAAGCACAATTTCGTTGGCAGTTTAACCAAGATCCAATGGCTAATGACAAACTTGCTGAAGGGATCAGAAACTTTGCGATCGACCAAGATAAATTGGAAGTCATGCTGAAAAACAAACTTTCTGCTTGAGCTCAGTCACAAGACTCGAAACAGTAATAAGGAAAAGGTGAAAATACTCATCACCTTTTCTTCTTTTTTTGCTATAACCTAACTTCATTAATGTAGGTTTATAAACCCAGCTTCATAAACCTAGTACCATAAACTAGGCTCATAATTTTTTACGATTCTTTTCCGGAGATGCGCTTCATGTCCACCTTAACTAACTTATCAAGCTGGCAATCTCTCAGCCAACATCGCGATTCTATCAAACATATGCGAACGCTGTTTGAGCAAGACAAACAACGTTTTGACAAAATGTCATTTAAAGCTTGTGACTTATTGCTGGATTATTCAAAAAACCGCGTTGACGATAAGGCAATGTCACTGCTGCTTCAACTCGCTAATGAAACTCAACTTTCAACTAAAATAAGTGCGATGTTTAACGGTGAAGCCATTAATAGCACTGAGAATCGTGCAGTGCTACACACGGCGTTACGTGCCCCCAAAAGTGCTTCGATATTGGTGAATGGTAAAGATGTAATTCCAGAGGTTCATCAAACACTGGCGAAAATGAAGCAATTTGTTGAAGCTGTTCATCAAGGCAAGTGGCTAGGTCACAGTGGGAAAGTCATTACAGATGTTGTTAGTATTGGGATTGGTGGTTCATTCTTAGGTCCTAAGATAATTTCCCAAGCACTTCGCCCTTATTGGAATGGTAAACTCAACTGCCATTTTGTTGCTAATGTCGATGGCAGTGCAATTGCAGAAAAACTTAAAGGGTTGAACCCCGGGACCACACTATTTCTGATGTCGTCTAAATCTTTTAGCACTCAGGAAACATTGACTAATACTTTGACCGCACGCGAGTGGTTACTAAACAGCGGTGCCGACAAAGCAGCCGTGGCAAAACATTTTGTTGCTATCACCTCAAATGTTACCAAAGCAACTGAATTTGGTATTGATGAGAAGAATATTTTCCCAATGTGGGATTGGGTAGGTGGTCGCTATTCTTTATGGTCAGCAATAGGCTTACCGATCGCTTTATTAACTGGTTTTGAGACTTTTGAAGCATTACTTGCTGGCGCAGCCGAAATGGATGCTCATTTTGCCAATGCCCCGCTTGAGAAAAATATGCCTGTGATCATGGGGCTACTTTCAATTTGGTACAGTAATTTTCATGCAAGTCAGTCACAGGTTATTTTAACTTATGATCATTATTTACGTGGCTTACCCGCATACATTCAGCAATTAGACATGGAAAGCAATGGTAAGTCAGTTGACTTAGTAGGAAATGATCTAGATCACAGCACAGGCCCTATCATTTGGGGAGGGGAAGGTAGCAATGGCCAACATGCTTATCATCAACTGATCCACCAAGGAACTATGGTTATCCCAGCGGACTTCATTATGCCGTTGCAGAGCCACAATCCTATTGGTGAGCACCATGCTCAGTTAGCATCAAATTGTTTTGGGCAAACCCAAGCATTGATGCAAGGCAGAACGTTTAAAGAAGCATTAACTGAGCTGCAAAATAGTGAACTTTCAGAAGATGAAAAAATTCGCATTGCGAAACATAAAGTCATGCCAGGCAACCGTCCAAGTAACACCATTCTTATGGACAAGTTAACACCTAAAACATTAGGTTCATTGATCGCATTGTACGAGCACAGAACTTTTGTTCAAGGCGCTATTTGGGACATTAACTCGTTCGATCAATGGGGAGTTGAGCTTGGTAAAATTCTCGGTAACGATGTACTAGAACGTTTGGGTAATGACGCTCCGTCAACCGAACTTGATGCTTCCAGTAACGGCTTGATAAATTTGTTCCGTAATGGAAACATTTAATCATTTAAAAATAATATAATGTACGCTATTCGGTCATCGATGTGATGACCGAATTCTTACAAAATGAATTTTTTGTTACAACTATCTTTCTGTACCTACTGAAAAACCTACAATAATAAATTCCGCAATCCCCCTACCCCCTATCGTTACAACAGTTTTTTCGTTCATTTATTCCATTTTTTATTACCATAATTTTATGAACAATAACCGTCTATTTCGCAATAAAAATGAAAGAAAAGTATTGCATCCTATTATCAGAACGTGATAAATATTAACTGTTCGATAAAACAACAGGAGGTTGCCATGGGACAATTAGACTACGCAAGTATTTTAGAGGATATTGTTGAACGCCCTACAAGGACGAAGAGCTCAAACAAGAAACGAAAGTGGCGCGAAATCGAAACGTTAAAGGACAAAAACCAACTACTTAAAGAACTAAAAGAAATTGATAATAGTTTCAGTGTGGATTTTAACGATATATTAGCTTGATGCCCGATTAAAACACCTCAAGAGCGCTTTCCAGCGCTCTTTTTATATTCTGCTTCAAAATGTTATCATTTCAGTTCAATACATACTGGAGTTATCATGAAAATTACCCATCATTCAGCCGTTACTGTTCACTACCGCCTTTCAGAACAAAAAGGAGAGCTTATTGAAGATTCATTTGGTTCGGAGCCAATGTATTATCTTCATGGTGCTCAAAATATGATCCCAGCATTGGAAGCTGCGTTGGAAGGAAAAGAAGTTGGTGATAAGGTTGATGTAGATATTGCAGCAAAAGATGCTTACGGCGAATATAACGATGTTTTATGCCAAGAAGTGCCAATGAGTGCATTTGGTGATGTAGAAGACATAGTGCCAGGTATGCGCTTCATGGCTGACACTGATAATGGTGAACTGCCAGTAATGATCACTGAAGTAAAAGATGAAACCGTTGTTGTTGATGGCAATCACCCACTTGCATCTAAAGATCTTAACTTCCATGTTGAAGTGATTGAAATTCGTGAAGCTACGCAAGAAGAAGTACTTCATGGTCACATCCATGCACCCGGCGCAAGCTGCGGGCATTAATTTATTCGAGTAATATTTTTGATTAAATTTCTACGAACGGATTAAAATCGTAGAAATTTAATCACTGATCAAAATCAATTATCCAATCGAACAGGCATACCACTGCGATCTTCTAGCACATGTTTAAGAATGGTTGAATTAGTTTTTGCATTCGCTAAAAATCGTTTTACTTTGTCTGTAAATTTTAGCGGCAAAGTTTGATTTGACTCATATTCATCTTGATTACGCGATAATGGCTCATGCACTTCAATATAGCGAGCACCATTGGGTTCTACCGTAGTTTTGATTGGCTGGTTTACAAACTCAACTCGAGTGTGAATGGGAACGCGCTGAAACAAAGCTTCAATATCATCATTACGTAAACGCACACAACCGTGGCTAACACGCAGTCCAATACCGAAATTAGCATTGGTGCCATGAATAGCGTACAAATTACCTATATACAAAGCAAATAACCCCATCGGATTATCAGGGCCTGCTGGCCATACTTTTGGTAAAATTGTGCCCTCTGCGGCATACTCCTTACGCATTTTTTGCGTTGGCGTCCATGTAGGGTTGGCTTTTTTGCGATATACCATGGTTACCCAGTTTTCAGGCGTACCTTTGCCTACTTCACCAATCCCTATCGGCAATACTTCAACAATATTTTTTCCTTTTGGGTAGTAATAAAGACGCATCTCAGCCAAATTAATGACAATGCCTTTTTTAGGTGCGTCAGGCAAAATCAGTCGATGTGGAATAATCAGCTTACGACCAGGCCTCGGTAAAAAGGGATCGGCTCCAGGATTCGCTTGCATAACATTAGTTAAACCCAGTTCAAATTTTTGCGCGATCTCTTCCAGTGGCAATTTTCCCTTCGGAACGATATAGGTTTGATTTTGACCTACGAGCCTACCGTTATCGTGAGGCAACACATAAGTCAAGGCTTGTACGGGCACGGTAAATATCAAAGTTGCAAATAAGATACTGATCTGCTTCATATCTCAACTATTTTTCTGCGTTTAAATTACTTATTAACAGCATAATAGGTAAATTTAGTTAGATTTGAAAATGAAAAGTAACATTATGTATATCGACAACGATTAATTTCTTGCGCCATGACTCCATATTCACATAGAATTTTCACAAACCTCATGCTGCTTCAATGCAATAACTTAATGAATAAAAATACCCTAATCATAGTTATCGGCTCTAAAAATCCAGTCAAAATAAACTCAGTAAAAACGGCAATTGAAGCTTATTTTCCCGATCACCTTGTTGATGCTAAAGGAGTACATGCTCCTTCGCTAGTGGCTGAGCAACCAATGACAGCGGCAGAAACACGACAAGGCGCAATTAATCGAGTTCAATTCTGCCAAGATAATCATCAGGCAGACTTTTATGTCGCAATTGAAGGTGGCATTGATTCAACTGAAGACGGTGTATTTACCTTCGCTTATATTGCTATTAGCCATAATAATCATCTGCATGTGGGCAGAAGTGCCAGCTTACCTTTACCAAGCATTGTGTATAACAAACTCAAGCAAGGTATAGAGCTCGGTGATGTGATGGATGAATTATTCAACACGAGTAATATCAAGCAAAAAGGGGGCGCCATTGGATTACTCACCAATCAATTAGCGAGCCGAGGCAGTTGCTATAAAGAAGCGCTAATTTTGGTACTAGCCCCAATCATCCATAAGGAGTTGTATGAACAATAATACTGATGTTCAGATCCGACTTCTCACCACTGATGATGACTCAGCAATGGCTAACATTATTCGTCACGTTTCCGCTGAATTTGGATTCACTGAAGATAAGGGTTATGGCGTTGCAGATATAGTTTCAACAAAATTATCACAACTTTATCAAAACAGTGACAGTCGATACTGGGTAATTGAGCATCAAGGGCAGCTTGTAGGCGGAGCAGGAATTTCATCAATTGGAACAACGCAGTTTGGCAAGACCTGTGAACTGCAAAAAATGTATTTCTCATCGAGTATTCGAGGCAAAGGTCTAGGTAAACAACTTGCCGCGCATTGTTTGCAACAAGCAAACATACTGGGATTTGATGCTTGTTACCTAGAAACCACTCAAGTATTAGTTGGTGCGTATCAACTCTATAAAAAATTAGGTTTTAAAGATATTGATTGTCAATTAGGAAATACAGGACACGATAATTGTGAGATATGGATGGTGAAAACACTTTAACTTTAACCTGTATAATTTTTAAACTCTTCTTTTAGTTCCTCCAAGTTAGGTTTGTCAATAGTAGCAACTAATCTTTTCAGTTCTTCCAGCTGTGCTTCCAATATTGCTTCTTTTCTGTCCTCGTCTTCCACCTTTCTAAAAAGCGGACTTTGCGCATCCTGCTGACTTATGATCTTCAGTAATTCGACCAAAATATAGCTTGAATAACGAGCGCAATCGGTACGATTCCATTTAGACTGTATCCCTGTATTAATGACAACGAGAGGTTCATCGTACGACTTCTTTTTTGACTCAATAATAATCAGTTGCTGCGCTGTCACAATTGCAATAATCTGATGCCCAAATCTAAACCCTCTTGGTTTTGATAACGACACAGGGATTACCATTATTTTGTTTTGTTGCTTTGGAAAATCAATAGTGCGAACCAACTCTAGCCAACGCGCTAATCCCTTTTTTTTGATTTCTTCATTTTTACAAAGTGTGCAATATCGTAAGAGTTCTGGTTCGGTAACATGCGCCCTTATATATAGCTCAACCGAACTCTTGCCTAAGCGATTTTTTGCTCTTACTGCTTGTACTTTAGCCGCACCTTCCACGATATCCTTAGTAATTTGAACTTCCTCATATTCGTCAAGTTCAGAATCATATGCATGCTCCATACCTTTAGCATCATCAGTATCATGGCTTGAGTGGCACTCAAGCTCATCCGCTTCATCAACCGTTAACTCTTCAAAGCTTGTCGATGATATTGATGATGTTAACGATGCATGATCTTGACGAGAAAGGTTAACAGAAACATCGTCATCTGAAACTGACTCATCAGGTTCGTTAACAATCGTAACAGAAGATCTTGCAGAGGAAGGGTTATCGCTTTTAGTATCAGCTGTAGCTAAAGGTGATTTAAAACTGATTGCTAATTCTTGACAGTAGATCAAATCATCAGCTTTGCTTTTTTGCTCGTCATCAATGTCTAAATAAGGTTTGATGAGCATTTCATCTTCTAGTTTTTTCAATTCTAACGTGCTGTTGGCTATATATTTATCTAGCTCTCGAACCGAAGTAAATGAGCGTTGCTCTAACTCCCCAACAGAAGAGCCCATACCAAAATGGTCAAACACCATTTTTAAACTATCCTTTGTATTTTCCGTATGTTCCGTATGTTCCGTATGTTCCGTACTCTCCGTATTCTCCGTATTCTCCGTATTCTCCACTTCATTACGTTTGAAAAGCAACGAATCATCCAAACGCGCTTGAAGCTGCTTTTCAATGATATAATTTTGCAACTGTTCTTGCTCTGTTATTTGAGTTTCTCGTTCTGATAATTGAGTTTCTTGTTCTGATAATTGAGTTGCATCCACATGAAATACTCTTATTTGCAAGGATTTTGATATTTCAGCTTTAACAACTTGGAACTTGAGATTTCTCCTGCTATCTTGATTTTCGATAGTGATTGTACCAACTTTATTTTCGAAAGCCTCTTTAATATCTTTAATGTCAGTGAGAAAGACCTCATCAACTGCTGACCAAGTAATATCAATTGAGGGAACTGCCATGCTAAATCCAATCTGTTGAATATCTCTCTAAATATGAATGAGAAAAGGCAAATACTCCAATCATTAGAATTAAAATCTGTTCATATTTTAATTGGATTTCAGTCTGTTCTTGCAAAATCTAACAAGATCTTACAAGATCGCTATTAACCCAGCATCAACCAAACAAAAACTACTTTGAGCGCTTCAACTTCTTTAGTCTCTACACCACTCGCAGACAGAGTGAAAAGACAATTCCCTGTGTTTGAAACAGCATCAAATGCACAGCCTTTTTGCTATCTTGATACAGCGGCGACCAGCCAAAAGCCGTTATCAGTAATAGAAGTGGTAGATAATTATTACCGCAATCAAAATGCCAATGTTCACCGTGCTGCTCATCGGCTTTCAGCGGAAGCTACATTTGCCTACGAAGGAGTGCGTGACAAAATCAAAGCCTTTATCAATGCAGCACAAAGAGAAGAGGTTATTTTTACTCATGGCACCACTGAAGCCATTAATATGCTGGCATTTGGGTTAGCCAAACAATTTAACACTGGCGATGTTATTTTAGTTGATACCGCCGCCCATCACGCTAACCTTGTTCCTTGGCAACAATTAGCTAAACGTACAGGCGCGATAATAAAACCTATTCCGCTTGATGATTCATTTCGTATTGATATACAAGCGTATAAAACACTCTTAGAACTATCGCCAAAACTTGTCACAGTATCGCATGTAACGAATGCTCTAGGGACATTGAATCCCGTTTCGGAGCTAATAACGCTAGCTAAAAATTCAGGCGCGTTAACCGTGATTGATGGCGCACAAGCCGTCGCTCATATCAAAGTCGATGTAACAGCGCTAAATTGTGATTATTACGTATTTTCTGGTCACAAAATGTATGCACCAACCGGTGTTGGCATTCTATATGGTAAAAAACACGCTCTAGAGCAATTAACGCCCATGTTGACTGGCGGTGAAATGATTAAAACTGTGACATTCGAACAGACAGAATTTACGTCACTGCCAAATCGCCTTGAAGCAGGCACACCGCCGATTGCATCCGTCATTGGATTAGGCGCTGCTATTGATTTTATGCAGCAATACCTCACTGAAGCACACCAACAACAAGAGCAAGAATTACTGAATTACTTGCAGCACTCATTACAACAATTAGCAGGCATAGAAGTCTATGCAGCCCATGCTGACAATCATGCTGTCGTTGCATTTAATATTGAAGGCGAACATCATCAAGATATCGGCACCTTGCTTGATCAACAAGGCATCGCTATACGCTGTGGCCATCATTGTGCTATGCCATTAATGCAGCATATGAACCTAAAAGGCTGTTGCCGAGTTTCTATTGGTATGTACACCACCAAAGCTGACATTGATTTTTTTATAGAAGGATTGATCCAAGTTCAGGAGTTACTAAGCTAATGTCATCACCATCATTTGATGCATTTCAATTTCCGTTTTCCAATTACGCCGACCTAACAGAGCAATTATCTAAGGCAAATAATTGGCAAGACAAGTATCGCCAATTAATGATGCTTGGCAAAGCCTTACCTAAAATCGATGAAGCTCTTAAAACCCATAATGCCCAAATCGACGGTTGTGAGAGCGCAGCTTGGTTGTATCACTATCAACAAGGTGACATTCATTACTTTTTGGCTGATAGCGATGCGCGAATTGTTAAGGGTTTGATTGCTATTTTGCTGGCTTTGTTTAATCAAAAATCAACTGATGACATTCAACAAGTCAACATAGAGGCATGTTTTAAAGAACTCGGATTATTGCACCAATTAAGTCCATCACGAACCAATGGGCTTATGGCACTGGCAAAACGGATAAAACAATACGCTGAATAACATTACAGCTATTTGAGATAACGTTACTTGAGGTGACGTCCACCATCTAGATGCAGTATTCGTCCGGTAACGTAATTACTATCGAACAAATAAGTCACGGTATCGAGAAATTCTTGTACGCCGCCCTCGATGGCCATTAATGATTTGGCTTTCGCTTTTTGTTTATATTCCTCAGAATCATTATCATTAAACATAACTAAAGCGGGAGCGATGGAGTTAACCTTTACACTCGGTGCTAACTTAGTAGCAAAAGATAAAGTCAGATTATCCAATGCCGCTTTACTTGCGGCATAAGCAATATGCTTAGCACTACCTTTAGTTGCAACAAAATCACTAACATGAATGATGTCGCAGGTTTGCTGCTGGTTGATGAGCAATTTCGATAACGCCATATTCATTTGATAAGGTGCAGTGACATGAATAGCCATCATTTGGTTGATGGTAGCAACCGGATCGGATTCATCGTCTGGTAACCAAGCAGACGCATTATGAACGATCGCCCGTAATTGGGGATATTTGTGTGCAATTTGGGCACACAATTTTTCTAATTCATTAACAAGGGTTAAGTCGCATTGATAGAGATCGATCCCTTGTTGTTTAAGCTGCTCAAGTTCAGGATAAGAAGTGCGGTATGTCCCAATAACGGTATAATTTTGCGAAATAAGATGATGCGCTAATGCTAATCCTAAGCGTTTACCCACTCCAGTTATCAATACCGTCTTATTCATCACATTTATCCCGTTATAATTACAAAAAAGCGGAACACTAGGCTCCGCTAAAATAGAATGTCAGTTAAATTGACTATTTAACAAATTCAACACCAATTTTTATGTCGCCTTTTAGCGTATCTAGCATTGCATCACGAGCATTGGCTTCAAACGCGCTAACTTCACCATAAGGAAGTACTTTTTCAACGCCATTTTTACCCAATAAAATAGGCTGTGCGAAGAATTCAGCGTGTTCACTACCACCGTCAACATAAGCGCATTCAACAACGTTACTCTCGCCTTGTAGACCACGTACTAATGATAGACCAAAGCGACATGCCGCTTGTCCCATTGACAAGGTCGCGCTACCGCCGCCAGCTTTAGCTTCAACAACTTCAGTACCAGCATTCTGAATGCGCTTAGTGAGTGCCGCAACTTCTTCGTCAGTAAAGCTTACGCCTTCGATTTGCGAAAGCAATGGCAAAATAGTTACACCACTGTGACCGCCAATAACGTTAACGCTTACATCTTCAACCTTAAGGCCTTTTGCTTCAGCAACGAAAGTTTCTGAACGGATCACATCCAGAGTCGTCACACCGAATAAACGGTTCTTGTCGTAAACACCTGCTTTTTTCAATACTTCAGCAGCAATAGCAACTGTAGTATTTACTGGGTTAGTGATCACGCCGATCAAAGCTTTAGGGCAAGCCACCGCTACTTTTTCAATAAGATTACGTACGATACCCGCGTTAATGTTGAATAGATCAGAACGATCCATACCAGGTTTACGAGCAACACCAGCGGAAATCAATACAACATCTGCGCCTTCTAAAGCAGGCGTTGGATCTTCGCCAGCAAAGCCTTTAACTTCAACACCTGTTGGGATGTGGCTCAAATCAACAGCAACACCTGGAGTAACAGGAGCAATATCGTATAAAGATAATGAAGACCCTGAAGGTAATTGGGTTTTCAGTAATAGCGCGAGTGCTTGGCCAATTCCACCAGCAGCACCTAGTACAGCAACTTTCATAGTTATCTCCGATTATTTGCGGATATGTGATAGAGATCAAAATTATGTCGCCACCTTACTGTAATGAGTACAAAATTTCAATGATCCAACCCCATTTGCAAACAGTTAGAAATGGTCAATTTTGTAAACTTTTTCGACCAAAACCATTATGAATATTTATTCATGAATATTCATTTGATTTGACAAAAAACCAACAAATATGCAAAAATTAGCAAGATTTTTTGAATAGCTAGTAGGAGTCAACTTCGCAAAGAAGTTTTGGGCGGACTCCTTCAAATTACCAGATAAAGATAATAAATATGACAATTAAAAATCAAGACGAACTCGTAAAAGTTTTTAAGTCGATTTTAAAAGAAGAGCGCTTTGGCTCCCAAGGTGAAATCGTAACCGCACTTCAAGGTGAAGGTTTCAGTAACATCAATCAGTCGAAAGTGTCTCGCATGCTCAGCAAATTCGGTGCAGTACGTACACGAAATGCTAAACAAGAGATGGTATATTGCTTACCTGCAGAACTCGGCGTACCAACAGCAAACAGCCCACTTAAAAATTTGCTATTAGACGTTGACCATAACCAATCAATGATTGTCGTTAGAACCAGTCCAGGGGCTGCGCAATTAATTGCTCGCTTACTCGACTCTATAGGCAAACCTGAAGGAATTTTAGGCACAATTGCCGGCGACGATACTATTTTCATCAGCCCTGCCGATATTAACAATATTGATGTAACTCTCAATACCATTAAATCGCTATTTAATTATAATGATTAAAAGTCACCAAAAAATGCCGTAAGCTTCAATTATCACTCGGATAAATAGCATCACGGCATTTTAATTTTTTGCGACCTTAGCCTGTTACTTTTCTTTTAATCGCTCGACTGATAAACCTTACCTTCTCATTAAACTCAAAGCGTTTTAGATTCGACTTTACAATGCCTTTGGTAAAACGCGTTTTCTTCGAGTAATCAACGTTTACATCAACTAAAACTGGCTGACCTGTCGCACTGATCTGTTTCGCTTTCAGCATTGCCTGCTCAAGCTGCTTATTATTATCAACTCGAATGTATTCCGCACCGGTTGCCATTGCGATACCCTCAACACGTAATCCGGTTAATTGAGTGCACGTTTTGCGGTTATAGGGTACTTCTTGAGCATGAGAAATTTGTGCAAGTTCACCATCATTAAACACACACATGATCACCCCAACGTTATAACGACTGGCTGTGATAAGCTCCATGCCAGTCATCATCACCGCGCCATCACCCACGACACCAACCACACATTTATCAGGATGAGTGAGTTTAGTTGCGATGGCAGCAGGAACACAATATCCCATGCAGTTAAAATCTGTCGGCGAAAGATAATGTTTAGATTTGTGGATAGGCATCAACTCCGCTGACAAGAAAGTATGATTACCATCATCAAGTACTAAGTAGTCATCATCCGCCATCATCTTGCGTAATTCAGTAAAAAATCTCGCTGGATTTACCTTGTCCGCTTTATCCGCTTTGTGCCACTCAGCCAAGTAGGCTTGCTTTTGTTGCTGAATCAGCTGAGCAAGCTCTGAATACTCATTTTGATTGAGTTGTGATTTGCGTGAAACCAATTCGGATAAAAATACCTTTGCATCACATAATACCGATATTGAAGCTAAGTAATTGGCATTAAAAACATCTGAGTTTATATCAACATGAATGAGATTTTTCGGCACTTTCATCCCAAAAGAACCTGTGGGTATTTCGCTAAAGCGAGTACCAATAGCAATTAAACAATCAATGTCTTCAAAAGCTTTTTCAGCAGCGGGCACAGCGTATTCACCAAACCCCATCCCCACATGTAAAGGATGGTTAGCAGGAAAGACACTTAAACCTTGCAAAGTAGTCGCAACGGGCGCACCAAGGTGTTCTGCAAGGCTAATTAATTCTGCTGTCGCTTCTTTTGCCCCCCAACCTGCAAAAATACCAATTTTTTTACTGCTATTAATAACAGAAACGACTTGTTCAAGATTTGCCGAGTCAATGACTTCAGGTAGATGCTGCTTTTCATCAAGGCGTTGACGATATTTTTCAAAATCAAACACGGGTGGTGGAGTACATTCACCTTTAAAGAGCGCAATATTCACTGGCACTTCAATAAAAACAGGCCCTGGTTCACCGTCAATCGACAAACAGTAAGCTTCATAGAATGTTTCAACAATCTCACTGTGTTTTTCTATCTTGAATGTCGCTTTAGTGATCGGTGCGAGCACGCCATGCTGATCCATGTCGTGTAATTGATAGGCCATTCCGTCAGTTCTCACGCCACCAGAAACGACTAACATAGGGATCCCGTCCAAATGCGCTTCTGCAATGCCACTAGCAGCATGAGTGATTCCTGCTGCTGGTACCACCATTAGTGTACCAATACTGTCGGTTGTGCGACTAACTGCATCGGCCATGAATGCTGCACCGCCTTCGTGAGTCACCAGCATAGGTGTTATCGTTTCTGATTTATTCAATTCATCGTATATTTCGGTGTTATGTACACCTGGGATACCAAAAGTTTGCTTCACCCCAATTTGCTCTAGCGCATACCTTACTAGCCAAGCGCCTGATTTTTTTATTGTCTTGTCCATTGTGATTTCCTAATCGTTTCTTTAATTATCTTTTATTTTCGTTGCAATGTGCTGCGCTGCGATACGACCATTTAATATGGCACCAGACAAAAAAGTTCCCTCTAAAGAGCGACGCCCACAACTTCCAGCGCCACCAAAGCCAGCAGCTTCTCCTGCAGCATATAAGCCACTAATCACATTTCCTTCTTGGTTAAGCACTTGGCTATCCGTGTTCGTTTCCATTCCGCCCATACTTTTACGACTTATTACTCGTGAGCGAATTGCTATTAGCGGACCTGCGCTTTCATCTAAAATAGTTTGCTGTTTTAACGTTCTGGCTTTGTCGCCTTTCCATTGACGCAAGCTGGCGATTTTGCGAATTTGATCATCGGTGGCAAACTGAGTGCCGCGAACGACTTGTTCATCATAGTTGTTTATATCAGTTAACATACCCGCTTTATCTACAGTAACCTCAGGTACTATCAGCTGCATTTTTTTTATGAGTTCTTCAATCGTATCTGCGACAACAATGTCTGCGGCATTGCAACATAACCAATCGATTAATTCAGGATTGCCTTTTAATGCCATTTTCAGCACACCTGCAATACTTCGATTTTTAAAGATTGGATTAATATGAGAGCCAGACACCGATAATTCTTTTACTGCAATGGCGCGATTCATTAATTGCCACGTATATTGATGAGGTAACTGGCCAGTTTGGGCGCAAAGTTGGTGAGTGTCATATCCAGTCACCATAGGCAGTGGCCCAACCCGACGGCCATGAGCATTTAACCAAAGTGAACTGCGCGGTGGAATGACGCTCAAACCATGGTTTTCATATTCAGGTTTAGGATGAGCAATGCCAGAAGCATAATTCCACATCCAACCCAAATTTTTAATGCTACCACCGCCCTTTTTTAACTCATCATGCAAATAACCATCAGCATAAGGATGCGAGCCACTAAGCATGTTGTCGGGATACGAGCCATAACAATCGCTGTCCCAATACTTTTTGACTTGTTCAAGGTTCCCATTAATGCCACCGCAACATAAAATCACGTTATCCGCAGTGAACTCAATTTTGCGCCCTGAATCCTCAGTATCAAATGCTATGCATCCCGTCACTGTGTTGTCTTGCCAAATAAGTTGCTCAACATGACGATTAAAATGCAGCTTAAGTAGGTGTTGCTGAGGATGTTCTTTTAACTGTTTTATCAGCGTTTGTGTTAGATGCCAGCCTGTTCCCCAAGTAATATGGTAACGAGGAACAGAGTTACCACGCTGACCTTCACCAAATCCATAATTGCCACGCTCAACCCAATGAACGATGGGAAAATATTTAATACCGAAATTGGTAAGCCAATCGAAGATATCGACTTTACAACGTTCAACGTAGGTTTTTGCCCAAGCAACACCATGTACATTGTCTTTAGGAAATTGTGCTGCTGCCATCCAATCATCTAGCGCCAGCTGTTTTGAATCTTTGATACCATTTCGGCGCTGGTGGGGCGTATCAACCAATAACATTCCCCCAAAAGCTTCGTTAGCCATGCCACCAAATTTACCTTCAGCGTCCCTGTCAATCAATGTGACGGAAATATTTGAATCCAATAACTCAATTGCTGCGCAAATCCCAGCTATGCCACCTCCGATGATAAGTACTTGGTCGTGTTCAGGTTTTACTTTACTATTTGTTGCCTCACCGTCCATTATTGCTACCATCCTTTTTAACACACAATTTAAACAAGTGTTTAACAAAGATGTAAAAAATTACCACAGTGGATGGTTGAATACAAATTGAGCGAGTACTTTTTAGCCTCGTTCAAGTAAAAAGTTATATAACAACAGCGAAGGTGCTAAGAAGAGCCATAGCCCTTGCTATGGCGAGAAACGACAACAAAGGCTTAGTAAAATGGTTAGAGCACGTTCAAGCTTGATCGAGTAAAAAGTCCAAAGAAGGAGCGAAAAAAGAAGAGCCTGTTAACGCTTGAGTGTACTTCAGCAAGTGATCACTGTTTCCCTCATCATCTCCCATAATCATACTTCTAAGCATATCTTCAAAGTGCGTAGGTGTTCGACAAACAGAAATAAACATGAGCCCTTGCTGCGATAGCGATCCAAAAGGCATACTTTGACGTACAATTTCTTTCGATTTTCCAAAGGAATCTTTTATATTGGCGCGCTTGATATGACTGGTAGGCAATTTATCAGCAGACGCATATTCGATATCGTCTTGCTTGGTTCTACCGATAATATCTTCTTGTACTTTTTGAGACAGCTTATGCCAGCGTTTTAATTTGTGAGCGTATTTTTGAACATGAACATAGCTACCGCCAGCAAACATTGGATCTTCTTCATCGATGAGTGCAACCTGCTGTCGGTGACGACCTTTCGGGTTTTCAGTTCCATCCACAAATCCGGTCAAGTCTCGGTTGTCCATATAGCGAAATCCTCTTTCTTCATCGACTAACTCAACTAGCCCATCTAACATTTGATTAATTTCATTAACCACTAAATGCAAAACATCATAACGATCACAACGTAAATGGAAAAACAGATCAAACTCGATGGCTGGAGCAACCAGATCATCATGTTGAACAGCCGGAAAAGGTTGTAATAATTTAGGTCGTACTGAGGGAAAAAGACTATCCCAATAATTTGCACCAACAGCCACAAAACCATTAAACGCGCTATCAGCATAAAGATCTGTCAGTTCATAAATGTGTTGAGCAACAGAGGCGAGGCAAGGACGCAAATCCGATTCAATATTATCTACCGCATTAAACATCAAATACACACTGTGCAGATTTCCTTCTGCACAAATGCCTAACTGCTCCCTTGGCATGGTTTCATTATCCACTTCATTTTCCTCTGCTTTAATCTATCTTAAACAATTAATACAATAACATCACTTAACAATATCATTTGTGCTTCATTTAAATGGGTCATATGGTGCAGGTTTGCGACACATTTCAATACACATTGAGTAAGATAAGCCCCCCAACACTTTGATAAAAGATAAAAAACAATGATAACAAGCGTATTGTTCTTTATCTAACTCTTGTTGGAATGATTCTGGTGGACGTGGTATTGCAAAGTATCTGTCACCGATACAATAACCACAGGTTTTGTCGCCGCACTCCCAACAGATTTCAGAGAAAAAACGATGAATTGGAGACTCAGAATTACTAACCTGTCTAATAAGCTTTCTTCCGAATGCATTGTTTGATGCTCTTGGTTGCTCGCTGATACCTTCAGACGAAATTTGAGAGCTTGTAGCTTGGATCTGAATCGAACCGTAAGTCATGCCGTTGCTTCTTCACTTTACCTTGCTGTAATTTCATTAAACTAAAATATAAGCAATTGCTCAATGATATAACGGTTCAATTTGCTTATAATAAACTTTTTTTCATGTGGTATTTAAATGAACGACATCATCTATCAGTTACAAGCAGTAAATCATGCAACATCGTTTCCGCTGGATTTACCCACATTCGAGCAATTAGTTGAAGTCGAAGAGCAAATTTTAATTCCTTTACCAAGTAGCCTTAAAGAATACCTGTTAAATGCAAGCGATGTTGTTTATGGTACGATTGAGCCCGTTACTGCATCAGATCCCTACTCACATACCTATTTACCTGAAGTAACTAGTTACGCTTGGTCTCTTGGTTTACCTAGAGAATTCATCGCTATTTGCCAGCAAGGTGATAACTTTTATTGTATTGATCAGCAAGGCCAAGTTCAATTTTGGCGTCAAGGTCGCTTTGCTTCAGAGCCGTGGGAAAATATCTGGCAATGGATAGAAGAGATTTGGTTAGAGCAATAAAAAAGGCCAGTTAAGATACTGACCTTTATAAATTACTTCACAACCGTTAAATGTCCACGTTTTTTAGGTGGTTTATCATCTGTTGACGGTTGTTCTACTTCTTGTTCTTGCTGTTCAACTTGTTCTGAATCAATCAACTCAATTGGTCCGTCTTGCTCTTCATCACTTGGCAAATAGGCTTCTTCCATTTCAAAAACGGTACCTGCGCCATTTTCACTTGCATAAATAGCCATAATAGAAGCCATTGGCAGCAAGATTTGATGAGGGACGCCGCCAAAGCGAGCACTAAACTCCACAAACTCATTATCCATTAATAAACCGCTAATAGCAGACTCAGCAATATTCAACACAATCTGTCCATCTTTAACAAACTGCTGAGGTACGCGAGTACCGGTCACAAATGCATCGACAACAATATGCGGTGTTAAACCATTATCCAGCAGCCATTCATAGTAAGCCCGGATCAAATAGGGACGAGTTGGAGTTAAGTCGCTCATTTATAACATTCCCATTCTCATTTCACGTTCAGCTTCAGTCAAAGAAGCCTTGAATGACTCACGTTCAAATACGCGTGTCATATAAGCATGAATATGCTGACTTGTTTGAATATCTAGCTCAATACCCAAAGAGGGCAAACGCCACAATAATGGTGCAAGATAACAATCACTCAAACCAAACTCTTCACTCATGAAGTATGGCAGTTCATCAAATACTGGTGAAATAGAAGTTAACCCTTCTTTTAACTCTTTGCGAGCCTCATCAGCATTATCATTATTACGAATGCGCTCAACTAATGAATACCAGTCTGTATCAATTTGATACATCATTAAGCGACTTCTACCACGAGACACAGGATAAACTGGCATGAGTGGTGGATGAGGAAAGCGCTCGTCCAGATATTCCATGATAATACGTGACTCATATAATACTAACTCACGGTCAACTAATGTTGGCACTGAGTTATATGGATTAATCTCCATTAAGTCTTCAGGCATATCATTTGGGTCGACCTGCATAACATCAACAGTGACACCTTTTTCAGCCAGCACGATACGTACTTGGTGGCTATATAGATCATCAGAACCAGAAAACATGGTCATGATTGAGCGTTTGTTGGCAGCAACAGCCATTGATACCCTCCAGAATCGAAAAAAAGAAAACAAACGAGGGGCAACAAAGCCCCCCGTCTTAGTGACTGTACATTCTAACCTTTATTTAAGATTAGTGCACATCTCTCCAGTACTCTTTCTTTAACAAGTAAGAAATAATGAAGAATACAAACAAGAACCCAAGAACATACCAACCTAATGATTGACGTTCTAAACGTACAGGTTCAGCAGAGTAAGCCAAGAAGTTTGTGATATCACGTGCTGCTTGATCAAACTCTTCAGCGCTTAAGCTACCGCCTTTCGCTTCTGTAAGTTTACAGGTTTTGTTACCTTGCTCATCCGTATCACACACTTGCTCTTGAACACCTTGCAAGCCTTGGAATACGTTAGGCATACCCACTGATGGGAATACAGTGTTGTTCACACCAAATGGGCGACTTTCATCTTTATAAAAACCCTTAAAGTATGAATATAACCAGTCTTCACCACGAACACGAGCAACCAAAGTTAAGTCAGGTGGCGTAGCACCAAACCACTTAGCCGCTTCTTTATGTGGGATAGAGTTAGTCATTAGCTGACCAATCTTAGCACCATCAAGAATGTACTTGCTGCGCATATCATCAGCGGAAATACCTAAATCAGCAGCAACACGTTCATAACGCTGGTACTGTGTACTATGACAACCTGAACAGTAGTGTTGGAACAAGTCCAAACCACGTTCTAATGAAGCCTTATCGTGTAAGTCGATGTTCGCTTTTTCTAAGTGAACATTACTACCACCGCCAGCAAATGCCATAACAGGTAGTAATGCGACTAATGCAATCAGTAATTTCTTCATTAGTGTGTCACCCTCGTTGGAACTGGCTTAGTTTTTTCATTTTTGCTGTATAACCACAGGAAGAAGAAGAAACCAAAGTACGTTAAGGTAAAGATACGTGCAGCAATGGTTAACTCAGGTGTTGCTGGAACGGCACCTAAATAACCAAGAATGATGAACGAAACAGCAAACTGAGCAATGTTCAATTTATGGAACATACTACGATAGCGAACTGATTTAACCTTACAACGATCTAACCAAGGTAATAAGAACAAGACTACGATAGATAGCCCCATCATGATAACGCCACCTAACTTATCTGGAACTGCACGTAAAATTGCATAGAAAGGCGTAAAGTACCAAACAGGTGCAATGTGCTCCGGCGTTTTCAGCGGGTTAGCTGGTTCAAAGTTCGGGCGCTCTAAGAAGTAACCGCCACCATCAGGAATAAAGAACAACACATAACAGAAGACAATTAAGAATGCCGCTGTACCCATGATGTCTTTCACAGTGTAATAAGGGTGGAATGGAATGCCGTCTACAGGCCAGCCATTTTCATCTTTATTCTTTTTGATTTCTATACCATCAGGGTTATTAGAACCTACTTCATGCAATGCAACAAGGTGAAGGAACACAAGAACCACTAACACTAATGGTAAAGCAATAACGTGCAGCGCAAAGAAACGGTTTAGTGTTGCACCAGAAATTACGTAGTCACCGCGGATCCAAAGTGTTAGGTCATCACCAATAACAGGGATTGCACCAAACAATGAAATAATTACCTGCGCACCCCAGAATGACATTTGCCCCCAAGGTAATAAGTAACCCATGAATGCTTCAGCCATCAGTACTAAGAAAATTAGCATACCGAATAGCCATAGTAATTCACGTGGTTTCTGATATGAACCATAAAGTACACCACGGAACATATGCAAATAAACCACAACGAAAAACGCAGAAGCGCCTGTTGAGTGCATATATCGCAGTAACCAACCGTATTCAACATCACGCATGATGTATTCAACAGAAGCAAATGCACCTTCAGACGTTGGTACATAGTTCATGGTTAACCAAATACCAGTTAATAACTGGTTTACCAGTACTAATAGCGCTAACGAGCCAAAAAAGTACCAGAAGTTAAAGTTGGTTGGTGTCGCATATTGACCTACGTGACGATTATAAGTCGCCGTCATAGGAATCCGCTCATCAACCCAACCTTGTAAATTCTTTAACATGGTCATCATATTACACTTCTCCCTTATCTAAACCGACAAGGATAGTTGTTCCATCTTCAAGATAGTGATGCGGTGGGATCACTAAGTTTAATGGAGCAGGAACGCCTTGGAAAACGCGGCCCGACATATCAAACTTGGAACCATGACATGGACAGAAGAAGCCAGATTTAACGCCTTCAACATACTGTTCGAACTTATTATGTTCATAAGTTGGTGAACAACCTAGGTGAGTACAAATACCAACAGCAACAAAATACTCAGGCTTAATTGAACGCCCAATATTTTTTGCATATTCTGGTTGTTGATCTTCTTCTGAATCAGGATCGCGCAGGCGATCATTATGAGTCGCAAGCTCATCAAGGATCGCTTTGGTACGGCGGACAACCCATACAGGTTTACCACGCCATTCAACGCGAATCAGCTGACCTGGCTCTAATTTACTGATGTTTACTTCAACCGGTGCACCTGCAGCTTTCGCTTTGGCACTCGGATTCCATGACTTGATGAAAGGAACCGCTACAGCGACGGCACCTGCTCCACCAACTACGGCGGTTGCGGCGGTCAGGAATCTGCGACGTCCGGTATCGACTGGCGCATTGCTCATCCACTTATCTCCCAGAGGGTGTTGGAATTATTATAAATTCAATGACTTTAATCTCTTGCCTGTTCAAAATTAGAACAGCAAGGATTCAAACGATGCTTATTATAGCTAAAAATTGGAAATAGATCATAGTGAAAAGACATATCTATCTTAGGGATATTCTATTTTTTTAAAACTCTTAGCTTAAAAATTAACTGAATGCTCTAAAAACTGTCATATACACAAGCGATTTATTGCTATGGAAAGCTACAATGACAAAAACGCCCAGAAAACTCTGGGCGTACAACAAATATCTTTACTAGGCGCAAAAAATTACTTTTTTGCCCCTTTCATATAGCGGAAAAAATCGCTATCTGGTGACAACACCATTACATCTGAACCGTTGCCAAAACTACTACGATAAGCTTCAAGACTACGTAAGAACCGATAAAATTCAGGATCTTTTTTATAGGCGTCAGCATAAATTTTAGCAGCGGTCGCATCACCTTCACCACGCGTTACCGCAGCTTTCCGGTTTGCATCAGCAAGTTTCACCGTTACGCTCGCGTCAATTGTGGCACGAATGACTTCAGATTGCTCTTTACCTTGTGCACGGTGCTCTTTTGCTACCGCTTGACGGTCAGCACGCATACGTTTGTAAATACTGTTACTTACGTTCGAAGGCAAATTGATTTGCTTAACACGCACATCAACCACTTCAATACCTAAGTCTTTCGCACTTTCTGACGCATTTTTTAATGCATCTTTTTGCAATTCATCGCGGCTACCTGACACTATGTCTTTAATGGTACGCAAACCAAACTCAGAACGAAGGTCATTACTGACTTTACGTTGTAGTAAGGATTCTGCAATGGCTTTAGTACCAGTATTAGTCGACAAATAATATTTTTCGAAGTCGTTAATACGCCATTTAACATATGAATCAACCATTAAGTCTTTCTTTTCAGAAGTAACAAAACGATCAGCATCACTGTCTAATGTTTGAATTCGCGCATCTAACCAACGAACTTTATCTACTAACGGAATTTTAATGTGCAACCCAGGTGCAAATACTTTGGTTACTGGCTTACCATCTTTATCCATTTTTAACACTTCACCAAAACGTGCCACGATTGCTCGCTCACCTTCATTCACCATAAATAATGAAGAAAGACTCACACCGATAATCAGGGTGACAACAATTAAAATAATTTTATTCATCATTATCTCCTTTATCTACCGCTTTGCTGCATCTGACGCATACGTTGCGCGCGTGTCATACGACCACTATCAGAAACGCTTGTGGTCGTCTGTATTGCAGTTGTTGGCTGTGAGCTGTTTTTAGCAGCATTTTGGGGTGTTGTACGCGTCATTTTCGGACTATTATCCATTAATTTATCCAATGGCAAGTACATCATGTTATTGCTGTTTTTACTGTCGACAAGTACTTTACGATTACCGCTTAATACTTGCTGCATAGTATCTAAGTACAATCTTTCGCGAGTCACCTGCGGTGCCATACGATATTCAGGCAGTAATTTCTCAAAGCTCGCCACTTTACCTTGTGCTTGCAGTACCACTTGCTCTTTATAAGCAGCAGCTTGACGATGAATACGTTCAACTTGACCACGAGCACGTGGCTCAATTTCACGAGCATAAGCTTTCGCTTCAAGAATTGAGCGTTGCTCATCTTCTTGCGCAGCAATCGCATCATCAAAGGCATCTTTTACTTCTTCAGGTGGACGCGCAGGAAGCACGTTGACATCGACAACTTCTAAACCCAATTTATAAGGTTTTACAATGCGTTCAATTTCCTCAGTAGTCGCCTGACGGATCGCTTCACGACCCGTAGTTAAGATGTCATCCATCTTATTGTGGCCAATCACATAACGAAGAGCACTGTCTGTTGCTTCACGCAAGCTGGCATTAGCATCTACAGAACTGAATAGATACAAATACGGATCAGCGACTTTATACTGAACACCAAGTTCAACACGCACCATGTTTTCGTCAGCAGTCAACATACTACCCGACGAAGATAATGAACTGATATTGGTTACATTTACTGGATATACTTTATCAATAAATGTTGCTTGCCAATGTAAACCAGGTGTTGTTAAACCAACATATTCACCGAAACGTAATACCACACCTTTTTCTGATTCTTTAATGGTGTAAAAACCAGATAATGCCCAAACGACAATTGCGATGACTAAAAAGATAACAATGGACGTTCCACCGAAACCAGAACCATTGCCTTTACCACCTAGCTTTTTAGATACATTCTTAAATATGTCATCTAAATCTGGTGGCCCTTTATCATTGCCATTATTGTTTTTATTTCCCCAAGGATCTTTATCCTTGTTACCGGGCTCATTCCAAGCCATTTAACTCTCCGTAATAGGATGATATAACCAAAAAGTTAGCTAAGTATCGTATCAGTGGTTGGCTCGATAATAAAGTCCTCAAGCCTGCCTTCACTTTGTTTTAGTAGCCGATTCCAATTCGAAACGGGTAATCGAACCGCAACGATACAATTGCCAAGTTCATCGTAATCTTGCTTTTGCAATGCTTCAAGTCGATAAAATTGACTGAGATAATGCCCATCAGCTGCAGGTATTTTCAACGTATATTCAGCAACTTGCTCACCGACCAATTGCTCAATTGCTTTTAGCAGTAAATCAAAACCCATTCCTTTTTGAGCCGAAACCCAAACCCGACTAGGCTTGTCTTCATCGTCATAATCAATTCTTGGCACTACGCCCTCAAGCAGATCTATTTTGTTACAAACTATGAGCTGCGGAATGTCATCAGAATCAATTTCTTGCAATACATTCTGAACTTGCTCAAAGTTTTCTGCCATATTTTCATCAGCACAGTCGACCACATGCAGTAATAAATCAGCATTTTGTGTTTCTTGCAATGTCGCTTTAAATGCTGCAACAAGATCATGAGGAAGATGACGAATAAACCCAACGGTATCGGCCAAAATGACACTGTTATCACGTAAACTTAACTTTCTAAGCGTAGGATCTAAGGTAGCAAAAAGCTGATCGGCGGCATAAACATCCGATTGAGTAATTGCATTAAATAAGGTGGATTTTCCAGCATTGGTGTAACCGACTAATGATACTGTCGGCAAGTCACTGCGCTTTCTAGAACGGCGACTTTGCTCACGTTGCTTATCAACTTTCTCTAAGCGCTTATTAATACTTTTAATACGACCTCGTAGCAAACGCCTATCTGTTTCCAGCTGAGTTTCACCTGGTCCGCGCATGCCGATACCACCTTTTTGTCGCTCAAGATGAGTCCAGCCACGAATTAATCGAGTCGACATATGACGCAATTGTGCCAATTCAACTTGCAACTTACCTTCATGGGTACGTGCGCGTTGAGCAAAGATATCCAAAATTAATGTGGTTCTGTCCAACACTCGGCATTGACAAATCGCTTCAAGATTACGTTCTTGAGCGGGTGACAAAGCATGATTGAAAATAACGACATTTGCGTTTGTGCCAGCCACCATAGTGGCTAGCTCTTCCGCTTTACCTGAACCTATAAAGAATTTACGATCGGGTGACTTACGACTGCCAGTGATAACACCAACAGATCGAGCACCCGCAGACTCCACCAACAACCGCAGTTCAGTTATATCTTCACGACGCTCTTCATCTGCAAAGTCGATATGGACAAGAACTGCATCTTCTCCCGCCTCATAACGATCAAACAAGAGGGTAACTCCTCAACATTATTCGCCGCTTTCGCTTGCTTCTTGATTAGAATTCGGCGCAGTTTGGGTAGGGTTAACATTAAATGGTCGCGCAGGAACCACAGTTGAAATAGCGTGCTTATAAACCATTTGGCTCACGGTATTTTTTAACAAAATAACGAACTGATCAAAAGACTCAACTTGTCCTTGAAGCTTAATACCATTAACCAAATAAATCGAAACAGGAACGCGCTCACGACGTAGTGCATTCAAAAATGGGTCTTGTAAAGATTGCCCCTTAGCCATTATTATTTCCTTTTTAAATTATATAAAAATTACATTATTAAACAGTATGATACAACAAAGGTGAATTGGCTAATTTAAATGCTGTGTCAGCTTGACTATATTCCCTTCATCAGCACTTTCTAACCAATGTAACTCTTCCCAACCACGTAACCATGTTAATTGACGTTTTGCTAATTGCCTAGTAGCGGCAACCACTTTTTCAACCATATCTTCATAGCCAAACTCTCCGTCAAGGTATTGCCAGCATTGCCGATACCCCACACAACGGATGGACGGTAAATCGATGTGTAAGTCATCTCGCTGCTTTAACTGAGCAACTTCATCGATAAACCCTTGTTCAATCATGATATTAAATCGCTTTTCGATCAACTCATGTAGTACTTTTCTTTCTTTTGGTGCAATGGCAAATTGAATAAATTGATAAGGTAAAGGCTCTGCTTTTACCTTAGTTAACTCAGTTAAACTTTTGCCACTAACTCTAAAAACTTCTAATGCTCTGGATAACCGCTGTGGATCATTAGGGTGAATACGCTCCGCTGAAACAGGGTCAATCTCACGTAACTTGTCATGCATAACCTGCCATCCGAGCTCATCCGCCTGCTGCTGTATTTGTTCCCGTATTTCAGGAACTGCATTAGGTAAAGGCGATAAACCTTCAAGTAGCGCTTTAAAATACAACATAGTGCCGCCAACCAATAACGGCGTTTTCCCTTTAGCAAGGATCTCTTCAATCGCTTTTAAAGCATCACGTCTGAAATCTGCAGCCGAATAACTTTCTACTGGATCTAGAATATCAATTAATCGATGCGGTGCTACTGCAAGTTCCTCAGCATCAGGCTTTGCTGTACCGATATCCATCCCACGATAAATCAACGCTGAATCGACCGAAATAATTTCACAATTGTGCTTTTGTACCAACTCAATTGCTAACGCTGTCTTCCCTGAAGCCGTTGGTCCCATTAGCATTAACACTTTCGGATGTAAATCGTTACTCACTCAAACTCTCTTTCTGTTCATCTAACCAACGTTGCCAAGGCAATGCCAACGCCGTTAATTTTGCTTGTTGTTGCAATTCATCACTTAACTGGCAATATTCTTTCCATACTTGCGGCGCAGAAATAAAGCCACTTATGCTGTGTGATGCGATCCAATTAATCAAGGCTGCTTGATTTGGTTTTTCTTGTTCTAACCATTGCAGTAATTCAGGGATGATTTTCGCTAACTGACTGTCTCTAAGATATGAGGGCACTTTTTTAATTATCAACTGCTGAAGCTTAATTGTTACTTCAATCCCTAATTGTTTCAGCAAAACCGTATTTTTCTCAATGATTTCTTGCCAATGTGCAAGCCCTGATACAGAAACCGGCATTAATAATGGTTGAGAAATCAGCCCAGTTGCCCATTTTGACTGAATTTCTGCTTTTACAGTAATTAATGCAACCTGTTTTACAGGTAAAAGTTTTAACGTTTCGCTATCGGCTAACACCCAATGCTCGCCTTGCAATAAAGGTGGCATCGAGCATTGAGGACTCTGCTCAGCAATGCCTTGTTCATTAGTTTGCGTGTCATTGCCACTGGCAGACGACAAAAGCTGCGCATAGCTCTTCACGGCATTAGCGTTAAGCGAGTCTCGACTTGACTGCCAACTCTGTTGACCACCAGCGTATTGGTTTGTTGATTGATTTCTTGACTGTGAATAAGACGCAGCCGCCATTTCCGGTGGTGTAGTCGAAAAGCCACGCTCAAATTGTTCGCTATTGGTTACCCTAGCGCTTGCCTTAATATTGTCATCGAACTCATGATTTTCATTCTCAGCCCAATGCAGCGCGGTCTTATCACCATCTAATTGAGACAAAGCAGACTGCAAGGCTTGTAAGATAAAGTCATGCACATAGCGGCTTTGGTGAAAGCGTACTTCGTGTTTAGCAGGATGCACATTCACATCCACTTGGTGAGGATCGAGTTGCAACATTAATACATAGTTTGGCTGTTCTTGTGGCGATAATTCAGCAAAGGCTTGCCTTACCGCGTGATTCACCAAACGATCCCGTACTAAGCGACCATTGACGTAAAAATAATGAGTGGTCAGCGGAACATCTTGCTGTATTGGGTTTTGCAAGTACCCTGTTAATTTCAATCCATCGTGCTCACAGTTCACTTTAATGGCTTGCTCAGCGAACTCTTTGCTGCTCACTTGCGCTAATCGTTGCAAGTATTGCTGTTCATTTTTAGACGGACGATAATTACGTACCATTTTACCGTTATGTTGCAAGGTAAAATGAATGTCTGCCCGTACCATAGCAATGCGTTTCAACCATTCGTCAATATGAGTAAATTCGGTTTTATCACTTTTTAAAAAACGGCGTCTTGCTGGCGTGTTAAAAAATAGATCATGTACATCGATCGTCGTGCCTACCGGATGCGCTGCAGGAATAACCTTCACCGCCATCTGTGAGCCTTCCGCGTACGCTTGCCAAGCTTCCGTTTGGGCTTCAGTACGAGAAGTAATGGTTAATCGAGACACGGAGCTTATACTGGCTAAGGCTTCACCACGAAAACCAAAACTCAAAATAGCTTCTAAATCATCGAGGCTTGCCACTTTCGATGTCGCATGACGCGCTAATGACAATGCCAACTCTTTTTCTGCGATACCACAACCATTATCACGAATACGAATAAGCTTAGCGCCGCCCTTTTCTATTTCAATGTCAATGCGAGTTGCACCAGCGTCTAAACAATTTTCCACTAACTCTTTCACCACAGATGCTGGACGCTCGACCACTTCACCTGCGGCAATTTGGTTTGCCAATTGTGGTGGCAAGATCTGAATCGACATTAAGGCTACCTTACAATAATTTAGCTACGTGGGATAACTAACTGCTGACCAATTTTGACAACGTTTGACTTTAATTTGTTTACTTTTTTTATACTGCCGACGGTAACTTGATAGCGTTGAGCAATTCGTGACAGTGACTCTCCACGCTTCACTTTGTGTTTCAAATTAGTACGACTTGCCAATAATGTATCTATTGGTGGATATTGCTTAAAATACTGCAATACCCCTTTATTTATCGCAACAGCAAGCTTCTGCTGATGCGAACCTGAACGCAATAATCGCTCTTCCGTTGGGTTAGATATAAACCCGGTTTCAACCAAAATAGAAGGGATATCTGGTGATTTTAAAACTCCGAAGCTAGCCGCCTCAGGTTGTTTTTTATGTAGCTTAGTCACCCGCCCCATTTCTCGAAGTACTTTAGAAGCAACAGTATGGCTGATGACCATCGACTTATCAGACACCATGTCAATAAAGGTCATTGCCAAATATTGTTCACTGTCGGTATTTTCAATAATGTCGCCTGCACCACCTAATAATTCAGAATGACGTTCTTTTTTCTCTAGCCAGCGACCCATTTCAGAATTTGCACGGCGTTTAGATAACACCCAAACCGATGCGCCTCTGGGCTTAGGCGAGGTAAATGCATCGGCGTGAATGGAAATCAATAAATCGACTTTTTGTTTACGTGCTAATTCACTACGGCGGTTCAGATTAACAAAATAATCACTTTTACGAGTGAGGATCGCTTTCATGCCCACGTTCTTATTGATAAGCCTTTGTAAGCGGTTAGCTATTTGCAGAACGACTTTTTTCTCGTGAGTACCTGATGGACCGATAGAGCCAGGATCTTCACCACCATGACCTGCGTCAATGGCCACAATAATGTCACGCAAGTTATTACTCGGCTTCTTGATAATTGCCTTAGGCTTAGACTGAGATTTGGTTTTACTGGCGGGTTCAATGTCCACCACAACACGATTACCATAAGGCGGCGTCGGTTTTAAAGAAAATAAATTAGCGTTAACTTTTCCTTTTAAGTCGAGTACCAGTCTTAGTGTGCCTTTCCTCGGAGGTTTACTGAAGCGGATTTTTTTGATCAGTTTGCTGCTATTTTTTATTTTTGATAATGAAACAGCCGTTTGAGTCGACTTAAAATCAACCACGAGTCTATCTGGCTTAGACAAAGAGAAATGACTATAACTAGGTGTTTGACTTAAGTCGAAAACGATACGCGTCGCATCTGGCGCGGCCCAAATACGCACTCCACGCAGTTTATTCGCAGCCATTGCTGGTAGCGAGAACATCAACAACAACGCGATAATTATTTGGCTATTTCGTATCATTTTCGGCATATTTTATATTTGTTCTAATAATGCCTTACCTAGATCGGTTTTGGCTTCCATGATGAGTTCTCGACCATTGTTAACATAGTTAATGTTCATCTGTATATCCGCATCAGGTAATAATCCATATCCACGATCCGGCCATTCAACAATACAAATAGTATCATCTGCAAAATAATCCCGAATTCCCATAAATTCTAGTTCTTCAGGATCTAATAGTCGATATAAATCAAAATGAAACACCCGAACATCTTTAAGCTCGTAAGGCTCGACTAAAGCATAAGTCGGACTTTTTACCGCACCTTGGTGACCTAAGGATTGAATTAAGCCGCGTGAAAAGGTGGTTTTACCTGCACCTAACTCTCCAGCTAAATACAAAGTGAGCGGAGGTTTAATAAATTGCGCCAGTTTTTGCCCAACAGCAACGGTTTGAGCTTCATCTTCAAGGGAAAAAGTACGTGTATTCATAATTAGTTATTAAAAACGCTTTGGGGAATTATACCGTTAAAAAAGCCGAAGTCACTGTGACTTCGGCTTTATCTTCATATCATTGACAAACGACGTTTAAACAGCTTGCTGGCTGCGCTGTAAATTTAACAGCCACTTGCCATAAAGATAAATACCTACCGCAGAAATACTACCAATCGCAGCGATAATGTACCAAGCCATGCCGATATTATGAGTTTCATATAAATAACGTGTTAAAGACTCAGGACTTTCACCTGTAAAACTCACCAGTCTCATAAAAGCTTCACCTTGCGGTATGGCTTCCATATCCACTACTTTCATACCACGCTCAACTAGCAACTCACGTGCAAATAGTTCTTTCGATGCATACCACTCATAAATTTTCGGTCCAAAGTAACCTTCAAGCCCCCAGCCGATCCCTTGTGGCAACATCACAAATCCAAGGTACATTGCTTTTTTACCTTCTGGCGCAATGTTACCCATAAATTCGTTTTTCTTTGGGCTAATCATCATTTCACCCAATGAAAACATCGCAATCGCAATCACCATCATCCATGCGGCATCAAATGCGCCAATAAAGAGAAACGCGAGAATACTCAATAAACAACCCGCAAGCATCGCATTGGTAACACGGTACTTAGCAGTTAATGCTGCCACCAAAAAGCAACTGGTCATGATCATGCCGGCATTCAGGTTAAGCATGCCTTCGGGTAAAACTTTGGTGCCTTCATTGTTCATACCAAGAATAAACTGAATCGCGCCATTGCTGGTACCACCTTCACCAAACAAGCTAGTAACAATAACACTGGTATCAACCCATTCAGCAATATGAATAGGTAATACATCAAATAATGCATTAAACAAAAACCAAAAAGCAGAAAATACCAACATGTAATAAATCACAATCGGTTTTTTCAATTCACGCCATGCATCTTTCCACAGCACTTCTTGCTTAATTTCACCGCTTTTAACTTGTGCCATTCGCGCTTGACGCTCTTCTTTACCCGGCTCTTTATAAGCTAACAATAACAAGAAGTTGATCGATATAATTGCAGCACACGCAAAGAACACATTTTCCCATGCCAACTGACGCATATGCGCAGCCACCAATGGTCCCATAAAACCACCAATGTTGACGACTTGATAGAATATTCCCCACGCCATTGAGGTGTTATTACGGTTAGTAGAAAGCACCAAGGTGCCCTGAATTCCGGGTTTGAATATCCCTGTCCCCGCAGCCAATAACATGGCACCGATTAGAAAGCCCCAAAATGAGGGAAAAAAGGCCATGACTAAATAGCCAAAGATCTTAATCACTGTTGAAGCAAAAATGGTTTCTTTATAGCCGACACGATCAGATATTCCACCAGTAAATACCGGAATAAAAGTTTGCATGATCGCCCACAGGGAAATAATGATACCGTAATCACCAAGGCTAATCCCCAACCCACCTTGTGACTCTGGTGCTTTAGCGTATAAACCCGCACTGGCTTTAACACCGTAATAAGCAACACGTTCAATCAGTTCCATACCACCAACAAGCCAAAATACATAGCTCAAACTGGCAATAGAGGCCCACATCCCAAGTTGTTTTACTTCGCGCAAATCATTAGCTGCACTCGGACTGTTATCGCTCATGTCCTACCTTCTTATAATTATAAATTTGAAACACTGTACCTAATTCCTACAAAAAAACCAGATCTGCGCAATATTTAACCTAAATGTTTAACCTAAATATTTAACCGCAACATTTTTTATATTTGATACCACTGCCGCAACTGCATGGATCATTTCTATTTGGCTTGTTTGCAACAGTTGTGGATTTAGGTTTATTAAGTAAGCTCTTTAATTGGCTGATGTTTTCATCTGCTGATGCGTCGATAATGATGTTGGCGATAAAATTATGCTGTTCAACTAATGCCTGAACTTCCTTTTTACGTTGCTCAGTTGTTACCGTCAATGATAAAGGTGATGCAGCAGTACCTAACTTAACCACTCGATTGACGTTATAACCACTTTGTCCGTAAGAAGGTTTTGGCGTTTGGCGACCTTTAAAGAAAAACTTATCAGACATCTTGCACTCATTAATGACAAAAATTGGCGCTGAGCTTACCGTTATTTACAGAAATTACAACGACAAAAAGTATCATTATTATCGATATTTGTTGATGACAATGACTATTATGGCTGGAAGATTCATTACTATTCCGTAAGTTAACGGAATTAACGCCAACTCAGGCTTTGCCAGCACGCTGGTCGCAATGAACATACCTGTCGCCGCATTTTGTATGCCTGTTTCTACCATTAATGTCCGCTGACTAGCTATCGTGAGTCCTGCTTGTTTGCTGACAAACCAAGCGCTCAGCATAGCAAGGCTGCAAATACTTAAACTCATCACAATGACTAACACACCTGACTTAAGCATGTCCTCCCAAAAGCGCCACAACATAAACAGCACTAACATAAAAAACAAACCATAAGCTAAGCGTTGAATTTTGCCTTGATGCTTTTTAATTTGCAGTGGCATCTTTGCTTTTAACACCATGCCTAAAATAACCGGTAGCACTGTTATCAAGAGTAATTTGGTGACGGTAGGAATAACAGGGATCATAATGTCATCAACCGAATGCTGCCATAAGTTGAGTTGCCAACTTAAGCTAATCGGCAACACCAATGGCATTAACATACTGATGACAGCAGTAAGACTGATTGAAAGTGCGGCATTTCCACCTGCAAGGTGCGCAATCGCATTCGATGTCGCTCCCCCGGGACAGGCAGCCAAGACAATAAAACCAGCGGCAACCAAACTCGGCAAGGTAAACGACAAATTAACAATGCCAACATTCAGCCAAACTACAAGGGGTAATAACAACAATTGCAATGACAGGCCAATGACAAAAGCTTTGGGTTTTTCGATAATTTGCCTAAAATCATCAAGTCGTAAGTTTAAACCTAACGTCAGCATCATCAAGGCTAGAGAGAGAGGTAATACCAATTTGGCAATTAAAGAAAATTCCATTTATTCACAACATAAAACAACTAATTAATACAATTAAACTTTTATACCATAAGATTTACCGCTCTTTTATTGTTCTTGTCACAAATTAAGCTTCATATTCGATTTTATGTAGCATATAGCTAAGAAATCTATCACATCAGATTGCTTTAAGGCACACTCATGAACAACAGTATTCAGTTATGCTATATCAAGGAAAAGTGTTTTCATTTTCCTTGAGTTTAATGACGGTAACTCTCATGAAATATTTCGCATTCTTTATTTACCTTTGCTCTATCTATGTTTCCTATGCTTCAGCTTTCACGTTACACCAACAAAACAACTTTGATCAAACTTCAGCCTTCAGCATTTGTGGTAAACCAGAGCAAAAGCTATTTATGTATAGCCAAGCAGATGTTGATAATTTCAAGCATCAATTTGCAGGCTGCAAGCACTTTTTAGGAGCAATCAACATAGACAGTGCTGATATTGATAACTTAGATGGCTTATCGAATTTAGAATCAATTTTTTGGTATTTATCAATAGTAGATACTGTAGATTTAAAATCCTTAACGGATCTCAAACACCTACGCAGCGTTGATACATTGGATATCGAAGCCAACCAAGGGATACGCGACTTACGAGGGCTAGAAAAGCTAACTCATTTTAACAACTTATTGTTAGTCAAGAATACGAATTTAAAAGATATAAATTCATTAACTGCCCATAATGTCGCTAGTTTTATCTTTATTTCAGAAAACCCTCAAATACGGAATGCGGTAAGTGCCTCATATGCTTTAAGCAAAACCTCAGCGTGGCTTTACCAATTAGTGGACAACCCAAAATTAAAGGCGATTGGCCCTTTCTCGACTAATAAAGGTGAAATCAATGGCGAAATCGATTTAGACACTAATCTCAATGTTGAGAACTATGAATTTTTAAATAAGATTAAGAAGATTAATGGTCGCTTAGGACTATTTAATATGAAAGGGTTAACTTCGTTGAAAAGTTTTAATAACCTCAAGGATATAACAGGAAGATTGACGATCGATAATCTGTCTAACCTCACTAACTTAGATGGGCTGAAAAATCTAAATCCAAATTTTTCAGGGCAATTATACTTCTATGATAATGCCCAGCTTGTTGATTGCACTGCAATTTGCCCTTTAATGGCAAACAAAGATCATATTATATTTGTTAACAACAATGAAAAATGCGTTGAATCATTGAATAAATGCAGTCAAGTGAGCTCAAAATAATATTTCAAATACCTTCAATTGTCATTTCAATCAACTATATTCGGCGAACTATTTACGCTTCTCAGAAAGTGAAATAATTAACTCTTCGACAGCTTCAGGATCTCGCTCTATTGTAGCGTGATGAAAAACAAGGTGAATATTATCCATCAAATAATTTACCACCGCAGAATCTCTTCTAACTCCGCATGTCAGTAACCTGACTCTTTCAACTTGACTCAAAATAATGCGCTCTTTCCACCAAAATAATAAAGCTAATGCAACTTCTTTGGGCAATCTATCAGTATCTTTAAAAGAAGCTGGAGTAAAATCTAACGTTAATTCATCACTGATTTCCTTTTTCGTTAAGGTTGGCAACTCCCTATATGCGTTCACAACGATAGCTCTGTCAATTGCCGCTGTTGCTTCATCATATAATTTGCTTGTAATAAATGCTTGTACTGCGGAGTGAAAAAACTCTGCCCATGGTTTATCAAAAGTTTGAACCATATTTTTAAGCAATGGAGGAAAAGATGGATATAATTCATACAACACTTTCACCGCTTTCATCGATGACATCACTTCTTCTTTACCACCCAATGCCATTAATTGGGTCAAATGTTTCACCACTAAACCACAATACTTCCAATCTGCTCGCGCCGCTCTTGCATAAGCAACAACTAACGCATTTAACCGATCACCTTTTTCATTTCCAGAAGCGGGTTCATAGCAAGGTGTTGGCAGAACATCCATTATCTCTGGTTCAAAAAGCGCATAATTACCCGCCATTGTGACGAACGCAGACAAAGTGATTTCGTCATAATTACAGTGTTGAAATATTTGCCCTGCAAAGATAGCCAAGTCTCTAGCAAAAGCTTCTCGGCTTTGCTTTATAGAACTTTTAATGCTTTCAGATCTAATAGTATTGATTGACTCGGTTGAATCATAAAAACTGTATTTAATTGCCTCTCCAAGTATGTGAAACATGGAAGTGAACATCTTTCTGTCGGCACATAAGTTTTGATCGATTTCCTCCCACAAAGGCAACAGATCCATCACAATTTCAGGATCCGTCCTAATCGCTTGCTCATAAGCTTTTATTGCCTCTAAAAACACAACCGAAAACTCATCCACATGCACGTTCTTCATGGCACTTATTAATGCAGGTCGAAGGCGACCATTAAAATTGCCGCCATAGTGCAAACCTGTTTCTAATAGTTTGAAATACCAAAAGTACACTGAATGGCTCGGTGACACACAACGTTTAAACAATAAATGCCCTTGCTTAAACCAACGGGGATCTTTAGCAACTGAGCGCTGAAAGATTTCAATGGCTTTACTACAAAAACAACCGTCAAGTTTAATACCATGTTCTATTAATTCTTGGCTTATTACGTGCGTAATTCGAGGATAATGTGTTTTAGATATACTTGACGTTGCCATTTTAAGTACATCTAATTGAGTACAGGTTTTGCCCCTAAACTTCTTTAATACGCCAGTTATTCCGATCCTAGGAGGGAAGTGTTTATCATCTACCCACCCATCATGAATCATTTCAATGTAAGTCATGGCTCGCAAATCATGTGAATTGAGATCAGAGACAAAGCGAAAATGCGTTCTTTTCGTAATGGCTTTTTGGAGCTGTGAAAGTCTACGCTGAGTTCGATCGTTATCGCTTCTGCCAATTTTATCCGCATACATTTTCTGGATAACACTTCTTTGTTGCTCTGGCGATAATTTACGAATGTCATTATGAGAATAGATTCTTCTCAAATACTTAGGCCTCTCCTTACTTATTTGCTCAAATCGAGCAATCAGAAACTCATCTGAGCGCATTTTGCCAATATGAAATCTGCGCTCTGACGGAGATGTCGTCATTCTCTTTAAGTCGAACACAGCTTTTATTGAACACTGCTTTTTTGATGTACTGTTTGCGCGGTGAGGATGAACCTCATTCTTTCGGGTTGCATCGAAGTTGGCAGGGCGACTAATCGGAGGAACAGCTTGAGTCATAGAAAATTACAGTGCACTTTAGATAAACCAGTAGACTCTAGCGCTTACTTAGCATTACAACAAGATATACAGCGGCAACATTCAGCTTAAATTAAGTTATAAATTTCAAATAATTAAAGAGAAATTATTGCATATATAAATTGACGATGTATCAAGGCTCACTTATCGTTGACAACAATAATGTAATATCGCGATTAAAACCTAACCAGCTCACATTCTCGCTCACCTACCATAGAACTAATCAATCTAAAGACTTTCTTTGAAAAGCGCTACGATTCACTTAATTATCGAGTATAAAGAAAAATATTATGGCATTAGCTGCACTATCAACAAGAGTTCTTCCCGTATCGTTCAGAGCGATTTCTACCAGCTCAACAGCCATCAGCCAGATGGCGGAATTAAGACAACATTTAACATTAAAAGGAACTGAACGGGAAAATTTATGGTTTCTAAAGCAAGATGCTGAAATAATAAAAGCCAGTAAACTTAAAAATTTCTATTCAGAATTAAATTTACGGGCACACGACCCTATCAAAGAGAAAGACCCTTACCTTTACCATGTCACCTTATTAAACTTTCTAGGTAGTCGTTAATTTTATTTTGTAGGCAACGACCTCCTCCATCTATTCTCAATGATGTCGTACTTATCCTTAATGATGACTGCCGACTTTTTCCACAAATGGACTTCCATAACAAACTCAAAAAAAGTAAGCAAATGTTCCGATATATACTAGAGGGGGTTCCCAATTAGATTTTTGATTGACCGACATACAAAGCTGTCGTTCTTGCATTGGCTGCGGTTAATTTTTTAGTTTACACAAAAAGAAACGCAGCCTACGGATTACGTCCCTTTCTAAATAACAAAGCCAATAATAATGGTCACTAAACCAACTAGCATCGCGATCAGTGATTTCCTTTTATACTTTGGACTATTCAAACCTAGGATCACACCACTCAACAAACTGAACAACAGCCCCAAACTTAAAATTATCCCTAGCACGACAAAAAATAAGCCTGCATGACCTTTATGGATGATAATTAATTGTTGTAACAAACCGTGCTTGTATACTTGCAAGGTGACTTGCCCATCAGCATCTGCTGGCTTCAATGTAATCTCTTGAACGAGCCCATACCAATTATGATTACCACGACTTGTGTAATACATTTCTGGTAAGTCGCCGTGTTGCTTAGCATCGTAAATTTGACCAATAAAATCGTAGGCTTCTTGTTCATTTTGCGGCCAAGCTAAAACTGTTTCAACGGGGTATTCATCTTGGCTTTTATAATCCCCATGAATGTCGAGTAAATACAATAAGCCTGTAATGGTATATAGGAAAATTAACGGTAAGAAAAAACAGGCAATGTAAATGTGCCACTTATGCCAAAATTTGCGAAGTCTTGGTTTCATGCTCTTTATTCACTCTTGTTGGTTTTAGTTTTATTAGTTATTGGTTTTAGAAGCTTTTATGCTCATTCATTTCTTTTAATGGGAAATGTCATTTCAATACATAAACCACTCGGCTTTCTATTTTTGGCAACGACAGAACCTCCCATTGCCTGACATTGACGCTGAACTAAAGTCAGTCCGAGTCCATGACCGCCAGAGTCTCTAGCTCTCGACGCTTCAACTCTAAAAAACGGGGTAAACAATTTCTGTAAACAGTCTTCAGGAACCCCCTGACCTTGATCACAAATCATCATTTTCAAATTTCCATTCAACTCTTCCACACTAAAGTAAATGGTCGAGTTAATTGGACTGTATTTCATTGCATTACGTAAGATATTTTCAATCGCTTGACCTAACGCTCGGTGATCACTTTGAGGAAAAATGCAGACTTTAGGAAGTGTTAATAAAATCTCATTATTTGGAAATTCAAACTTTGCATCTTCTACAATGCTATCGATCAGCGCCAATACATCGACATCTTCCGATTTTAGCACTGGCTTTTCATTATCAAACCAAGCCAGAGTCAGTGCGTCTTCCACTAAGCCGTTAATCGCATCTACCTCTTTCTCAACGCGAGAAATCACTTGTTGTTGATCACCTGATTCCATGACCAGTTTTAAACGCGTGATCGGTGTTTTTAGCTCATGAGAAATGGCTTGAATAAGCTGTCTTTGGCTACTGATCAACTCTCCGATACGATCTGCCATCTGGTCAAAATTATTGGCAAGTTCGGATAATTCATCTTGGGTTCTTCTTTGGCTTGAAGTCGAACGCACTTGATAATCGCCACTTGCAAATGCTTTGGTCATCTTAATCAGCTCTTGAACTGGAATATTAATATGACGATAAATGAGATAACTCAGAAGCCCAGTGATCAAGATGGGTAGCAGAATGAGCATAAGGTATTCCACATGCAAAAAGTACTCACCGGGTCTCATTCTATCGGGCAATTGAATGAGGAAATGGTAATTTTGATGTGGTAAAGGAATATCCATCACAGGGTTGGTTTCATGGGATAAGTGTATTGGCCATTTAACATCACGACCTAAATGAAGCCGTGTTTCATCAAAAACTCTTGCTGAAAATTGGCCACCAATCCACGTTTGATCAAGCTTTACCACCGCTGCCCAAGTATTCTCTTGTTTACGTAACCTTGAAATCCAAGAAGCTAATCCCTCAACATCCTTACTTGCAATAAGTTGAGAAGCCTGTTCAGCATAACGGGTTAGTTGTTGCTGATGCTCAGGTAAAATGTAACTAAAGGTATTTTCAGTTTCTTCTATAAGATATTTAAACCCTGATACCAGCACAACACTGCAACAAGCAATACTCAAGAATAGAGTCCAAAATAGCCTCTTTTTCATGAAATCCCCTCTAACTCAGTATTGCATCGATAGCCTTGTCCATGCACTGTTTGGATCACATTCATCTCAACGCCTTGAGCTTGAAGTTTTTTCCTGATTTTACTGATGTGCATATCGAGCGTTCTATCATAACGACTGTATTCTTTATGAAGAATGGTTTGGTACAAAAAAGGTTTTGAAAGGGTCACACCAGCTTGTTTCATTAAGCTTTTGAGGATCAAACTTTCAATCAAGGTAAAGCTGATCTCTCTATTTAATATCTTGACGATATGATTCGAGTTTCTTCTACATTCAATCACTTTTTGGGTGCGAGATTGCTGAGTTCGCCTTAAAATAGCTTCAATGCGCAACTCTAATTCTGACATATTGAAAGGTTTACAAAGGTAATCATCAGCGCCTGTTCTAAAACCTTGAATTCGATCTTGCTCACCGCCCAATGCGCTCAAAATCAACACGGGTGTACTGCTATTTTCTCTTACCTTATCAAGTATTTGCCAACCACTTTCATTGGGTAACATAATATCGAGTAGAATAAGATCATAATGATCTTTTTGAGCTTCATAAAGCCCTCCGAGGCCATCATGAATTGAAGTGACTTGATAATTCGATCTTGTTAAATGATCACTGACTAATTGGTTTACCAATTCATCATCTTCAATAATCAGAACCTTTGTCATTATTCGCTACCAAATAAAAAAACGAAACCCAGTTATACTGAGTTTCGTTGTAGGACCTATTCTCTTTTAGAATTTATAACCAAGCGTTAGACGGAAATCACGCCCCGCTTCCGGCAATCCAATGATCTTCTTTTCATCACTGTCGTAACCAAAAGTACCATGGTCGTAAAACTGCTTATCAAGTAAATTATTAATACTTAGGTTTACAGATAAGCTGTCACTGTCAAGTGGGTACCATTCTGCATATAAGTCATGCACACCAAAACCTGTTTTCGAAGGGTTACCTGCTCGTACACGATCTAAGCGTTTCACAAAACGACCATTCCAGCCTAGCTCAAGATCAATCTCGTCAAAGTTATAATTTACTTGTGCGGTTAACGTATCACCCGAAGAGGTACCGATTCCCATAGTACCATCATTTAATGGCTTGCCATCTACTTCAGGCTTATTTTGGCTATAGTTCAAACCAACTCTCAGCTGCTCCCATTTTTTCGCCGCAGAAACAGTAAAACCTTTCGTTTTTAAGTCTCCTAAATTACCGAAGAAACGACCCGTTGCGCGAGTGCCTACAGTACCAACCACATCATCAATTTTAGTCACATAAGCTTTTGCATTTAGGCTATAGCCGTTATCGTTAAAGCTGACACCAACTTCGTAGTTTTTCGCTGTTTCTTCTTTTAGATCTTTGTGGTTTTTTCTAAAGCCGATCAAATAGGCTTCTTTGATTTTTTGTCCACGCAGTGCCGACGAGTAGCCTGCACGAATTTCAAATTTATCGTTTAATTGATAAATTGCACTAATGTTAGGGCTGACACCTGACGCTGAATAATGTTGACTATCCGCATCATCCAACTTATAACGATCGAAACGAGCACCAAAGCTTAATGAAATATCATTATTGACTTCGAATAGATCTTGAACATAAAGCCCTAACACCGATCCTTTTTCTTCTTTACTAGGATTGATGTAATAGCCTGTATCTTTTCGATAATCGACACCATAGGTAATATAATGTTCGCCCAAACGACTGCCATTTCTTAAATCACCACCGGTACTTTTTACACCAGCGCCATCACGTTTTGCATTGTTTTCGTTTTGCGTTAAATAAGCATCTGTTTTAAATGCGGTAAACTTCAATGTGACAAAATCACTAGCAGGTTCATAAAAGTAGTTGAGTGTAGAAGTTTTTCGACGACTTTTTTGATTATTCGCTCGGTTCCATTCTTCCGCGCCAAAGTGTGGTCGAACATTACGATAACCGTCATCATTACGAATTTCATGGCTTAAGGTAATAGTTTGAGTATCGGTTAGCTTACCTTTAATCTTTGCTAAACCAATTTCTTGATCTGTCTTAGTATTCGCAAGTTGATTACCATTACCATCTTTGATGTTACCTGTATCATTTTTACCAACGATCAGCAATCCGCTCCAGTCATCTGTAAAACGACCATATACATTGGCACTGTACTTTTTACCTTTGGTATTAGAGAAATAACCTGCTTTTACTAAGGTTCCAAAACGCTCATCGCCATCAAGAAGATCATCAGCATCTTTAGTGATAAAACGAATTGCACCACCTAATGCGCCCGCGCCATCTAATGCAGTACCTGCACCAGCTTTAACTTCAACACGTTTTAACATTTCAGGCTCAATGCTTAATCGTCCCTGATGATGGAATAAATAACCTGCTTGTGTTGCACCATCAACAGTGACATTTAAATTAGTGTCTTCGATACCGCGAACATAGACTTTTTGTGCAATACCAAACGATCCCCCAACCGTGATATCTGGCTCACCACGGAAAATATCTTCTAAATCATTTGCCTGTTTTTTCTGAATATCGCCTAAATCAACTAAGTCAACACCATTCAATTTTTGCCCATGAACTGTAACTTTTTCAATTTGCTCTTCTGTTGCGGTCTTATCATCGGCGAAAGCTGAACCAGAAAAAGATCCCAGCGCAAGCATAATAAGACTAGATAAAGCATTAGGTTTGAACTTACCGAGGTGTTTCACATCTGTCTCCATCAAAGTAAACTTCCCTTGTTAAATCAAAGCAAAGTCATTGCTTGAGACAAGACGGAAGTGGTATTTTTGTGTCGCTAAAAGCAACATCAAGTTGTAGATGCGAAGCATTATCATTTACACCTTCTAAAATTTAAAAGACATTTACAACTTTTACACTTTGATGAAGAAAACAATATAAAAGTTATAGCTATACACCGATTATTAATAAAAAAGGCAGCTCACATGAGCTGCCTTTTTATATTCAACGTTATAATAATTTACGCATCAAGTGCTGCAAATTCTGCTTTGGTTTCTTGCAGCTTTTCCATGTCACGTTCAAGATCGGCTAACTTCGCACGTTCTTTTTCGATAACAACGGCAGGTGCTTTTGCAACAAAACCTTCGTTTGAAAGCTTGCCTTGAATGCGGTTGACTTCTTTCACTAGCTTTTCAAGTTGCTTGTCGATACGTGCCATTTCAGCCGCCACATCAACCAAGCCAGCCATAGGAATCAATAGCTCCATTTCACCCACTAATGCCGTGGTCGACATTGGCGCTTTTTCATCAGCTGCAAGTACTGTCATTGATTCTAACTTAGCAAGCGTGGTGAAGAATGCTTGGTTGTCTCTCAAACGGGCTTTATCTTGCTCAGATACATTCTTAAGCAATGCGTTTAACGGCTTAGAAGGCGCAATGTTTAGCTCAGCACGAATGTTACGTACTGCCACAATCACTTGCTTAACCCACTCAAGATCCGCCATGGCTTGCTCGTCCACTTGAGTTTCATCAAACTCAGGGAATGCTGCGAGCATGATGCTGTCACCTTCGGCTTTTGCCAATGGCTTAACACGCTGCCAAATGGTTTCAGTGATGTATGGCATGATTGGGTGTAATAGACGCTGCATCGCTTCAAGTACCGTGATCAACGTATGGCGAGTACCACGTTTTTGAGCCTCAGTGCCGTTGTTCAATACAGGCTTAGTTAGTTCTAAGTACCAGTCACAGAACTGGTTCCAAGTGAACTCATAAGCGGTGTTCGCTGCTAAGTCGAAACGGTAAGCGTTGATGTGATCATCAAAGGTTTTCACCGTTTCGTTAAACAGACCAGAGATCCAACGATCTGCAAGCGAGAATTCCATCTCTCCGCCGTCAAAGCCGCAATCTTCACCTTCGGTGTTCATCAATACATAACGTGATGCGTTCCAAAGCTTGTTACAAAAACTACGGTAACCGTCTAGACGCTTCATGTCCCAGTTGATGTCACGACCCGTTGATGCCATAGCAGCTAGAGTGAAACGAAGTGCATCGGTACCGTGAGCTTCAATGCCTTCAGCGAACTCTTTACGGGTGCTCTTTTCAATCTTGGCTGCAAGTTGTGGTTGCATCATGTTGCCAGTACGCTTGGTGACGAGTGATTCAAGATCGATACCATCAATCATATCTAAAGGATCAAGTACGTTACCCTTTGACTTAGACATCTTGTTGCCTTGCTCGTCACGGATAAGACCGGTTACATAAACGGTTTTGAATGGTACTTGTGGCTTGCCGTCTTCATCTTTAATGAAGTGCATGGTCATCATGATCATTCTGGCAACCCAGAAGAAGATAATATCAAAACCCGTTACCAAAACATCACTTGGATGGAAGGTTTTTAGATCTTCCAAATTGTCAGGCCAACCTAAAGTTGAGAAGGTCCACAGTGCCGAGCTGAACCAAGTATCCAATACATCATCGTCTTGGCGAAGTACCACTGAATCATCTAACTTATGCTTAACACGAACTTCTTCTTCGTTACGACCAACATAAACTTTACCGTTTTGGTCATACCAAGCTGGAATACGGTGTCCCCACCACAACTGGCGAGAGATACACCAGTCTTGAATATCACGCATCCATGAGTAGTACATGTTTTCGTATTGCTGTGGCACGAACTTAATGTCACCATTCTCCACCGCTTCCAGCGCTGTTTTCGCCATTGGCGCAACTGCCACGTACCATTGGTCAGTCAACAATGGCTCAATTACCACACCAGAGCGATCACCATAAGGCACTTTCAGACCATGCGGCTCAATTTTTTCAAGCAAGCCTAAGCTATCGAACTCAGCAACTACCGCTTTACGAGCAGCAAAGCGCTCCAACCCTGCGTAACGCTCTGGCAAGCTACCGTCGATGTCTTTATTGATGGTGCCATCAGTGTTCACAACTTCGGCATCGGCGCGAATACAAGCATCAATGGTCAAGATGTTGAACATTGGCAGCTGGTGACGCTTACCCACTTCATAATCATTAAAGTCATGGGCAGGCGTGATCTTCACACAACCTGTACCAAACTCTTGCTCAACATAGTCATCAGCAACAATTGGAATACGACGATTAACGATTGGCAGCAGGATAAACTTACCCACAAGGTTCTGGTAGCGCTCATCATCAGGATGAACCGCAACCGCGCTGTCACCTAACATGGTTTCAGGGCGAGTGGTCGCTACTTCTAGGTAATCTTTACCGTCAGCCGTTAATTGACCGTCTGCTAATGGGTAGCGCAAGTGCCACATGCTGCCTTGCTTTTCTTTGTTTTCAACTTCTAAGTCAGAAATTGCTGTGTGCAGTTTCGGGTCCCAGTTTACTAAACGCTTACCACGGTAAATTAGGTCATCTTCATACAGACGAACAAACACTTCTTGAACGGCTTTTGATAAGCCTTCGTCCATAGTGAAACGCTCACGATCCCAATCGACAGAGTTACCAATTCGGCGCATTTGCGAAGTAATGGTGCCACCTGAATTGTTTTTCCAGTCCCAAATTTTTTCAATAAAATTGTCGCGACCTAAATCATGGCGGGTTTTGTTTTCTTCAGCTAATAATTTACGTTCCACCACCATTTGAGTTGCGATACCAGCATGATCAGTACCCACCTGCCATAAGGTGTTTTTGCCTTTCATACGCTGATAGCGCGTTAAGGTGTCCATGATGGTATGTTGAAATGCATGCCCCATATGTAAGCTACCCGTCACATTTGGGGGCGGGATCATAATAGAGTAGTTGCCTTGATTGGCATCACCATGCGGCTTGAAATAACCTTTCTCTTCCCAGTTTTGGTAAAGAGACTGTTCTATAGACTGAGGATCGTATGTTTTTTCCATGGGCGTTCGTCTTTTAAAAGCTAAATTGGGTTCGTGCCAATACGTGTTATTAAGCGGATTAGAAAGAGCAATAGTACGAATGACAACTGAAACACACATCCTTGTGCTGACGACCGTGACGTCCTGTCACGGATGATTGTCTTATCCTACTATTGCGCTTCTGTGTATCTGAAAATACTAAACGCTTTGCTAACTGTTCTGGTCTTGAGTATTGAGTTCAATACTCATTGAACGATATTGGCGAAAACGGTCACGAGCGATGGCTTTTTTCGTTTCATCGGCCGCAACAAAGTCAATAATTTGAGGGAAGTTTACCGCAAAAGCAGGGGCTTGGTCTGCAAGATTTATCAGAATATCGTAATCTTTTATTTGAGCTTGTTGATCAAAACCAATTTCAACTGGCGATCCACCTTTCAGCCCTTCCCCTTTGAGGTTATGGGGAATAAAGGTTTCTGACTCAAACGACCACAATAAATCATCCATTTCATGGGCTTGAGTTCGTGTTCCACAATGCAGATAGACACGCTTTTGCTGCTGATAATGTTGCTTCACCAACTGACAGATAAAATGACGCAAGTCTTGTTCAGTGCTGTTTGACTGCATTAAGTAAAAAGTGCCTTGAGTCATTGTTGTCCTTTGTTGATTTGTGGTGGTTGGTAAGGGGATGAGTATACAGGATTTTGGTTATAAGTATGGACAACTTATAAGTGTCGGTTTTAACGTCATGTCTGCATGTTGTTAGCAGGCACCCAGTGGCTTTCTGTAGTCGTACCGTCAGCCTGCGTGCTTTTAGCAGGCATCCAGTGACTTTTTTTGCTTGGATTTGTGTAGTAAAAGCAAAGCTTCTTCGAAGCTTAGAAAATCGTGGGTTTACCACCCACACCCGTGAAAAAGGGGGATCACCAGCAATCCCCCTCTTTCATCTCCCCGTGCCGCCCCACGAAGCTAAACGTTTCGGTGAGAATTGAATAAATGGCTAACGCCTCTGATGGTACATCCATGTACCTCAGAGCCTAGCCTGACATCCATGTCAGGCTCACGCCATTTTGTTTTCAATTATCACCGAAACAGCTTCAAGGGGACTGGGGTGTATCTTCGATTTGATATCATTTAAATTGAGGTTGGAAATCCACATTTGAATCAAAGCTAGATAGATGATTACTTAATAGGTATGATCCCTGAGTTATATGGCAATTTAGTATTTCTAACTAAATTGCAAAGTAATGCCTTTAGTTTCTTTAATACAATAAAAAACAAATTTGGTAAATTTTACTTTAGTTGGAAACTTTTAGTTTAATAACTATGGACTGTTACGATTGTTAAATATAGTGTGTTTTTTTGCAATTGGCGCGCTGGGTGTTTTGTTTGGTGGCGTTGTATTAGGTTATTTATTTGATCTCTTTAGTTCAGATAGGTTAGATGTTGGCGATATGGCTACTTGGGTAGCTGCTTTGAGCACTTTTTTTGCTGCTATCGGTACTATAGGAACTCTAATTTTGCTTAATAAACAACATAAACAAAATGTTGAGCATCAAGAAAATATTTGGAAGAAACAAGAAGCTGCTATAGATTTTGCTCGTTATAGAGATCATAAAAAACAGTTTGAAGAACTCTTAGATTCTCTTGAAGCAAAACACACTAACCTTTATCTGTTTAGAGATAGAAACAAACTGTATTCAGACTTATTTCCAAGCAACACACCTAGAAATAACCTATCAGATTATCAATTTAAGCTTGATAATCACAAGTTAATAGAGTCTCATCCATTAAAATCTGCTTGGAAAAATATTGATAAGATAGATCGAATTTTAAGAACACAAGGCTCAGGACAGTTAAAACAGAACTTACTAGGTGAGCAAGTTTTTGAAGAATATCCAAATCCATTACCTATTCATCAAATTGAACATACTATTTTTGCTATTGCTAGCTCATTAAATTTACGCAGCAATAGAACGCCAAAATCAGGTGATATCTTGAATGATGGTGAAGTCTTCACAAATATTTTTGAGCCAATGATTATGAAAAATTGCTTGGTTCATATCTATGAATCACTAAATGAATTTTGTGGTCTAGAGTCCCCTCGCAAAAGAGGAACGATACATTCTCCACATAAAATTGGATGGCTATTACTTCACTATTATAAATCAGGCGATATTCCATTTTACAATGAAGTTGTTTTAGGGCACTACGAAATCGTAAACATTCTCTTTATGTTAGAAAATTTAGCTTCTCTATTTCCTTCTGGACATGATTTCAAAGGATTTGTGTCGAAGTTATTTGACATAATGTCCAAAGATGGACTTATACGAAATATAAATAATGAAGAAAGTGTTCGGCAATATTTAGTGAGTATTGCTTCAAAATTAAATTCCATGATAAAAGACGAACAAGCAATTAATTTAAAAAAACAAATTAAAGCTATTTTAAATACAATAGAAAAGAAACTAAAAATTAAGTGACATATCACAAATTTTAAGGAATACATAAGCGCAAACTACTTCAACCATCCTTGCAGCTACAACAACTCCCCCCTCGAAGCTGTTTCCAATGTGATTGAATGAAAAAATGACGTAAGCCCAACATGGACGTTGGGCTAGGCTCTGGGGTACATGGTCGTTCTCGCACATCCATGTGCTTCACGACATTCAGGCGTCCTGCCTATCAGATGACCATCGAAGCCGTTAGGCATTTATTCAATCACATTGGAAACGCTTAGCTTCGTTGGGGCGGCAATGGGAGTTGTTAGAGGGAGTTTGCTGGAGAACTCCCTCTAACGCGGGTGTGGGCGGCAAGCCCACGACTTTCTAGAGTTTCGCAGAAATTCTTGCTCTAAATAAGCTACTGGACACCTTCCTTCGCAGGTGCGACGAACAAACACCTTAGAAGCTGTTTCAAATGTGATTGAATGAAAAAATGGCGTAAGCCCAACATGGACGTTGGGCTAGGCTCTGAGGTTAAGTGGCAGGTGTGGGCAAAAGCCCACGAAGTTGAACGTTTCAACGATAATTTAAAATTGAGCAAAGTTATTGTCATTCCCGAGTAAATAAGGCATTGCTTGATGTATTCCATCAGGACTATAAAAATTAACCGATTGATCATCATCAGTAAATTGAACACTTAACTTCGAGAAATTACCAGCAGCAGAATTAACAACGAATTCGTCTACATTTGCACTATTTGTCCAAACACCATGAACGCATTGAAAAGGCATGGATATGTTATAATTGCCAACCTCCTTTTTATCAAACCACACAAATTGAACAGTACGAGGTAAATCCGTGGTACATTTTTGGAGCGTGCCATACATCATTAAGCAAGTTTTGCTGCCATCAGTGAAGCATTGGAGCTCAAATTGGCGGTTTGTTTTGTTTAGAGGAAACCCAACGACAGCTCTTGATGTATCTCTGCCAACCCCCACCCATTCGTCAAAGTGATGAACAGAAATACCTGCCCAAGCTGGCAAGGCTAAAGCAGTGAGCAATATTAGTGACTTCATTTCAATTACTCCACATCTTTCATTGACTAGGTATCACCAAACAAAGTTTTTAAGTTTTGTTTAGGCATACTTCGACTGTCTAAACTCAGCAAAAAGTTAAGCAAATTTCAGGTAACTGAATCCACAAAAATGAACTTAATTTAACCAATTAGGCATAACTAAATTTTATTGATTCATTGAAAATGAAATAACCAAGCTGAAAGGAATAAATAACCAAGAAATTGTTAATAAGTTTGACGACTTACCGATTTCGATTAATACGAGCATTTTTCAAATTTCAGAACACTAGAAAGTCAGGGGTTATCACCCACACTTGTGAAATAGAGGGTCGGATGTGGACAAATAAAAGCACAAAGTACTCTTCTAGTCAGCTCTTATTCATAGAATTTGGGGAAACTGTTAAAAAACGCCAAAAAATATCTAAACCCAAGGCAATATCTTTTCTGTGAAAACTCCATTTATTCGTCAGCCTATACTATGAGAACGGAACAATGAGAATATTATTTCTGCTCGCAGCAATATCAATACCAGCTCTAGCCGCTCCAGTCCCGATTAAAACATTCGGTAAATGGAAAGTATTTAACATAAACGGTGTGCTAACCGCCACATCCAAAGCAAAACATCCCTCAAAATACACTTTAACAGTCTCTTGTAATTCCAAATATCACAATTGCTATATGCAATACGTGCAACCTAACGCTTGTGATTCAAGCAGGCATCGTTATATCAAGTGGAAAAATTCGGCAAGTAAAGCCATTTATAGCTTTGAAGTCGAGTGCCAAAATGGACAATGGACTGATGCATCTTTCTATGAAAACTCTGTCCCAATTTGGCTAAGAGATAAAAATGAAACATTCAGAGTAGGTTTTGCCGATGATAAAGCGTCCTTCAATACCTATAATACGAATGGAGCATTGCATGCTATGCGCTATATATGGGCGAATAAAAATAACTTTAATCAAAGATGATGAGTCTCAGTCTAAAGGGAAAAGGGAAAAGGGCTGAAAGCTAATCGACAAACTGAACGGTCGTTAGCTCTCTTTCTGTTTGTTGGTACTATATTTAATCTCACTGATTATATTGATTTTTGCACAAATGATTAACTTTCAAACAAGGAATAAAAAAAACGCTCAGACCGTGGCAAATAATAATTATCATAATTCAATGACATCACTACACTCTGCGCACTGCCTAAAATCTCATTTCTTGGGACAAAACCAATGGCTCTAGAATCGGCACTGTTATCGCGATTATCGCCAAGGGCAAGATAGTGCCCTTCAGGAACCGTGACAGCGAGAAAGTTTGATCGCAAAGAGCCATTTTTATTCACTCGAATTGCGTGACTTAATCCCAGTAAATTTTCGGTTTCATCGACTGTCGCATCCGTAGAAGATGTTTCACTATACGCCAAAGGAACGCCGTTGATAATAAGCTTATTATTAACCAGTTCTACCGTATCACCCGGTACGCCAATAACTCGTTTAACTAAGCGATTTGCTGATGCTTTTGAGTCAAACACAATAATATCACCACGTTTAGGATCAGCGACTTTTAATAACGAAATATGAGTAAAAGGCACCCGAATATCATAGGCCATTTTATTGGTAAAAATTCTATCGCCTTCGACAATTGTTGGCTTCATAGAACCTGTTGGCACCGTGTACCAGTCTGCGACAGCGCTGCGAAACACGCTCATAAGCGCCAAGAAAATAAGCAGTGATTTGTTGTCTTTTAATGCCGTCAATAGCCAATTTTTCATTATCTTCCCTTTAGCTGATAGATCACGAATAAATTGACTACTACTAAATGATAAAGTTCAACATAAAAAAGCCGAACATCACTGAGATATTCGGCTTTTTTAAAATTAACGCTTAAATTAGTAAAAGTTTACTTACTCGCCGCTTTGCTCTACACCAGAACGATTCAATAAGAATTGAGCCAATATTGGTACTGGACGACCAGTAGAACCTTTGTTTTTACCGCTGTTCCACGCACTGCCCGCCACATCTAAGTGCGCCCAGTTGTATTTTTTAGTGAAACGAGATAAGAAACACGCTGCCGTGATTGAACCTGCTGGGCGACCGCCTAAGTTAGTGAAGTCCGCAAATGGGCTATCAAGCATGTCTTGATATTCATCCCAAAGTGGCATACGCCATGCTCGGTCACCTGATTGCTCACCCGCGTTTAATAGCTCATGAGCAAGTGGATTATGTGATGAGAACAAACCAGAAGCGTGCTTACCAAGCGCAATCACACACGCGCCCGTTAAGGTCGCAGTATCAATCACCAATTCAGGATCATAACGCTCAACATAAGTTAAGGCATCACATAATACCAAGCGACCTTCAGCATCCGTATTTAATACTTCTACAGTTTGACCTGACATTGTGGTCAAAATGTCACCCGGACGATAAGCATTACCAGCAGGCATGTTCTCACAGCCTGCAAGCACACCAATCACATTGATGGGCAACTTCATTTCACATAAGGTTTTCATGGTACCAATAACACCAGCCGCGCCGCCCATGTCATATTTCATTTCGTCCATGCCTTCGCCTGGTTTTAATGAAATACCACCAGAGTCAAAGGTTAAGCCTTTACCGACTAATACAATCGGCTTTGCATCCGCATCGGCTGCACCATTGTATTTCATGATGGTCATGATGGATTCATTTTCACTGCCGCGACCTACAGCTAAGTATGAATTCATACCCAACTCAGCCATTTGCTCTTCGCCCACAGTGGTTACATTCAGCGTGTCATATAATTCAGACATTTGACGCGCTTGTGAAGCAAGGTACGCTGGGTTACAAATGTTTGGTGGCATGTTGGCAACATCACGACATAACTTCATGCCTTCTGATACCGCATTACCATGCTCAATCGCGCGTTCACCGTCAGTTAATTCACGTCGGGTAGGCACATTAAAGACTAATTTACGCAGTGGGCGTCGCGTTTCACCTTTTGATGATTTCAATGCATCAAAGCTGTACAAACAATCATTAGTTGTTTCAACTGCTTGACGTACTTTCCAGTAAATATCACGGCTTTTCACGTGCAATTCGGAAAGAAAAGATACCGCTTCCATTGAACCCGTTTCATTAAGGGTATTAATGGTTTTAGCAATGATTTGCTTATATTGGCGCTCATCGAGTTCACGTTCTTTACCGCAACCGACCAATAACACACGTTCGCTCAATACATTTGGAACATGATGCAATAACAACATTTGACCTGGCTTACCTTCCAGATCACCTTTGCGAAGTAAGTTACTGATGTAACCTTCACTAATTTTATCAAGTTGCTCAGCAATGCCAGATAAACGACGTGGTTCATATACACCGACTACGATGCAAGCAGAACGTTGTTTTTCTGGACTACCGCTCTTTACGCTAAACTCCATGAGCACTCCTAGATTATTAAAGACAATTATTTCTATTTATAGGATAATGTTGGACTTTGAAGTATCGGACGATAAGTTATCAAACACTCTTCGTCAGTCACTTACTTCTAACTACAGCATCAAGTGGATAGTGTCTTGCTTTTTTTTGCTGTAATCTAGACTAAACACATTGAAAGCAGACAGTTTACATGATTCTTAAACCAGCAAAAAGATATATATACGCCTGTGATTGTATTTAGATATTTGATCCGAGAAGTTTTTAAAGCCCAATTTGCTGTGTTAATCGTACTGCTTACAATCTTTGTAAGCCAGCACTTTGTGCGAATTTTAGCCGACGCAACCGATGGCGATTTTCCCGCGACCTTAGTGATTAATTTACTGACATTGAATTTACCTTCATTGTTGCAATTAATTCTCCCATTAAGCCTGTTTCTTGGGATTTTGTTAGCCCATGGTCGCATGTATGCTGAAAATGAAATGGTCATTTTTCATGGTGTCGGTATTAGTGAATGGTACGTAACCCGTGCCACTTTAAGCATTGCTGTCCTAAATGTCATTATTACTGCTGCGATTTCCCTTTACATTGCCCCTTGGGCAGAAGAGCAAGAAAACTTGCTACTTGAGAAAGCACAATCAGAAGCAGGTTTATCCGCAGTAGTAAAAGGACGCTTCCAAACTAGTCCCAATGGTCGTGCAGTCTTGTTTGTTGAAGACATTAACAAACAAAATCATTTATCAAATGTGTTTGTTGCGCAATTACCCGATGAAAATGACACCAGTGGCAGAACCAATATTGTGGTCGCGAAAACTGGAAAAGTGGTTGAGCAAGAAAATGGTGAACAACAATTACAACTTGAGCAAGGCACCCGCTACCAAGCCTCTCCTCACGCACTTGACTACCAAATTATTCAATTCGGTGGTTATAAAATGCAGATCAAAGATCAAGAAGTTGAAGAACGCCGCCGTAAACTTTCTGCCATTTCAACCACAGACTTACTCAATATGCCTGGCCCAGAAGCTGCGTCTGAGTTCCATTGGCGACTTGCGATCCCGATTGCGATTTTGATGATGACACTCATTGCCGTACCTATGTCTCGAGTTAACGTCAGACAAGGGAAATTTGCCAAAATGTTTCCTGCCATTTTACTGTATTTAGGTTATTTCGGCATGATGGTCGCAGGTCGTAAAGCTCTTGCTGATGAGGTAATTCCAAGCTATTTAGGGATGTGGTGGATACATTTATCTGCATTGATAATGGGCGCGCTATTACTCAGTAAAGAACGACCCATTGGCGCCAAAGTGAAAGCGCGCATCAAACTCCCTAAGCACAACAACAAGGGAAGTGCGGCTAGATGAAAATAATTGACTTATACATTGCTCGCATTTTAGTCAGTAGCTCAGCATTATGTTTATTAGTGCTTACTGGACTTTCTGGCATTATTAAATGGATCGATCAACTCCGCAGCGTTGGGCGCGGTGCCTACACAGTGATGGACGCAGGTGTTTATGTCCTATTTCTTGTGCCACGAGACATCGAAATGTTCTTCCCTATGGCGGTATTGATCGGTGGTTTGATCGGCCTTGGCATGTTGGCGTCAAACTCTGAATTAGTAGTGATGCAAGCATCAGGAATGTCGCGACTGCAAATTACTCAGTCAGCCATGAAAACAGCGATTCCATTAATGTTAATGGTGATGTTACTTGGTGAATATGGCGCTCCCATCGCAGAGAAAAAAGCCAACGAATTGCGGGCAATGCAAATTTCAGGTGGCAGCTTGATCAACTCTCGACAAGGGGTATGGGCAAAAGACGGTGACTTATTTGTTAATATCGGGCAAGTGAATGATATTAATCGTCTGTCTAATATTACCCTATATCGCTTTGATGAAAATCAAACGCTTACTACCTTAATATTTGCCAAAACCGCCGACTTTATCGATGGCAGCTGGCGCATGCATCAAGTAACGCAAACTCATATTTCAGCAAAACAAATACAGAAAAATGATTTAGTTGAATTTGATTGGCATTCAACCCTGACCCCAGACAAATTAAATGTGGTATCAGTGAAACCTGAATCGCTTTCGATCCGTGGTTTGGTCAATTATTTGGACTATTTAAAGGTCAACCGACAAGATCCAAGTCGTTATCAGTTGGCTTTATGGCGTAAAGTGATGCAGCCTGTCACCGTTGCAGTCATGCTGTTAGTCGCCCTGTCCTTTATTTTTGGTCCGTTAAGAACTGTAACCATGGGCGCACGAGTATTGCTTGGTGTGGTAGCGGGTTTTACTTTCCATATCAGCAACCAAATTTTTGGCCCTTTAAGCATTGTTTATGAACTGCCACCAGCATTCGGTGCCATTGCCCCCAGTATTTTGTTCACTGGCATCGCTGTTTACTTTATCCGTAAATAATGAAGCTTATCCTCTATACAGCCACGTTAATTACTGCACTTTGCAGTTCGAGTGGCTGTGCAATCAAAGATGAAAACACTGTGAATAAATCGCCCATTCGCTTTGCTACTTTTAATGTCGCCTTTGATCGTGCATCTTCCCATGTATTAGCGGAGCAAATGGCTGCTGGCAACAATCGACAAATCAAAAATGTGGCAGAAATCATTCAACGAACTCAAGCTGATGTATTATTGCTCAACGAGTTCGATCATGATGGCATTGGAAGAAACACTCAAGTCGTTACGGACTTTCAACAAAACTTTCTAACAAAAAGCCAAAATGGTGCACCAATTATTCATTACCCCTATTTTTACATAGCACCGACCAATACCGGACTTGCTGAGCATGATTTAAATGGTGACGGTAAAATCTCTTTACCAGCAGATGGTTATGGTTTTGGCAGCTATCATGGGCAGTACGGTTTTATTGTTCTGTCGAAATATCCTCTCGATCTGAGTCGACTTCGCAGTTTTCAAACCTTTCTCTGGAAAGATATGCCCAACGCCGCCTTACCTAAGAAAGCAGATGGTTCGAGCTGGTATACAGAGCAAGCTTTAAAGCACTTTCGGTTATCATCCAAAAACCACATTGATTTACCTGTTCAGGTTTCAAAAAATAAAACTATCCACTTGCTTGCTATGCACCCAACACCACCGGTATTTGATGGGTTAGAGGATCGAAATGGTCGCCGTAACCATGATGAAATTAGACTGTTTGCGGATTACATCAGTACAGAACCACACAAAAGTTCGTATCTAATCGACGATAAAGGCAACAAAAGCAGTTTATCTGCTGAAGACTCGTTCGTTATAGCTGGTGACTTGAACGCTGATCCGATTGATGGTGATTCATTCAAGCAATCCATTATTCAGCTGTTGCATCATCCAAGAATTAATCAAGATGCCGCCATAGGCAATAAAGTACCGACATCAGCAGGCGGCCAGCACTACAAAACCAATAAAAAGTATCATGGCAATGCCGCTTATTGGACACAATTATTCCCCCTTCGATTGGATTATGTGCTGCCATCAAGCGATCTTTCTGTTATCGATTCTGGTGTATATTGGCAAGCCAAGGGCGATCCACAAGGTTACTTGTTCGAAAACTCAAGAGGGGAACAAGGCAAAGCCGTATCGTCAGATCACCGTTTAGTTTGGGTTGATGTCACTTGGTAATATATTGGTAACATGCAGTAAAAAAGTAATTTGATGACTTTCAGCTAAGCTAAATAACACCCGTAAACATATATTGTTAACACATAAGGATATGTAAATGGCAATTGCGAGTGTATTAACCCGAGCCAGTTGTGGTGTTGAAGCGCCGCTTGTGACTGTCGAAGTGCATTTAAGCAACGGATTACCTGCTTTCAACCTTGTTGGTCTACCCGAAACCTCGGTAAAAGAAGCCAGAGAGCGTGTTCGAAGCGCACTCATTAATGCAGGTTTCGAGTTCCCCATGCAGCGGATCACGGTTAACCTCGCTCCAGCTGACTTACCTAAACAAGGTGGACGCTACGATTTGCCCATTGCCATCGGCATTCTTGCCGCATCAGGCCAAGTTCCTTTAGCCAGTTTAAAAGATCATGAATTTGTTGGTGAACTAGCATTGTCATCGAAAGTGCAACCTTGTGTCGGGCTTTTGCCAGTAATTATCGCCGCCAAAAATTGCGACCATAAATTAATCATGCCGCAAGCCAATCGTCATGAAGCAGAATTAGTAGATTATCGCCAAGTATTTTTTGCCGAACAGTTACAGCAAATTTCAGCTTATCTACATGGACAACAAACATTACCCAGTATTGATCCCAGCGCCCAGTGGATCTCCAACACAACCGAGGATGCACCACCTTGCCTAAGCGATGTGGTAGGTCAATATCAAGCCAAACAAGCATTAACCATCACAGCAGCAGGTGGACATAACCTATTGATGCTTGGTCCACCCGGTACTGGAAAAACCATGCTTGCCAGCCGCTTAATGTCGTTATTACCACCACTTGATTACGAAGAAGCTTTAGAGGTTTCAGCCATACATTCTGTTGCAGGGTTGTCATTAACCCCAAAACATTTCTTTAAACGCCCATTTAGATCACCCCATCACACTTGTTCATCGATATCGTTAGTCGGTGGTGGCAGTATTCCTAAGCCAGGAGAGATATCATTAGCCCATCGCGGAGTGTTGTTTCTTGACGAGGTCGCCGAATTTCCACGCAAAGTTTTAGACTGTTTACGAGAGCCAATGGAAACCGGAGAAGTGGTCATCTCAAGAGCGGCAGCCAAGCTTAAGTTTCTCAGTCGTTTTCAACTTATTGCGGCATTAAACCCTAGCCCTTGTGGCGATGCAGAAGGTGGTACTCGTGCCACACCAGCACAAATCCAGCGCTATTTAGCTCGACTATCAGGCCCTTTTTTGGATCGGTTCGATCTCACCATTGACGTACCTAAACTGCCCCAAGGCACACTGACACAAAATACACAGCCAACAGAAACCAGTGTCGACATAGCTAAAAAAGTGCTGAAAGCTCGTGACATTCAACTCGCTCGCGCAGGAATACTGAACAGTCAATTAAGTGGCAAACAATTAAAACAGCTTGGTGGTTTTACCCAAACCGACTTAGTTTTCCTAGAGCAAAGCGTTAATCAACTGGGGTTATCTGTTCGAAGCTTTCATCGATTACAACGCGTTGCCCGCACCATTGCTGATTTACAGAGTGAAAAAATGGTTGATCGCAGTCATATTGCTCAAGCTTTAGGTTATCGTGCTATGGATAGATTATTAGCAAGGCTGAGTTCAAGTTAAAATTTTTGAGAATACATGCAAGATGTAGATTATCATCCAACATCGTTAACTTACTCTCTTATTTTGTAAAATATCTAATTCAATGAGTAGTTAAACTTACATTCATTGATAAACTTAGGCTTCATAGATGCCAGTATACAATGCGTACTCGCCTTTCCAATTAGATAAACAACTTCGATGACAAATTGCTTTGACTCCGTAGCATACACTCTAAAGATTGCTGGGCTGCAAGCTCTAGCACTTCTAGACTCTTCCTTTTGACGAGAGTCAATCACAAAAGTAGATGTCGATTTTGCAAGAATTAAAAAATCATGGTTTGACTTTAGGTGTTCATTTACTTTGCTAAATAATTGCATTGGCTCTACAGGCGCAGACAAATCTTGCCCACTGAGTATCTCATCTTTATTTACAGTACGAATCTTCGTAAAACGTAGCTGATGTTGGCTAATATATCGACCTGTTAACCTTTCTAGTTCAGAGTGAGCACCAAAAAGCTGAAATGCCTCTTTTCTCCAGTTTTCGGTTAATAAATTTTCAATTGTTTCTGTTTGGTGTTGAGATAAGTGAGCCGAAATGGCGCTTTCAATACCATCAAGATCATCGATTACTCCTGCCGAAAAGGACTCCGTTTTTGTTCCTGATGCAACTGTTATCGTAACGGCTGCCCTCCCTTCTGTAGCTAGTTTCCTTAATGTAAAATGATTTAAACTCCTGTCAAAAACGCTAGCCAATCGAGTTTCAAGCTTCAAGAGTTCATTGTCTTCTAACTTACTGTATTGTTTAACCAAGCTGGATAATAATACTTGTGGGATTTCGCATTGAGAATAATCAACTCTTTTGGGAGCGACTTCTGAAAACAGTAATTTAAAATGAAAAAAATGCGGCTTAAATAAAAGAACAAGTAATCCTACATCTCCTGTTTTGGGATCCATGCTTATTACCAACTCGTGCTGGAATTTATCCTTCAATGTCGAACGAAGCTCTATAAATTCAAACATTCGGCTAACATTTCTTCGCTCAGCATCAAAAATCAACAACAGTTTACCAATAACTTGTTGATAGTTAATATCAAACTTAGAAATAAATTCATCGTTAAAGTAACTTGATGAGATAAATAATTGTTCGATTTTTGTTGCATCAGCGCCAGCAACCATTGCAGAAGTGAACTCATTATCTTTTTGAGCTAAGCGTTCCTGCTCTATACTCTCTGCAGTAACTCTTGCATCAAATTCAGGTAATCGTACTAGCGGAGTTCGAACGCTTAATGCCATTGTTGCCATTGCCTAAGGATTAAATCTGCCTAACTTAATAAGTACAACAAAAAAAATGCAATCTCAAAACTAATTACTATTTCGTCAGCTTTGTTACAAATGTTAACTGCATAATCGATTCAATTTATAAAGGTCCTCGGCTACATTTTGATTTTGCTGTTCTCGCCCCTTCTAGGTAAAATGGTGCCTTTACCTTCAACATAGAGCGATTTTTGTGTCATTGATTAAAGGTGTTCTCGCCTTCAGCTGCTACGTCATCAATACTTTTTTTTGGATGGTGCCAATATTATCCTTTGGCGTATTGAAACTTGTGCCGATTAGAGCCTGCATTAAGCTTAGTAATTATGTATTAGATTACAGCGCCACAGGTTGGATTTCTGTAAATACGTTTATTGAAAAAATATTCCACCCTGTTCAGGTTCACATTAGTGGTAGCAATGATTTTTCAAAAAACGATTGGTACATGGTGTTAGCGAATCATCAATCCTGGGTTGATATTTTAGTACTACAACGCGTGTTCAATCGTAACATTCCTTTTCTCAAATTTTTCCTAAAGAAAGAACTGCTTTATGTGCCTGTACTCGGTCTCGCTTGGTGGGCACTGGATTTCCCTTTTATGCGCCGCTACACCACAGGGCAACTGCGCAAGAATCCAAAATTAAAAGGTAAAGATATCGAGATCACTCGCAAGGCCTGTGAAAAGTTTAAACACAAGCCTGTAAGCATTATGAATTTCGTCGAAGGAACTCGTTACACTAAGGAAAAACATCAACAGCAGAATTCGCCTTTTGAACACTTACTGCGACCAAAGGCTGGCGGCTTAGCATTCGCCTTGAGTAGTATGGATGAGTGCATAAATAAGTTGATTGATGTTACTGTTTACTACCCTGAGGCAACGCCAAGCTTTTGGCATTACATCAGCGGTCAAGTAAAACAGGTTTATGTTCACATTGAACTTAGCGATATTACCAATGAAATGCGTGGTGATTACGCCAAAGATCGCGAATTTAAGAAACGTTTTCAACAAATACTCAATGAGCGTTGGATGCAAAAAGATCAAATCATATCAAGGCTAAAAGACCAATCGAAGGAAGGAATGCAGTAAGTATGTTAAGTTTTTTACCCGCCCCTATTTTGTACTTTTTAAGTGGCTTTTTACTTATTATCAATACCGCTTTTTGGTCGAGTATTTTGATTTTAGGTGGCGTTGTTAAGTTCGCATTACCTTTCCGATTTATACAAATTCCATTATCTAAACTACTGGACAAATGTATGTATGGTTGGGTATGTGGCAATGGTCTTATCCTTAAACTGACATCCAATATCGAATGGGATATCCAAGGGCTCGATGGGTTAGATAAGAATTCATGGTATCTAGTATTTTGTAATCATATTAGTGGGTTTGATATTGCAGCCCAAACTTATGTGTTACGTAACCATATCCCAATGTTGAAGTTCTTTTTAAAACGCGAATTACTCTTTGTGCCTTTTATGGGCTTAGGCTGCTGGGCGCTCAACATGCCGTTTATGAATCGTACCAGTCCACAAAAATTAAAAAAGAATCCAGCGTTGCGTGGTAAAGATCTCGAAACCACTCGTCGCTCGTGCGAAAAGTTTAAATCATTACCCACAAGCATTATGAACTATGTTGAAGGCAGTCGCTTTACTGAGGTAAAACGCCAAAGACAAAATTCCCCCTATCAACATTTACTTAAACCCAAAAGCGGCGGTATTGCATTTGCCCTGTCTGCCATGGGCGAGCAATTTGATAAAGTTTTGAACATGACTTTAGTGTATCCAGATGAAGAGCAAGAAGTGTTAAAGACAGCCCTGTCAGGCAAACTGAAAAAGGTTGTTGTACGTATTGAAGCCATGCCCGTTCCAAAAATAGATGCAAAAGAATACATGGATAACAACCAGTGCCGAGTAGAGTTTCAACGCTGGTTAAATGATATTTGGGCAAAGAAAGATGAGCAAATAGAAGATATTTTACAACAACACTCTAAAGACAAATGATTAACCTGAATTCAGAGTAATCATAGGGGGCGTCATTAGCTGAAAGCGCCCTCCTTAATTTCAAACAACAAATCGTTCACAGTGCCTAAAAAAGTACAGTTCAGAGCTAGAATACAGCCTTTGTCATAAAGCCTTAATAATTTGTTTTTATGCTGTAATATTCCTAAATCGGAAAGAATTAAGCAATGATAACTGTGTTTTCAATTAAGTAGAGGAATAAAACTGTCAGATACTTGACGCTAGTAGCATGATTGTTAGAGAATTATCAAATGTGGCTGTCATTGTACTTAATCTAAGTACGTCAATGCGAAATATCGCAAAAATCATCCCTCTCTAGACTTAGAAAAAAAGCATTAGGGAATAATAACGATAAAGGCGATTCGATGGATAACATACTGAGAAAAATGACTTTTTGGCGTAAACAAAAATCAGTTTTCACCTTAGGTCTATATTTAACTCAGAGCTCTCTATGGCTGTACTGCCCTGAGACCAACGAACAAGCACCCATTTGTCGTGAAATCCCTGTTGATAACAACCAATGGAAAAGTGCATTTTCTATCGTGGCAGCAGATTACCCGAATGCCAGCATCCAACTTGTATTGGGGTTTGGTCGCTATCAACTTTTACAAATTGATAAACCCGCCGCCGACGAAGACACAATATCCCAAGTATTGTTAATGGCAGTGAAAGATCTTGTTACTTACCCCATTCACGAGATCCACTTGGATCACTTCGCCAGCCCACAGCCTAACAAAGTCAATGTCGTTGTGTGTGAACGCTCTAAGTTGCAATCATTAATTGTTGCAGCACAAGAGGCTGGCTTGTCATTCAACGGGATCAGCATTGAAGAATTAATGCTGACACATCTATATACGCAAGACGGTGCGATTGATGATTCTGCGCGGTTGATACTTTTCCAAAAAAATAACAGTGAACTACTGTTGGCAATCATTAAGTCTGGTGAACTATTACTACAGAGAAGAGTACGTGGGTTCCATGCGCTTGATGCAATGACCCGTGAAGATATCGCCTATGGTGTTGCTGATAACTTAAGTATTGAGATCCAACGCTCGATGGACTTTTATGAGAGCCAGCTGCGCCAAGCGCCAGTTAGCCAAATTCAAGTACTGGTCGAAAACATCGGAGAACCACTGGCACAAGCACTCGATAATAATTTTGGTCAATCGGTTCAAGCTATGACTTCAACAAGCATGAACGAATTAATTGCTCAATTAGCACTAAAAGAGCATGAGTTGGAGGCCATGAATGAAAAACAGGATTAACCTTTATTCCGAGTCATTATTGCCACAAAAACTGCGTTTATCTTTTACTCGTTTGTTGACATTGTGCGTACTATTGGGCTTAGTATTAGCTGCTAGCGCAGCCTACCTTAATCACCAGCTTGAGCAATTGAACCAATCTGTTGCTGTTGCCGAACAACTAAAAATAGCTAATCAATCACAAGTGGATCTATTTGAACAAGAGTTAGGTGCGCTAATGCCCTCACCCAAGTTAGTTGAACAAGTTGAATTACGGCAAAAGCAACTGAAAGTGAAGGATCAACTTATCAGTAAACTCAGTGATCGTAACGATATCAGAAGTAAAAGCTACTTAGGCTTGCTGACGGATCTTGCAAAAAGTACCAATGGCGATATTTGGCTCACTCAGTTTTCTGAAAATGAAGATAAATTGTTATTAAAAGGCCGAACTCGTAATCCCGCTGCCGTACCTCACTGGATTGATAATTTACGCCATACTCAATCTTTCTCCGGTCGTTCATTCGGAGCCATTCGCTTATCAAGGGTAAAAGATAACACTGCATTACTTGAATTTGCGTTGAGTACCGATGCACTGCAACTCGAAGAACCAGAAGTAGAAAAACCAACAACAACTTATAAACCTCCCATACAAATACCTGGAGTTCTGTTGCCTATGCCTCAATTACCCAACGATGAAACTAAGGGGCAGCAATGAAACAACAATTAATAACGTTAGCCGAAAAGTTTGAATCACTGAGTCGACGCGAACGAGTCTTAGTGACGTTAACATTAGTTGCGGCTATCTGCTTTGCCGCTTTTCAACCTATCGATTCAATGCTGAAGCAACAACGGTTAATCCAGCAACAATTAGCTGGGCTAATGTCAGAAAATGAAGCGGTACAAATGATGATTTCGAATTATCAAAATCGTTTGCAATTAGACCCAAATGAAGATTATCGCAATCAATTACAATCATTAAAGGCACAACATCAACAGCTCGATGAGCAATTAGGTGATCAAGTTGTCGACATGGTACCGCCAGAGTATATGCCAGCGTTGTTACAACAAATATTGACCAAAACCAAAGGCGTAAAGCTTACAGGTCTCTCTTCTATTGAACCAGAGCCGATGCTAAATGCAGATGATCCTGATTCAATTAACCTGTATCGTCATGGTTTAAAGTTGTCGATGACCGGCAGCTACTTTAGTTTTTTAACCTTTGTATCTGAAGTGGATAAGCTCCCCAATCGTTTGTATTGGAAACGATTAAATTACAAAGTTGACACTTACCCTAACGCAAAAATTGAACTAGAGCTGTATACCTTAAGTTTAAACAAGGAGTTCCTCAGTGTCGCTAAACAGCAATAAATACTTTATCTGGGTGCTCACAATTACTTGCACACTATTGCTCAGCGATATGGCTCACGCTGAACGTTTACAAGATCCAACCAAGCCAAATAACTACATTCGCCCAATGGCTTCGATTAGAGCCGTCACGGGTGAAGCAGTATTAAATAGCATTATCACTGGCACACCAACACTGGCAGTGATCAATCAACAAATAAAAACCATTGGCGACAGAGTGCAAGGCAGCAAAATAACAAAAATAACATCTAACAGTGTTAGCTTAGCGGATGGACGAACTCTGGTTTTGTATCAGGGAGCTAACCTAGTGACAGGGAATAAATAAAATGAAATTAAATCAATATGTGGTCTTTTTTCTGTCCATCTCGTTAGTGGGTTGTCAGGTTAATACAGAGCTTCGCAAACATAAGCAACCAAGCATTGCCCAAGAACAATTGCAGCAAGCGATTGCCACTCATGCTCCTCAAGCATCATCTAAACTGCCGCCGGCATTACCTGCTGACGTACAGCAGGAAATACACTCAGACCTCTTGCAAACCGCCCAGCTGCCTGTTGCACAAGAGCGGCGTTTTGATGTTAACGCCAATGACGTAGATGCCAAGATTTTCTTTGCCAGCCTAATTCGTGGTACCCCCTTAAGCGTGGTGGTACACCCGAATGTCACTGGACAGATTTCCTTATCGTTGAAAGCGGTAACTCTTAATGAGGTACTGCAAGTTGTGCAAGATATTTACGGCTATGAGATCAACCGTGAAGGTCGTATTTTACGCATTTATCCTGCTGGACTTCGCACTGAAACCTTCCCGATCAATTATCTGTTTATGCAGCGCCAAGGCACCTCGTTAACTTCGATTAATTCAGGGCGTATTTCAGATAATCAAAACGGTGGTGGTGGCGGTGGTAACCGTAATAGCAGCAGTCGAAGTGAACGAACAGGTAGCCCTCTTAGTGAAAATAGTGAAAGAAATTCTCAATCAAACTCACAGAGTAACAGTGGCAACGGCACCTTCATTCGCTCTAGCAATGAAAACGACTTCTGGAAAGACTTAAAAGAAACCCTTACTGCTTTGATTGGAGAAGAAGGTGACGGACGTCAAGTGGTGGTCACGCCACAAGCAGGACTCGCCACCATTCGCGCTTATCCAGATGAACTACGTCAAGTTAAAACCTTTTTGTCAAAAGCAGAAAATCACTTACAACGCCAAGTGATTTTAGAAACCAAGATCATAGAAGTGACTTTATCTGACGGTTACCAGCAAGGGATCCGCTGGGAAAACATTGTTGATAAAAACGGTACGAATGGTAGATCTACATCACGCTTTTCTACAGGGTTAGGTCAGCCATTAACGGATGCGATATCAAAAACCTTAGGTGGCACAGGGGCTTTCGGTTTTACCTTTGCCGATAGGAAGAACAATAACTTCAGCGCTATGATAAACCTATTAAAAACCCAAGGTGATGTCGATGTGCTTTCCAGCCCCAGAGTCACGGCATCTAATAACCAAAAAGCCGTCATCAAAGTCGGTAATGACGAATACTTTGTGACGAATGTTTCATCTACAGTCGTCAATAACGGCGGCAGTAACTCTGCTGTTACCCAGCCTAATGTTGAACTAACGCCGTTTTTCTCGGGCATCGCTTTGGATGTAATGCCACAAATTGACGATAATGGCGGCGTGCTCCTGCATGTTCATCCGTCGGTAATCAGTATTAATGAAGAAATAAAAAGCATTAACACGGGTGCTGAACAGCCCCTGCAATTACCATTAGCTCAAAGCGAGATCCGTGAATCAGATACGGTGATCAAAGCCAACTCAGGTCAAATTGTAGTGATTGGCGGCTTAATGAAATCAGAAAAAAGTGAGCAAGTCTCAAAAGTGCCATTGTTAGGCGACATTCCGTTCTTAGGTGAAGCCTTTACCAATCGCCGTAAAATGAACAAGAAAACCGAATTAATTATTTTACTTAAACCAACAGTGGTCGGTGAAGGCACATGGAAATCAGAGCTGGAACGTTCACAGCAATTATTAAATAAATGGTATCAATAGGCGTTTATGTATCAACAGCACTTTGGCTTAACCGATTTACCTTTTTCACTGACACCCAATACCAGTTATTTCGTGCAGCTAGCGCCCCATGTTGAAGCGATGCAAGTGTTACAAACCGCACTGCAAATGGGCGAAGGTTTCATTAAGGTGACAGGGGAAGTTGGCAGCGGTAAAACGCTGTTGTGCCGAAAACTACTCAATGAGTTACCTGAAAACTTTCAATGTGCTTATGTACCTAACCCTTATTTGACTCCAGCAGAATTGAACTGGGCGTTAGCGAATGAGTTGGCCATTGATGTTGATGATAATACGAGCCAAATGCAACTGAGTAATTTGATCCAGCAGCGACTGTTTGAGCTTGCTATCCAAGGTAAAACCACGGTATTAGTACTCGATGAAGCCCAAGCAATTCCTGACGATACTTTAGAAGCATTACGTTTATATACCAATCTGGAAACTGAACAACGCAAACTGCTGCACTTAGTTTTATTCGGTCAGCCCGAGCTTGATCAACGTCTTGCCACTAATAAATTTCGCCAATTACGCCAACGTATTAGTTTTAGCTACCAACTAAGATTGTTAACGGATGCCGAAGTGCATAATTACATCCAGCAACGACTACGTGTTGCCGGATTAACGGGTGCTAGCGCGGTAACTGAAGCCATGTCGTCTATCATCGCCAAAGCAGCTAGAGGCACGCCAAGGCTTATCAACGTATTAACCCATAAAGCGTTAATGGTGTGCTTTGGTGAAGGTGAATATCAACTGACACAAAACCATATAAAAGCCGCAGTATTGGACACTGAAGATGCCGTTAAAGGACAATTTAGTCTAAACAAACCATTATTGTTCAGTTTATTAGCCATAACTGTCATCGCCCTCGCCCTTGTAGTTGCCAGTCATTTTTATGGGAGCATGCTATGAGTGTTATTAATAAAATGCTGCAAGATCTCGATAAACGTCAGCAGCCTCATGAGCTAAAAAATATCGCGCCAGTGAGAGGAAGCAGCAACAACAGCAAATCGAAAATTCAAAGTGGTTGGCTGCTCTTAGTAGTGATGTTAATTCTACTTATCGTCAGCTACTGGTATGTGGATAAAACCGCAGAAGTACTGATAATACAAGAACAAAATCAGCTACAAGCACAAAATATGGATAGCAAAATTGCGGCTAGCCATATCAAGCATCCAGCTTCGGAGTTAGCAACGCCGGTTAAAATTGACAGCAAAGTGCCATCAACAAATAACACTGCTGAAGCTGCCGCCCAACAAACAAAGAAGCCTGCAGTAAAAAACACTAGCCAAGTAATTAATGATTCGACGCAAACAACGCTTGGCAGTACTGGCGATAATAAGGTTAATAGCACTGCTATTAATAACAAGCTGCCAACAACCACGCCATCGATAGAAAAGCAATCGCAAGATGTCGCTCAAAAAACGAGAACTCCAGCAGAAAAGTCAGCTCCGACGGTGACACAGAAGCCAATTCAGGAGCCAAGCAAAATCGTAAATGCGCAGCCCAAACCTACGCTTGAAATAAAGGAAGTTAAATTAACGCCAGCGCAATTGGCTGATAAATTCTTTAAACAAGCGCAGCAAGCCAGAGTACAAGGGCAGTTACAAACAGCCCAATCAGCATATGAAAAAGCACTCAACTCCGAGCCAGCAATGCACGAAGCCAGACGACAATTAGCGGCAATCTACTTCGGACGTAATCAAAACAACGCCGCTATCAAGTTACTCAAACAAGGCTGGCAATTATTCCCACAGCAAAGTGAATTTGCTTTATTATTAGCCAAAGTATATTACCGAACTCAACAAGCAGATCAGGCATTAACTACTTTAAGTAGCATTCCCAATACCGATGCTAATGTCGCTGAAAAATGGCTGCAAATTGCCACCATATCACAGCAGCAACAGCTATTTCCCCAAGCCGCTAATGCCTATCAACAGCTGACAAAATTAGAGCCTGAACAAGGTCGTTGGTGGCTTGGCTTAGCCTATAATCTCGATTCTAATGGTCAGTATTTAAAGGCAAAAACGGCTTATACGCAGGCGTTACAAAGCCGTAGACTATCGCCTGCAAGTAGAAACTATATTCAGCGCCGTTTGGCGCAGTTGAATTAAAAGCTGAGACGTATCAATGAAACCGAAACTGAAAAAACGCCTAGGTGACTTGTTGGTTGAAAATCAGATTATTTCTGATGAACAGTTACAACAGGCATTATCAGAACAAAGAAGCAGTGGTAAAAAGCTGGGAAAAACCCTCATTGATCTAAAATGTATTTCAGAAGATCAATTGCTTACCTTTTTATCTCAGCAGCTAAATATTCCGTTTATTGATATCAGCCGCCGCCCCATTGCCTCAGAAGTGGTTAACTTACTGCCAGAGGTACAGGCACGACGCTATCGTGCTTTAGCGATCGAAAATACCAATGAATTTGTCCGGATCGCCATGAGTGATCCTGCCGATCTGCAAGCACTGGACGTCATTGAATCCTTATTGCCGCCTAAGCAAATTAAACTGGCGGTAGTCACAGAGCAACAATTACTGAATGCGTTTGATAATCTCTATCGACGCACTCAAGAAATTGCTCAAATCGCCGGTGAACTTGAACAAGAATATGCCTCAAGTGAACAGTTCGATCTGGGCAGTTTAACTAGCTCAGATTCTGATAGCGATGCAACTGTGGTAAAGCTGTTGCAATCTATTTTTGAAGACGCAGTGCAAATGCGAGCATCGGATATTCATATCGAACCTGGTGATAACTTACTGCGGATCAGGCAGCGGGTTGACGGACAGTTGCAAGAAACTGTGTTAAACGAAGCCAATATTGCTTCAGCGTTAGTATTACGTTTAAAACTGATGGCTGGCTTAGATATTTCTGAGAAACGCTTACCACAAGATGGGCGTTTTCATATCGAGATCCGCGGTCATAAAATTGATGTGCGTATGTCGACCATGCCGATTTATCATGGTGAATCCGTGGTAATGCGTTTGCTCGATCAAACCGCAGGCTTATTGACCTTAGACGAAACGGGCATGCCTGCTGACATGCTAATGCGCGTGCGTCAACAGATTAAGCGTCCCCATGGTATGTTATTGGTGACAGGACCGACAGGTAGCGGCAAGACCACCAGCCTATACGGCATTTTAAGCGAACTGAACACTGAAGATCGCAAAATCATTACCGTTGAAGATCCCGTTGAGTATCAATTACCACGGATCAACCAAGTGCAGATCAATCACAAAATTGGTTTAGATTTTTCAAACGTATTACGTACTACACTCCGGCAAGATCCCGATGTCATCATGGTGGGGGAAATGCGTGATCAAGAAACCGCCGAAATCGGTCTTAGAGGCGCATTAACTGGTCACTTTGTTTTGTCTACCTTGCATACCAACGACGCGGTCACCAGTGCCTTACGTTTGTTGGACATGGGCGCTGCCAGTTACTTAGTTGCCAGTGCGTTAAGAGTGATTATCGCTCAACGTTTGGTACGCCGAGTATGTCAACATTGCGCAGAACCTGCCACGTTAAGCTACCATGAACAAATTTGGCTTAAAAACTTATCCAATCGAGACTTTAGTCAAGCTGATGCCAGAGTCGGTAAAGGTTGCCAAGCATGCAATGGCAGCGGTTATCGCGGCCGGATTGGCGTATTTGAAATGTTGGAGTTAGACGAAGAGCTTATGGATCTGATGCGTAAAGGCGATCCACAAGCCTTTACTCAAGCAGCCAAAGCCAAACCTAATTTTGTGCCCCTTGCTGTGGCGGCATTAGATTACTTATATCATGGCTTAACGACGATTTCTGAAGTAGAAAAGCTGGTAGAAATGATCTCAGAAAATGCCTATGATCCTCAGCGATCACAGCAAGGAGCTAACGCTTAATGCCTTGGTTTGAATATCACGGACGCAACCCCCAAGGTCGTAATGTCAATGGCAAAATAGATGCTGCTTCAGAAGAAGCTGCATCCACACAGTTACTGTCGCGCGGCATCATCCCTATTCAACTAAAAAGCACAACAGCGGATAAAAACATCAGCTTTGCTTCGTTATTCAGGCGCAAAATAAAATCAGAAGAACTGCAAATTTTCACTCGGCAGATGTACTCGCTAACCAAAGCAGGCATTCCGATCCTTCGCGCTATTGCGGGACTTTCTGAAAGCACGCCTTCTCCCAGAATGCGCCAAGCATTACAAGCACTATTGGAGCAGTTAACATCGGGACGTACACTATCTGCGGCGATGAACCAACACCCTGATGTCTTTGATCCCCTGTTTGTGTCGATGATCCACGTGGGGGAAAATGCAGGTCGACTAGAAGAAACCTTTATGCAGTTGTCTATGTATATTGAGCGTGAGCAAGAAACTCGTCGCCGCATAAAATCAGCCATGCGTTACCCAAGTTTTGTATTTGTCGCCATTTTTATGGCAATGGCAGCGCTCAATATATTGGTGATCCCCAAATTTGAAGCCATGTTTAGTCGCTTAGGATCAGATCTGCCTTGGGCAACTAAACTACTGATGACTACATCCAACGCCTTTATTTATCATTGGGATATGATGTTAATGGTCTCAGCAGCAACTGTGGTTGGTATTCGCTACTGGCACAAAACTGAAAAAGGCGAAAAACAGTGGGATCAATGGAAACTGCGTTTACCTGTGGTCGGTTCCATTATTGAACGCTCCACTTTATCACGCTTTTGTCGCAGCTTTTCAATGATGCTTAATTCAGGTGTTCCCATGACCCAAGCGCTGAGTTTAGTCGCCGACGCAGTAGATAACCAATATATGCACGACAAAATTATTGGCATGCGCCGAGGTATTGAATCAGGTGAAGCCATGTTGCGTACCTCAGCCAACAGTAAGCTATTTACGCCGTTAGTATTGCAAATGATTGCCGTTGGCGAAGAAACAGGACAATTAGATGGACTGTTAAAAGACGCCGCAGAATTCTATGAAGGGGAAGTAGATTACGACTTAAAAAACTTAACCTCAAAACTTGAACCCATATTGATCAGCATAGTTGCAGGAATGGTTTTATTATTGGCATTAGGTATTTATCTACCTATGTGGGATATGCTTAATCAGGCAAAAGGTGGTTAACCTTGGCACGTATGGATGCGCAGCAAAAAATCAATCACAACTTGCTGCAAGGGCTCAGCCGCATCATTGCTGTTTTTTTGTTATTGATACTTTTTTTTGTCGCGCTTGCCAGCCTTGTTAAGCCGCTTGATGAAGCAAAGCAACAATCTTTACATCAAGAATACCTACATTTAAAGTTGGCGCTCACCAGCATACATAGCCAGTGGGTAATTCGCGGTAAACCTAGGCAACTACTCGTGTCTTGGCAAAATGTTGATAATATTTTTACAGAAAAACATCACAGCCAAAGCAGCAAATTAGCACAAAGTCGTTTTTGGATTTCTCGCCAAGGCTTTCCCATACCCGCGCAAGCATCTGCTGCTGGTTGCCAACAATTATGGGATAAACTGTTGGGAATTAACGATAGACAGTTAAAAATACAAGTGTTCTATACAGAAAACAGCCATATTTGCCAGTTTAGACTAGCTGGTAGCGGCAAAATTGTTTATGATTTTGCACTAGGTCAAATGGATTATTTTGACGAGCAGGAATAAATAGGGATAGTAATGGGCTCTCGTTTATCAGATTATAAACTGGTCATAGTTATTTTAACTGGCATTGTGATGTTATTAAGTGCAGCGTTACTATATCGTCACTATGGACACGGCTATCGTGATGGGTTTGATAAACACCAAAATCAAGTCGCAAGTGTGTTAATTGATGGAATTAAGCAAGTTCACCAATTATGGCTTGATGGCGGTCAAAAAGATAAGTTTGTGATGCTCGATGGCAAACGAGTGAATATTGATCCACGCTTTGGTTATCCATCGGGCTTAGGTCACGACTTAAGCAAGATGAATGTCTTAGATTGCCAATACGTCTTAGAGCAAGTATTGCATCGACCACCCACTATGGTGTTCTTTTTTGAAGATGCACGTGAAGCGCAATATACGGTGCGTCATGTACCAAGAGCTGGCGGCAGAGCGATAGATAAAGACGGTTATGAACACAGATACTCAGATTTGTGTTGGTATCACCGCAGTGCGGTTCTGCCAAAAGATGCGACAACAGGCATTCCCGACCCTGTGCCGCATATGCTCAGCCAAGATGCCGAAGGCTTATACTATCGAACAGGTATTGGCGAAGTGTACGCCTTTAATCCGTTCGACGTACAAGATTTTAAGTTGGTTTATCAGCGCCCAGATCCAGAATTTGAGCGCGTAAAAGCAGCTTATGAACTGCGCCAACGAGACCAGTTAAAAATGCAAAAGCTGGCGCAAGAAAAACCAAAAGAAGAGTAAAAAGTTAATAAATTGGTTAAGCAATAATCTTAATGTCATCATTGCTTGATACAATTGTATAAGGTTCACAGTAATAGCCATTTAAAGGCGATTACTGCAACAAATGGAGCTTTATCCGTCACGGAAGATTGACGCGCCAATCCAGTTTTTAGTGATACACTAAATCTTGAGTTGGTTGTTTCTGATTTGACGAGCAAAATTCACTCGTTAAATCGAAACAGTTCTGGGGCGAGCTATTTGACTCGTACCCATTTTCACGGGTCAAATAGGTTATTCAAACTGCTTAAATGGGTTAATCAGTACGAATAACAAATACCAATCACACTAATTAAGTGTGTTAGTTAGGGAGTATTAGCAAAAGCAACGAAGTAGTGGCAAAGCTAGTATTTCATTCACAACATAGTTAATTGGTACGATGGGTATAACTAACAAGAGAGAAAGAGAGAATTATGAAGCAAAAACAACAAGGATTTACCCTAATCGAATTAGTGGTTGTGATCATCATTTTAGGTATTTTAGCAGTAACAGCAGCGCCTAGATTTTTAGACTTCCAAAGTGATGCTAGAGAGTCCGCATTACGTGGCTTAAGTGGTGCAATCTCTTCTGCTAATACTCTGCAAGCAGCAAATCATGCATTAAATACGGATGAGCCTGCTTTTGTTCCAGCGACTCTTGCTGGGCTTACTGCGCGTTTAGACGGCAGTTTTGTTTTAGCAGCAAACTCAGCTAATTCAGCTGCTGACTGGATTGTAACTGAAACAACATCTCCTACAGCTCAAGTTGCTGGTGTAGCACAAATTCGTGCTAATGGCACGCCAACTACTGCCGCATGTTTCTTAACTTACACAGCGCCACGTGCTGGTGTACCACAACAAGGTAATGGCGATGGTTCTGCTGGCAATGCTGCGGCAATTCCAGCCACACCTGCAAGCTATGTGATCACCGCGACTGCTTGTAACTAATTAAACGTTATAGCAGTTATTCACGCCCTAGCATCTAGGGCGTGATTTTTATCAACTATCAGTCATTTTATTTCACAGCGACTTTTTACCACCCTTTACCATTTCTACCACTTTTTACCATCACATCATTCAATTCAGTTAGGTTTGTTACTCACCAAAGCTTGCATCAAACTCTGGCTATGATATGTTGCTTAGCTAAATAGTTTTACTTTTCACACTAAACCTCATGGATGATATCAAACGGCTTTTGTAGTAAAGAAATTAGCTTTAACAGTCAAAAGCTTATTGCTTTTTAAATGCACAACGTGCCATTTTAAAGAACAGAGTTGAGGTGCAAAACATGAAAATAAAACAGCGCGGTTTTACTTTAATCGAGTTGGTTGTCGTTATTATCATTTTAGGGATTTTGGCGGTGGTGGCTGCGCCGAAGTTTTTAAACTTTCAGGGTGATGCCAGAGTATCGGCATTGCAAGGACTTAAAGGTGCACTGCAAAGTGCCAATTCTATGGTGTATGCTAAAGCCGCCATTGCTGGGCAAGAAGGGTTAGCTTTTAATGCCACGCCCACTGCGCCAGCGGTTGACATAGGAACAGGCACCAATGCCGTCACCAGTTTTGGGTATTTACAGGCAACCGAGGCTGAGCTTGAAAACGCCACAGAAATGACCTTCGACTCAACCGCCAATGCGTCAGGTACGGAAGATTGGTTAATTAGCACGCCATCACCTGCGACGACACCAGCTAGTATTGTGATCCGTCAACGTGGCGCGCCAGAGACGTGCAGTTTAACTTATACCCAAGCAGCATCAGCCACTGTGGCACCTGTGTATTCAGACTTGCCAACCGCGGCAAATTGCTCATGATGGCTCAGATAAGTACCAGATACAGTTTTAAAACATAGCAAATAATACAGATAACAAGAGAGTTTATTAGCACTTTATGTTTATGGATAGCCGCACACAACAGGGGTTTACGTTAATTGAGCTGATCACCACTATAGTGTTGATCGGCATTTTATCAGTAACAGTCGTGCCTAAGTTTGTTGGCACTTCCAGCTATTCTGCCTACACAGTCCGTAATGATCTCATCAGCAAGCTTCGCCAAGTCCAGCAACTGGCGATCAATAATAGTGATCAATGTTATCAACTTTCCATCAACAGCAATGGCTACCAAACACAACGAGCAAACAGAAAAGGCAGTGACTGTGATGGTGCAAATTTTTCATTCATTGGCGATGCTTATACTTTTCCTGATGATGTTACCGTGACCCATATCTCAAATTCTCGCAGCTTTGCTATCCCGTTTGATACTGATGGTCGAGCCGCACAATTTTGCCGTGATAGATGCATTCGAATTATCGCTGACAACACGACCGAAATCAGCATCTCTTCGCAGGGATACATCTATGAAGATTAAAGCAAACAGCGCAAGAACAGCGGGATTTACTCTGATTGAGCTCGTCGCAGGCATGATAGTTATCAGCGCGGGCTTGGTTGCCATGTCTGCCATGCTATTACCACAAACCGATCGCGCCGCCAGTCATTTACACTCTGTACGCGCCGCTGAATTAGCGCAGTCAGTCATGAATGAGATTTGGGGTAAGCAGTACGATCCGAATACTGGCTTTGGTGGTATTCCTGCTTGTAAAGCAACTGGCACATCGCAAGAAATTTGTACATTAAACGCAAGTAATTCTGTTCGTGATAATTTTGCCAACATCAATGACTACAAAACCCTCACTATCAATAGCCCTATGTTAGGTTCAAGCCAAACCTATGCGGATGTTTATAAAAACTATAAATTGCAAGTGGCAGTAGCATCAAGTAGCCCTGCTGTTTCTAAACGCATTACTGTCACAGTCACCACGCCTGAAGGCACAGAATATCGTTTTGATGCAGTGCGGAGTAACTATTAATGGTAAAAGGACTCACGCGATCATTAGGCTTTACCTTAATGGAAATGGTGACAGTGCTGGTTATCCTCGGCATTGTGCTGGTTGGCATTGGCAGCTTTGTCACCTTTGGCACTCAGATTTATGTGGACTCCAATGCCGCAGATCGAGTGATCGGCTCTAGCCGTTTTGCCATACAACGCATGACCCGTGAACTGCGTACCGCTTTGCCAAATAGCGTTCGATTAAACTCAAACAATATAAGTTTTCAATGCCTTGAGTTTGTACCTACGGTGACATCCACCAGCTATTTAGACTTGCCTTTTGTACCCGCTTCAGCAGCAAACACTGGCAAAGTGTTTTTGGATAAGAAGCCAAGCAGTAATGGGCAATCAAACTCAGACATTGCCGCTAATCAGCGCGCTTATGTTTATCCAGTAACGACTGCTGAGGTTTATAGCCCTTCGAGCAATCCAAGAAAGTATGCTGATATTCAAAATGCATCTTCTACTGGTGATGTTGTTAATTTAATTTTTACTCGTTCGACACAATTTGCTGAACGCTCTCCCAGTGAACGAATGTTTTTTACCCATCAGCCTGTGAGTTATTGTGTCCAAGGTTCGCAATTGTTGCGCTACGCAAATTATGGCTTTCACGCCATTCAACGATTTCCTAATCAAATGGGTACGGGTAGCTTAATGGCGCAAAACATAGTCAACTCCTTAAACCAAAGTAATAATCGCCCTTTTTTTATTGACCAAGCCACCTTAGAGCACAGCGCCATTATTCGTGTTCAGCCCATATTTAACTTTAATGGCTCACAGTTTCAATATCATCACCAAGTGCAGGTGCTCAATGTCCCCTAACACTTCTATTACATCGATTTCATCTCTAAAACGCCAGCAAGGTAGCTTGTTGGTGCTAGGCATTTTCGTATTAACTGTGATGTTTTTACTAGCCGCATCGCTGATCACAGTGTCCGACCAAGAAGATACCGCACTTTCACAAGAAATTTGGGGAACCCGAGCACTGCTTGCCGCCAACAGTGGTGCTGATGCAGCACTAGCAAGGTTATTTCCACCGAACGCTGCCCCCGCTAGCAATTGCGATCCAATCAACAATGCTCCTATAAACAAAAGCTGGACACCACCCACCATCAATAGCTTTCGTGGTTGTCGGGTTACTCTTGAATGCACTATGTTTGAAGATCCAACACAAACACCAACGCCACAGCAATATCGCATTACCAGCAAAGCAATCTGTGAATTAGGCAATTTACGCGTCAGCCGACAAGTTGAAGTGATGGCGAAAGATTAATGAAAAAGATGATGAGATTAATAAGTGAAACCCATTTGAATAATAAAAGACTTGTAGCTATTTGCTTAAGCCTATTTTTATTGTTGCCCTTATTCGCCCACGCCGAAGATGTGGAAGATTGGTTACAATTTGGTGAAAGCCAATCACTAGCAACCAGTAATTCTTATCGCCCTATCACTGTTACCTTTGATAAAGCCTTTCCTGCTGGGGTTACGCCACTGATCTTTATTACCCCAACCATAAGCAGTAATAACCCCGAAAACAATGATGGTCCAGCGTCAATATTCATCACCAATGTCACCAATCAAGGGTTCACTTGGATCCAAAGAGAGCCACCGACTTCTCGTAATCGAAATTACATTCGCTCGCAAATCATGCAAAACGTCCATTGGTTGGCAATAACGGAAGGGGAACATACCTTAACCTCAGACGTGCAATTAGCGGCATTTTCTGTTCAAACTCGCCGAGCAACCAATTTGAATATCTTTGATTCCAGTTGGGAACAAGTTGCCAACGATGTCAATTTATATGATGTTGCCATGACTCAAACCCAAACTGATAATAACAATGGTCGTTGCTGGGTGACCAGTGTCGGAAGACCGTTAAACAATAATGATAAAAGTGCCTTACAATTACAGCTTGATACAACAAGAGTCTATGATCTAATTAGGCGCTGTAAACCGAGTAACGCTTTCCGAGCAGCAACAGAAACCATCGCCTATCTCGCCTTAAAACGCAGTTCAGGTGAGGTAAATTACAATGCTGATAAAATGCTGCGCTTCCAAATTGGTGAAGGACAAACCCTTAATAATCAAGGAAATAACACTAGAAGCTTATCAGATCAATGCCAGAGTACAACTCCATTAACCGAAGTAAATTTTGGTGACAATTTAAGACTGATTGCCAAAAAAAGCACCCGCAATGGCAGTGATGGTGGTTGGCTACGACGCTGTAATCTTACTTCAACTTCTGTAAGTGCAGTGGTCGATGAAGATACTTATCGCGGCGACCGAGTGCATGTATCTGAAACCTTTGGTTATGCCGCTTTTGAATTAGTAGATAAAGCCAACCCCAATCCGCCCATTGATCATTTCGAAATTGGCTACACTAACGAGCCTTTCACTTGTAAGCCTGAACCTATGGTCATCAAAGCATGCGCCAATAGCGATTGCAGCAAGTTAGTAACGTCTGATGTTACCGTTGATTTATCTTCTAATATTCCTACGTCACAAGGCGGCTGGTACGCCGATGAAGCGCAAAACCAGCGCATCACCCGTACTGATATCACCAATGGGCAAAAACAAGTTTATTTACGTTCATTGTCAATGAATCAAATTAACATAGGGATTAGCGCCTCAACACCCAATGCATTAAACCCAACCTTGTGCAAAAAAGGCAACGCAGTGGCATCGCAAGCGGCTTGTAGCTTTAATTTCGCCGCCAGCGGCTTTGTGTTTAATGTGCAGAACGACTACGCCAATAAAACCCAAACGGTTAATGTGCAAGCGAGGCAATTGAATAATAATGGCAATCGATGCGTTCCCACCTTTAGAAATCGAACTCGAACCGTCTATTTTGCCAGTACTTATGTGGAGCCAAATTCGCCTGCCGTTAATGCGAGAACGTTAATTGACACTTATGCTCCTGACACTGGTACGGTATCAGCCCCCGTTTCTAATAATGAAGCCACACCAACGCCAAGAAGATTACGCTTCAATAACCGAGGCGAAACCTCTTTTACTTTATCTTACCCAGAAGCAGGTCGTGTCGAGCTTAGCATGAAGTTTTGGCGTAACAACCCGACTGTTGGTAACCCTCATGTATTTGGTAGCGATCAATTTGTGATGTCACCTATGGGTTTTTGCATTAAAGCCGAGCAAAATGCAGGAAATTACAGCGGTGGCTTTTTGCCTGCCAGTGCTTTTAAAAAAGCGGGCGAGAATTTTAATTTAAGCGTAGAAGCCAAAGCATGGCAAGCAAACGGTGACAGTGATTATTGCAATAATCTCACTACCCATAATTACCAACAAACCAACATTGCTCTATCCCATAATTTGGTGTTGCCTGCCAATGGCGCAGTTGGCAGCATTAGTCGAACTTCATTTAATATGGCGGCGCAAACTACACCTAATTTAGTGCAACAATCAGTATCAGAAGTGGGGGTATTTACTTTCGCCGCCAAGGCGCCTAATTATATGGGAACGGCTCAGCCCATTGCCCAGTCAACATCCAATAATATTGGTCGCTTTGTACCAGCTAGCTTTAAAGTGGATACGAATTCTGTTATCCCCCAATGCACGACTTTTACCTATTTAGATCGCCCAGTTTCAAGTCGTTTTCGATTAACTGCGCTGAACGAACAACGTTCACCGACACAAAATTACATCGGTGACTTTGCCAAAGCAGAAGTGAACTTAATCGCAAGGAATAGCAACAAAGACTTAAGCGCTCGTTTAACAGATGCTCAATTTTTGCCGCCACCGATAAGCTGGGCAAATGGCGTGGTAAGCCTACAAATGCAACCGACCCTCAGACGCCTAGCTCCAACGTCAACAATTCGAGTCGATGGACCTTTCACCCAAACTGACATTGGCGTAACCATTAACGACAATGATGGCAATATTGCAGGTGTAAATACGCCAGACATTACGCTTTCAAGCTGTAATAGCCCAAGTTGCCAAGCGAAAAGAATTAACTCGGCGCCTCTTGTATTTCGTCATGGTCGTTTAACCGCATACAATAGCAATGGCGTAGAAAGCAAGCCTATTTTAATGACACTCAATACAGAATTTTGGGATGGCTCGACTTGGGTTAAAAACACAAAGGATAACTGCACGACTCTTCAGAAGCCAGATCTCGGCTTAGCTTCAAGTGTCAGTACTACGCCAAGTAATCCCTATAACCCTCAAGAGCCAAATGGTTATCACTATCAACCCGCACTTGGGACCAACCAAACCATTATTCGCACCCTTTTTCCTGAAAGTGCAATGAGTACGATATTTACCAGTGGAGAAGCCAAACTCCTCTGGCGTGCAACCTCTAGCAATAATGCACCAATTTACCGAGGCACAATTACCGCACCGGTCCAAACACCTGATTATTTAAAGTGGTATTGGCAATGGGATAACGCAACAGCAACCCAATTAGACGACCCAAGAGCCAGCGTTGTTTTCGGTCGGTATCGCGGTCACGATAAAATTATTTACCGACGAGAAATTACGCCATAATTTGGCATCAACTGTGCATTGGATACTGATTGTTAATATATTGTAAAGAACGTCTTACTTTATATATAATCTCACCGCAATTGAGATCAATATAATAAAGGTACTTACAATGGATTTGTCCAATTTTTACCAAGGCTCAGTGAAAAAAACCGCCTTAAGCATGATCATTACGGGGTTACTGGTTGGTTGTGGTGGCGGTTCTTCAGATAAAAAATCTGACACCGCGCCTCAGAACAAAGCACCAACCGTTAGTGCTGCATCTGTTGAGGTGCAAGAAACAAAAGCTGTCACCATCACCGCCAATGCCAACGATACCGATGGCAGTATAGCCTCATATCTTTGGAAACAAGTTTCTGGTCCAACAGTCGAACTTGGCAATACCTCAAGTAACAGCCTTTCTTTTACTGCACCCGCGGTTACTCAAGACACAGAACTTACCTTTAGCGTAACCGTAACCGATAATCAAGGTGCGAGTGCTAGCGCAAACGTGAAAGCCACGGTCAAAGCCAACATGGTCTCTGTTACTCTAAAAGGTAAAGTCACCGATAGCCCAATTGCTAATGCGAAAGTTAAGGTAACGGTCGGCAATAAAGAGTTTGATGTTCAAGCAGACAAAGACGGCAATTACACCTTAGCTCTTTCAGCGGATGATTCACAATTAAATGACTTAATTAAAGTCGTTGCGGTCGGCGAACAAGCAGATAGCAATGTTAAGCTTGTTTCCTACTTAAGCAGTTTAGACGCTGCGATTAAAGCATCAGGTGAAGACAAGCAATTAACCAAAGATGAGCTATTTGCGGTTAATGTTACTAATGTCAGCACAGCCGTTAGTGCGTTATTGCAACAACAAAATGAGGATAAGCCTGTAACCTCAGTTGAATCACTCAATCAATTAGCAACTCAATACGATCCTGAACTCATTTTACCGCTTGCAACGGCAATTAAACTCGTGATTGACTTCTCTCGCGATCATCCTAATTTAACTTTACCTGAAGGCGTAAAAGACACCTTTGAATTGGTAAAAAGCCTTGATAAAACCAGTGACTATTTAACGGAAGCGAAAAAGAACTCTGAAGCTCAAGTTGTTAAAGCAGAAAATGAAATTGTTGAAGATGATGAGCTAGTCTCAACCAACTTAGGCTCACAAGAGGATGTACTCGGCATCTACTACCTAGAAGGCGAAGATGGTTCCAGCAGTGGTGTCCGCTTCGAATTAAAACAAGGTGGTACTGGCAACTATGCTCATGGAGATCGTAGCCGTGAATTTACTTGGGAATTAGACAGCGAAGAAGGCTTAGTGATCCGCTTTGATGGTGAAGGCTTTGTCACTTTCGAAGGCATCACCCGCCACAATGGTGCTTGGATCGAGCGTAAAGAAATCGCCAAAGAAATCATTCTTAAGCAGATTTCAAATAGTAACGGTCGCAAGCAAATGATGCGTCGAATCCTGTCAAAAACAGTGTATCCAAACGGCGAACGGCCCAATGTGCCACCGCGATTTTTAACGCCAGAAACTCAGGTTTACGTCACTGATAAGGGATTAGTGAATAGCCAACCTCTCATTAAACAAAATGTGATTTACTCAATTCCAACCGTGCAATCGCCAGCAATAGATTTTGCACTGTTAAACAAAGATGTGGTTGGCAATAGCGGTGCTATGAAGGTGACCTTTACTGATACCAATAAAGCAAAGATTGAATATCCTCATACTCAACTGACTGGCGATATACAGTATCAAACAATAGATGCCAGTTATCAATTCGACGATCAAGGAAAACTAACTCTGTCGGCGAATGACAAGGATAGTAATCCTGTTACCTGGAATTATGCGTTTTTATCTAACTCCGCGCCTTACAACACCAATTTGCATCAGGTTAACAGTAATAAAAATCTGATGGGCGTTACCTCGGATCAATGGTTAGTAAAAGAAGCGAACACTGAATGGACTGCTACCAATGCCGTTGGTATTTACAAACTACCATGGAACTTTTTTGATGCAACCCGCTATTTTTGGGTTGAAATTAATGCTGATGGCACGTCAAAACAAGTCAGCACCAATGACTATAACAATGACGGTGAATTAACCCCAAATGAAATAGAGGTCACTCCTACCCGCTGGAAGCTTAATGATTCGGGCACCATCAGCATTCGTCGTTATCGAGAGAAAGTCGGCAATGGCGTTGGACCTTTTTGCCAGTCAAGTAGTTATGAACCTTCAGGTGTAGATAATTGTGTATTGTGGCATGAAAGAGAGTGGGATTTGTATGCAAAAACAGGTAATCAATACCACATGATGCATTTCCATAACTTCTATCATAGAGGCGATGGCAAGCGAAGTGGTTTCTATGTTGATAACCGAACATGGGAGAAAGTAGCAGAGCGCCCTATCAAGATAGACGACTAAGTTTTTAGTTCAAAAGCTATCATATCAAGCCAGCAATAACTTGCTGGCTTTTTTATTTGCACTCATTACGGAACGACAATTACAACTCAACCAAGTCACTAAAAAATGTACCTTGGGCGGCACTGACACCTAAAATTCGTAACGTTTGCCATTCCTCTAAACACTCAACACCTTCGGCAAACACTTGAATATCAGTTCGATATAATGCCCCAATTAGACTTCGAACAAACAATTGGTTTTCAGGTCGCAGGTGAATTTGACTGACAATAGAACGATGAAGCTTTATCGCATTAACGTTCAGTTCTTTTAGATAGGCACTACCAACGACTTGCTGACCAACAAAGTCGACACTTAAGCTGGCACCCATCGACGATAATTTGCGAAACAAGGGGCTCAATTTTGAAGTTTGCCGAGTAGCAATTCGTTCAGTCACTTCAAAATTCAGTAAAGGAACCAATTCGCTGTGCTGGGTTAATATGTCTTCCAGCCACTGGGCAAAACTGTCGCTTTTCACAGAATCAATACTGAGATTAATGCTATAACCTTGCTGCCTATTTTTGGCATGTTTTAGATGATCAGTTAATAGATTTTCAATCAATCGCCGATCAATTTGTGGCATTAAGCCACATTTTATTGCCATTGGTACATATTGATTCGCGCGGATAAAGTTGCCATTGGTTTCTTTAATTCGTGCATACACTTCTTGATGCAATATTTTATTGTCGTGATCAACAATCGGTTGCGCAAACGCCACCAAACGTTTTCTCTCCAGAGCTAATTCAAGCAAGCTTCGCCAGCGCACAGAGCCTTTAGCAAATTCTTGATCGACGCTGCCTTTGTCATACATAAACCAGTTACTATTACCTTGATATTGCGCGGCTCGCAATGCCATATCGGCTTCTTCAAGCAGCTTACTGCTGTCGTCACCGACACTGAAATAAGCACCGCCAATATGATAAAAATCATCCAATTTCACGCCATCAGGCAATGGTAAACGCAAACAAATTTTGAGTACTTTGTTGGCAAATACATCGGCTTCAGACAACGATATTTGCGGGATCACAATCGCAAACTGATTAAATGAACGTCGAGCGAGAAAACTGTTGGCTTGACTATCAAGCAACACATCTAATGCGCTAATGCAGGAACGAAGAAAATCATTAATTGCCGCCTCACCCACATCTTGTTGTAGAACATCCAATTCTTCCATTTCTAAAAAGTAAATCACGCCATGAGCTATCATGCCATGCTCATTAGACAATGCCGTTAAACGGTTTTTTAAAAACAAACGATTACCAATGCCAGTGCTAGCATCGAGAAATGTATTTGAACGGATAAACTTATCAAACCTTGAGCGCTCTTTTTGCGCATCTTGTAGTTCAGCTAACAGCTTAGTTAAGGCTCTATTTAAAATTCTAGGTTGGCCGTTGCCACGCTCCAGAAAAGCTTGCTCATGCTTATTTTCAAGTACCAACTGCCCTCGATACACCAGCTCTTCTACCCCAAGTAATTGCTTTTTAAGCCACAACATTCCTACACGCACGAAAAGAATAATCAAACAAAGAGCAATAAGCAGTAGCCCTAATTCATAGCGATCTATTTGATGCAATACATAAGGTGATCGCAATGTCAGCGACATAGATAAATTTTTTAATGGGTCTAACTCTTGTTGATAATGGGTTAGATAATCACTGTGGATATTACTTTGATAATGATAAAGCACTTTATCTTTATCAAGTAGTTCAAAACGTACCACATTAAAGCTTTTTAAAACTGGAGGTAGCCAAGTTTTTAGTTGCCACTGATTATATTGTTGATGGTGATTAATTAGCATATGTTGCAGTTCATCAACTTGCTGCTGTTGAATGCGATTAGCGAGATGCACGAAGCTGATAATTGCACTGAGCAAAAACACCGAAGCCACTGCAGACAATGAGACAAGCCAAAAGCTAGCCAGCTTTTTGGTGAGCATCCGTGTTAATTTCATGCTGTACTCTTTATATTTTTTATTAGTTACTTATCTATACTATCTTATACTCAAAATGATTCAAAATGCTGGAATTCAGCATGATTTAACGAGTTGATAATCAAGACATCAGTTTGCAGTAATAATCGATTATTACAAAAAATGATAACGAAGAGTATCAAGCCGTTAACCATGTACAGAGTAAGCATTTCAGAACGACTACTTCTTTGTTGAACAAGCTCGCAAGGGAGCGCCATTGCTTCAGTTGTTCGCCTCGAATTAATCGCACTGAAAAGCTCTAAATCCTGAACATTGAATGATTTTGAGTATATGAACAACAAAGCCTCCATACGGAGGCTTTGTTTGTGTAACTAAAACAGGTTAATTAACACTGTCTTTAAGTGCTTTACCTGCTTTAAATTTCGCAACAACTGACGCAGGAATATGAATTTCTTTGCCCGTCTGTGGATTACGGCCAGTACGCGCACTACGGCTCGATGTTTCAAAAGTGCCAAAACCAAGAATTGCCACTTTATCACCTGCTTTTAGCGCAGAAATAATTGACGACTCAAACGCACTCAAAGCGCGTCCAGCTTCAGCTTTAGTTAAATCTGCACCTTCAGCTATTTTTGCAATTAATTCACTTTTATTCATGTTATTTGTCTCTTCTGTCCTTGATGAATCACATAAACGATTATTGAGTCTCACGAGCTCTACAAGTCCAGTATAGACGCTGTTTTACTGAGTGCGAACAAAATATTGTTTGCTACTAGCACTAAAGGCTATCCACACTTGAAAAACTACCAACCCAATGATTACAAGCACCAAAGGAAGCATTGGAATCGTTATTCCCTTAAATACAACTGTTACATCTTGAGGGGAAATAAACCAAGCAATAACACCTGTCATTCCTAATGCTGAAACTCCCAATATTTGTATGGCTAAATAAATGCGTAGCACAATCAAAGTCCAACTTTGGCGCGTCCACAAACCATACAAAACTGGCAGAACACCTATGGTAAACATCTCCAACTCTTTGGTCTCAATAAAGCGCCAAATTGCTGCAGCTATAACTAAAATATATAACACACTAAGAAAACGCAATGTTATTGGTTGTTTTTGCATCATTTATTTTTACTCATTTAGCAAAATTATTGCTTATTATCATACTTCAGCCGGCTTGCGCTCACAATTTCAATCCGACTTATGTTTAAAATGAACCTTATACGCTTAATCTACTCTAATTGTTATATATTTATTTTATTTCGGAGGCTTTATGAAAACGTTAGCAATTGCATTGTTCATTATTTTCTTAAACGGCTGCGCCGTGGCACATAATGAAAAAGAAGTAAGTTCTACCACATCAAGTGGTGCCGTAACTATCCTATGGCAGCATCCTGATAAATTCAGAGACATTGAAGCGTCGAACCAATTACAAACTAAGTTCCAACAGCGTATCTTTGATACTTTAACCAAAGCACTCAATAAGTCTGCATCAAAAGTGCTTACACAGGATCAAAAACTGTCGCTTACCGTCACCGACGTAGATTTAGCGGGTGAAGTAAGGCCGACTTTTGGTGCCTCGCCCGATGATATTCGTATCGTCAAAGATTTATACCCACCTAGAATAAATTTCAGCTATGTCGTTACTCAAGATGGTAATGAAATTATTTCAGGTACGGAAAAGTTACGAGATTTAGGCTTCCTAGATCGCATTCACCCAGCTCTTGATCGTCCATTCAGCTATGAAACATCATTGCTAACCACTTGGGTAAAGCGCGTATTAACACCTAAAATTGAAAGCGCTAAAACACCTCGCGCCTATTCTTCACAATAATGGGTATATCACTCAAAACCACATATATTCGTGATGCTTGAAAATTGCATCTTCAAGCATCACGAATATAAAATAACATATGGTTCTGAGTGCACTCACTCTATTTAACTTCTTGCTTAAACGCTTGTAGTGTTTGTAAAACAGCTGCAAGTTTTTTTACCAGTGTTTCAACATTATTTTCCACAAAATTTTGCTTAATGTCTTCAAGCCCTTCCACCAACTCTTGGATGTAAGGTTTGAATCGATTACTGTCCGTGCTAAATCCCTGCTCTTTGGCAAAAATGGCGGTAAACTTGCCATGGCCACTCTGCTGAAGAGCATCTAAACGTGTATCTGCATCAATGGCTTGTCGATAAGCCAGCTGAATATTTTGTTGTAATTGCTCAATAACCTTATTGTGTGGCATAAATAACATCTAATTTTTGTTTACTGAAGAAGTACAGGATTATAAAAAATATGTTCAGCTGCCGCAAAACACTCTTATCATTTATTTTACTCTGCTGTTTTTTTAGTTCGGCGCAAGCAAGAGAAAGCGATAGGCCACCATTCTTTAAAGTAGAGTATCAAGGCAAAACGGCTTATTTATTAGGTACGATCCATGCGGGCAAAGCCGATTTTTATCCTCTACCGAACATGATCGAAAAACAGTTTGCTCTCAGTAGTCATCTGGTGATTGAAGCCATTCCCAATCCGAGTGACGCACAACTTGTTAAAACTCTGCCTGCTCTCAAAGACAAAAATGCAGCCGTTATACGTCAATACCATGCTTATTGTGCCGACAAGACCTATTTCTGCAATGCACTTGCTGCTGTGCCGCCTTGGATAAAGGCCATGCAAATTGTGTTATTGAGATTACAAACTCAAGGTTTTCAGCCACAACATGGGGTTGAATATTACTTACTGAGTAAACGCCAAGGAAAAAAATTAAAACAACTCGAATCATCCAAGCAACAGTTGCAGCTCATGAACTCATTATCAGCAGCTTCTCAATGGAATATGTTAAGCCATGCTATGTCAGCATCAAACTCTGAAATAACCGAGCTTTTTCAAGCATGGCGAACAGGTAATTTATCAATGATTGATGCCATTTCTAAAAAAGAGTCCGATACCGCAGCGGGTAAAGAGTTCATTCGAGTCATGCTGTGGCAGCGAAATAAAGCCATGGCTGAAAAGATAAAACGTTTATTACAACAAGCTAGCGCTAATGACAGCACCTTAAAAAACAACTACTTTGTCGCGATTGGAGCAGCTCACCTTGTCGGTGAGCGCAGCGTAAATGATTATTTAACTCAATCGGGAGCCAAAATCACAAATTGTTGGCAATCAACAACATTGTGTCAGTGACGGAAACCACCTGAGTCTTCTTCTGTTAGTTTGACCGGATAACGTAAAAGATGATCTATGGCGTTTTTATAATCTTCCAGTAATAAACTCGCCAAATCAAAACTAAAGCCACGTTTAACCAAAATGCGTTGTACCACAGTATCCTGTGCGTTTGTCGGTAGTGAGTAAGCAGGTACTTGCCAGCCTTTGTTTCTCAAGCGATCCGCTAAGTCGTACAAAGAGAATTGAGTTACCGAGCCTTTTAATTTCCAACTTAATGCCGGGATCCCACCATCGCCATTATAAATAATGTCAAAATAACCCAACTTATCAATTTCTTCTGCCAAATAGACCGCAATATCTTGGCAGCTTTGATGAATAGCACGATAGCCTTCTTTGCCTAACCGTAACAGGTTATAATATTGTGCAATTACTTGTCCGCCAGGTCTTGAAAAATTCAACGCTAAGTCTGGCATATTTCCACCTAAATAATTGACATGAAAAATTAGCTCTTCAGGTAAATCTTGCTCGCTATGCCACAAAATCCAACCAACACCTAGCGGTGATAATCCAAATTTATGTCCTGACGCGTTGATTGAGCGCACTCTATCTAAACGAAAATCCCATACCAATTCCTTTTGAATGAACGGCGCGATAAATCCACCACTGGCAGCGTCGACATGCATAGGTATATTGTTACCAGATGCCTTTTGGTAATCATCGAGTGCTGCTGCAATTTGTTCAATGGGGTCATACTGCCCAGTAAAAGTGAGCCCCAATGTTGCCACGACCGCTATGGTATTTTCGTCACAATGAGCGACAGCATCGGAGGGGCTAAGTTGATACTGATCAGGCTGCATCGGCACTTCACGCAACTCGACATCCCAATAACGTGCGAACTTGTGCCAACACACTTGGACTGGGCCTGTCACAATATTCGGTTTATCAAACGGCTTCCCTACGGCCTTTTGCTTTGCTTGCCATCGCCTCAATAACGATAAACCGCCAAGCATCGCAGCTTCACTGGAACCTGTGGTTGACGTACCCACAGCTTCTTTTGCATGGTCGGCATGCCATAAGTCACCGATAATATGCACACAACGCTTTTCAATTTCAGCAGTTTGTGGATATTCATCTCGATCAACCATATTTTTATCAATAGCAATCGACATCAAATCTTTCACTTCAGGTTCAAACCACGTCTGACAGAAGGTCGCTAAGTTTTGCCTAGAATTACCATCTAACAGCAATTCATCTTTGATCAATTGATGGATAACTGAAGCTGAGTGAGTACTCTCAGGCATATGAAACTTTTCAAGTTCATGCTGAGATTCAGGAAGAGAAAATAATGTTTCTCCTTTAACAGAACGCTTTTTATGTAACATACAACCCTCAATAAGTTTTGAACAATAAATAAAGGGTAAGCAGAAATTAACTTTTTTGCTCATTTAACCTAAATAAATAGATTAAGGATGTTCATAGACGCTTAACATATTTTTCTAGTCAAGGATGGTTTACAGCAAGTCGTGATCATGACTTGCAAAGTTGATAGCGGCATTAATCAGTAACTATGTTCAAAGTGACTTTGGTTCAAGCCAATAAAATGTACATAGCGTCCCAAGCTAATATAAGGGTGTTTTCGAGAATAAGTTAGCTCCATTTGCAATAACTTATCAGTATCTATTTTTTGATCTGGATAGGGCTTTAAGTAATCATGGATCACTCTGACGCCCGACTGACATTTTATCTCACAGCGCCAACCTTCAAACCACTGTTCAACTTGTTCAATATACATTGGATATTGCGGTGTTAACCCGACTGTCTTTTTCGCTGTCAACCCAGCTTCGACATACTCAAAGTTGCCTGAGACCAAACTGTGAAAACGCTGTGCCTCTTTGTTATAAAACATCAATGAAAAGTGTCCTTGAGGTTTTAATAGCTGCAGTAATTCGGTTAACGTCTGTTGGGCGTCTGTAAGCCATTCAGCAACGGCATGGCATAAAATTAAATCAAACAGCCCTAATTGTGTGACATCTAATTGCTGAATTGAACTGTGTATTAGCTCGATATCTAGCGCATTGTCAGCTTGTTGAATTTGCTCTTTTGCCAACGCCAACATTTGTTCGGATATATCACATAACACCACTTGGTTGCCCATGGCAGCCAACTGCTGACTTAAATGACCAAAACCACCACCTGCATCCAAAATACGTAATCCTCCATGCTTTAATTGCGGGATTATTTCGAATAGATCACGTTTAAGAATTGCAGTGCGAATATCACCTTTAGGTGTTCCATAAATGTTTTTCGCGAATTTGGTGGCGAGTTTATCGAAGTTTTTATCTGTCATACTGTTATTCAAAAGAAAAGGGAGCCAAAGCTCCCTAAATTTAGTTAGACGAGTAATGAAACTACGATGGATCTAAGCCATATAGTTTTCAGGTAAAGCCACTCTCGCCGCACCTGACTTAACAGCAGCTTCAGCAACCGCTTTAGCGACTTTTGATAATAATCTTGGGTCCATCGGCTTTGGTAACACATATTCCGCCCCAAAGCTCATATCAGACACATCTGGGTAAGCATCCAATACCGATTGTGGAACAGGCTCTTTTGCTAATTCAGCTAGAGCATAAACAGCTGCCACCTTCATTTCATCGTTGATCACTTTCGCTCTTGCATCTAATGCGCCGCGGAACAAAAATGGAAAACATAACACGTTATTGACTTGATTTGGATAATCACTGCGACCTGTTCCCATGATCACATCAGGGCGAGTTTCACGCGCTAATTCAGGTTTAATTTCTGGTTCTGGATTCGAACAAGCAAAAACAACTGGTTTTTCCGCCATCAGTTTAATGTCTTCAGCACTCAATAAATTTGGTCCAGACAATCCTAAAAATGCATCGGCACCTTTAATAGCGTCTTGCAGTGTGCGTTTATCGGTGTTGTTGGCAAATAGCGCTTTGTATTCATTAATATCATCACGCTGTGTATGAATAACGCCTTTGCGGTCTAACATGTAAATATGCTCACGCTGAGCGCCACAGTTAACGAGCATGGTCATACACGCTATCGCAGCTGCACCTGCGCCTAAACACACAAAAACTGCATCTTCGATTTTTTTACCTTGAATTTCAAGTGCGTTAATCATGCCTGCTGCGGTTACAATTGCGGTGCCGTGTTGATCATCATGAAACACTGGCACATTACAACGTTCGATTAGCTGTTTTTCAATTTCAAAACATTCAGGTGCTTTAATATCTTCAAGATTAATACCACCAAAAGTATCTGCGATGGCATCGACCGTATTAATGAACTCTTCAGTGGTATTGTGTTTAACTTCAATATCTGTCGCATCAATGTCTGCAAAGGTTTTAAACAATAACGCTTTGCCTTCCATTACTGGCTTGGAAGCTAACGGACCTAAATTACCTAAACCTAAAATCGCCGTACCATTTGAAATCACCGCTACGGTATTGCCTTTGGCTGTATATCGATATGCATTTTCAACATCCGCTGCAATTTCTCTCACTGGCTCTGCAACACCAGGACTGTAGGCGAGGGAAAGATCATGACTGTTTTTTGCTGGCTTAGTTAAACAAACCGCCATTTTCCCTGGTACTGGAGATTCATGATAATCAAGTGCTTGTTGTCGCATATCTGACATGGTTACGTCCTGAAAAGTACTGCTTAATATGTTCTAAATGAACAATACATATGATAGAAAAAACTTATGACTGAGGGTTCAGTCTAAATTAGGCATGCGCTTAATTTTAGTCGTTAACGAATAGTCAGACAAGTTCTTTGTATATTGAAAAACTAATGTTAATTGTTGTTACCAATTAGTTTTTTTAATGAAACCAGTCAGCATTAACATCGGCAACAAAAAACGAAAGTGAAAATTTCTCACAAAATAACACAGGTTTTCTTAGGTATAAAAAAGAGATAATGAGTTTTATTGGTATTTTATAACAAAATAGATAATCCGTAACCGAGCATTAATTAACATTTGAATAAGCAATATTTCATTATCGTTACTTCTTACTCTACTTCTATTAAACTGTTCAGACCAGATAGATTAATTATTTTTTACTTTGATAGGCTTATCAATAAATTATTCATATGATCGTCCGCCAATTCGATCACTGATAATGCTTATATGGCTATTGCGATCACGTCACAACCCTCACTGCTACAAAATGTAACTGATGAAGACATTAAACGCTTTAATCGTCATGGCGAAGTTCAAGTAACGTGTCGAGCGTACAACAAAAAACTAAGAACATACAAAGTACGTTTTACACAAAACGAATTTCAAATAAGTCTCACGTCGAACTGGTTTAGAACACCGTATTGCACAACATTTCGAATACAAGATCCTAAAGATCCAATCGCTAAAGAGTTACTTAAACAATTCGTAGCCTTACCTGAAGTCTCCGTATCTGCAATCTTTTCGACCTTAACGAATACAGAAATAACAGAAGATGAGCGAGCGAATATCTATCTATCATTATCAGCACAGACTCAAGAGTTATTAATCGCGTTATGCTTGGGTAGCAAGCCATTAAAGAATATTTTTTTATTCGTCATCGCTATTCGATCATTGCCTCCAATAATGGCATCTGCTTGTATTAACGCATTGATCAACCAAAGTATGACGAATAGCTCAAACAGCGCTATTGAATTAACCCAATTATTCGATAATGACCATTGGGATGAGCAACATCGATTGTTGGTTATCACTCATTTACCAGAGCAATTACTTGATCAAATAAAACATGAATTACCTGTAGAATGTTTAGCCCGACTACTGAACCCAACTCACTTACCATCGCAACCGTTATCGCTCAGCGATTACCAACTCAATAACTACTTATCCCTACTTACTTCGTTAGCACAACACTTGATCACTGTCGTAAGCACACTACCAAGTACTTTATTCGTTTTGCTGATACTTTATATTGCTCCCGAAACCAGCGCGACTTTACTCTGCTCCTTGGAGCCTCTACAAGCTAAACTTGTGTTAAATTTACTTATTCGCTATCAATCCGCATCCAACTGCAACAGGCAAGATAATAGCTGGGATTTAACCTTTATTGTGCCTTCACTTTATTCGCGATTAGCCGCAGAAAAGCAGCTTGCTGATGTATTAACCCCAATCCTAAGTAATGCGCCTTCTGAGCGATTAATCCAAATATTTAACCAGATGAACAACGTTGATAAACAAGTATTTTTCAATCTCATCAACATTCCAAACTCAACTTGGTTAGAACACTTTTTTTCGGAAATTGAGCTATCAGACTTTGATAGCTTATTGAGTGGATTAGCATTTGATTTGCGACAACCTCTGCTTTTATTGATGCTAAATACACCAAATAAAGCCATTACGACCGAAGAGTTAATAAATGTTTGCTTAAAGCTTAATGAACGCGAGCAGTTATCCTTGTTACTTAATTCGACTCGATCTGGCTCAATTTTACTGTTTTGTCATGCAGACAAGGAGATGCAAAAAAAATGCATTGTTCATCCAGATTTTATTCGTCAAAGTACACTGATTAAAAACAGTGTGGCTCAAATAGCTCTAAGTCAGGAAGTTGATTGCGAACTAAAAGCGAGTTTACAGACTTGGTTGAAAGACTTAAATCTCGAGCTGCTCATGCTCTTATTAAAAAATGCAAATTATCTATACTTATTGTCATTTTCAATGTTTATCCCTAACAAACTCGTAGGGCATTTTCTAAGAGCCAGTCGTATACGCATAATTAAGAGTGACTTAACTCATTTAACCACCAGATTCAGCTTTTTTCCCTATAGCAAAGTCATGTTTATTCTCGCTCAACAATCTAATTATCATGAGCGTTTAAACGATTATATTGCTGTTAGCGACGAAGAAAATAAACACAACATCATCAGTTACTTAATAAATCATCATAGCATGGTAACACCAGCAGTTATTACAACATTGATTAACAACCACCGAGCGCTCTTATTAGAGGTCGCTTCATTACATACATATTCGACACGTCAATATTTTATAAGCCTATTTTCTCATGAACAATGGCGTCAGCTTGTTATAAGTACGCCTAAGCATCAACGTCACCAACTAATTAATTTTTACGATCAAAGGCAGGTAACATTATGGTTAGCTCAAAAAGACAGTGATCAATCCGTTGTGTTACTACTCAAAGAAGCTGACGTCGCTCAGATGCATCAACTACTAGTGCAACTCCCGCTTAATACATTAGCAACTGGCTTGTTAATGCTTGATGAAGATATGGCTTATACACATATCCAAAATGCTTGTTTTGCTCCCAATATCGCAGAAGTATTGCATCTGATGTATCAACAAAATGCATCGAAAACGTTAGCCATTTTACATCACCACCAACACGTATCCGATAGAGAGAAAGTAATTGCATCTCTCGATAATAGAGCGAATAAGCAAGATAAAGAAAGTAAAAAAGAGCTTCAACAACACCTATTTTTATTATGCCCAGAAACAAGTGACAAACTATTAAAAATAAAAAAAGCATACATGAATCACAAGCGATTGCTAGCTCGAAGATTTGCACGACTTGCAGATCCCTCGCAAACATTTTTACCACTTGAATACCGCGCAAAAAACCAAGGTCCAGTCACTCGTTATTATTTCACCAAAAAACATAAAATTTCACCCCTTAGATCACCAAAAAAGGTGGTACCTCCAGAAGCGATTATAGGTGGATTTAAAACCCTAACCCGTATAGATAACGAATACGTCGAATTTAGCTTAACGTCTGACGACCCCATTACCTATAGCCAATATAGAGATGATGAGGATTCAATTGAATTAAGCCGAGATCAATTTTTGCACGAACTTTTTAAGCAGATAGATCTCGCACTACGAAAACATCCCAAAGCGAGAGCAACAATACAAATGGCTTCACAAGGTTTCAATGTCAAAGATGATTCATTTATTGCTGTTAACGGTGGCGATAACCTATCGAGTTTCGTTAACAAACACCCTGTTAGCATCGGCATATTTGAATCTGCTTGCCGCTGCTTAGATCTTCTGCATGAACGGCACATCTATTTAAGGGATATTAAACCTGATAACTTGCTTATAAAAACTACGTTAACAACCCGTGAAGGTAAAACAATACCTATCTTGCCGCAACTGCAATATATTGATCTTGATTCCTGTTTCACCTACAACCTAGGAGAGACCAACGATGATTGTAGAACTGAAGATTACTGCACCCAAGAGCTTTATGATAGTAAAGAGAAAAGCTTAGCCAACCGTGATCAATATGCATTTATACTAACCGTTTTGTACTGTATCAGCCCTAATAGTCGTACCTTTCAGTGGGTTAAAGTAGATAAAACCGAAATAGATAGCGTTGAATCATGCACCACTACAGCGATGTTTAAAAAAGGCGTATTACATGCATCCAGTGCCTCTGAAGCAGAAAGAGCAATAATCGACAGGTTTATTGAGAAGTACATCAAACAACAACATAAAAACAAAGTGAAGCGACTTTTAAAAGACCCTGTTAATCATCCTCTAACAGTCCCCTTATCGGAGGTGTTTGATTGGTCTGCCGATAATGAGAGTGTAACACTGCACTCAATAAATCCATTTGAGCATGATTGAAGTATCTTCTATAGCAAGTAAAAGTCACTACAGATTTAACAATAAAAACTCATCAATTGGGCATGAGCCTTAACCATTCTTTAATTAATCTTTCTTTATATTTTATAGGCTTAATTTAAGATATTTCTTAATATTAGAGTTCAATTAATCTAATGCTGAATTATCGCCTATGGTCGTGACGTCTTCACTTCAACCTGCCTCACTTTCGCTTAGCATAACGAACGATGAGATCAAGCGATTTAATGGAGGTGATGAAGTAACGCTGACTTGCCAGACACATACAGGTAAAACCAAAAGCTATAAAATCAGCTTTGTAAATAATGAATTCCGGATCAGATCCACTGCTCTTTTGGCATCCATAAGGCCGTACTACACAACCCTTCAATCACAACAATCAAAAGACTTATTTGCTCAAAAAGCACTGATGCAATTTGTTTGTCTACCTAGCATAGCAACAGACAAAATTTTAGGTACATTACTGAATCGCTCAATCCCCAAAGACGTACGCTCAACTATCTATGCTCGTTTATCAGAAGCTGTACGACTTCAAATAATGAAGCAATTAACTGCTCAATTTTCGAACGACAATACAGCTCTATCAACAACTATTTGTGCACTGCCACTTAATGCCTCTGCCGCACTCATTGAAATGTTTATGAATGAGCAATTAACATCGCAAGCTGAAAATGAAGAGGAAAAACAACAAATTTTGTTAGCGATATTCACTCACCCAGATTGGGATGGCGGAGACAGATTACATTTAGTCGTTTGTTTATCAAAGAAAATTCAAACCTCTTTAATGAATTCTCTTGTTGATGAAGTAATGATGAATGTACTCGCTCCAAACTCTATAGCTACCGATCATCTTTCTTTCACTGAGCAACAACTTGAAAATTATTTAACTATGGTGGCAACCTTGTGTCCCGAGACATTACACACTGTGGCAGATCGTCTACCCAAAGAACTATTTTTGCCACTTTGTTGCATCATACGACAAGCAATCAGTGCCGCCATTTTGAAGACAATGGATCCAATAAAAGCAAAGGATATGATATGCACATTTGTTCAATATCAGCTTGAGGCAGTAACACACTATTCTCAAGCCCATCATGTCGCCATTGCTAATGAAAACTGGGTTGATATCGATGAAAACGGGTTAACTTCGCAACAAGATTTTAATCCAATAGAAACAGATGGATGGGATCTGACTTTTCTACCCACTGCACACTTATCTATTTTTCAAAAAAAGGACTTCAATTCTCTTTTACCATCAATACTTGAGAACATGATCCATGACGACATAGCTTTAATGATAAATTCAATGACTGCCTTTGAGAAAAGTACCTTTTTCACTTATGCGTTCAAATATAAAGAAAAGTGGTTAACGATTTACATTCAAAAAATTGGGCTAACAGATTTTCAAACATTACTCTCCACATTCGACTGGAGTCTAAAGCTGCAATTATT
>JBMYXI010000002.1:0-116916 GCA_049608225.1 Parashewanella sp.
GCTTGCTAAAATGTGAAACGAAGTGGAACCGAGCAAGCTGTTACGAGTCCGACTTGAAAACCCTTGTTAGTTTACTTTACCTGAATTTAGAACCACACTTATGACATGATTTTGGTCTAATTTCTACGCCTTCGCCGCCCAATGCAACTGGAACAGAGTTGCACTTTGGACACCTATAATACAACCAGATACTAACATTGAAGATTAAAACTCCGACTAATGCACTGTAAAAAGGGTTGAAAATTTCAATGTCAAAATACTGGAGAATAAAACCACTCGAAAAGAACCCAACTGTCAAAAGCAAAATGATATAAAACCGTTTCTGGACAGGCTTAAATTGCTCAGATACATCATCCATAATTGAGTATTACTCCAAGTAAACTAACGCCCGCTTAATGGGCAAATAATGCTTGGCTAAAATATTGAGCGAAGCGAACAAAGCCAAGCATTATTTGTCCACTTTTAAAGCGCTTGTTATGTGTATTTGCGATATACAGTTTTAACACGATTTAACACTATTGAATATAATTCTGAATCCATTGTTAAGGGATCAAGACCTTCCGCAATCACAATAGTATTGGCAAATTTTTTGGGCTTTTTAGGAGAATATTTAATTAGCCTTTGCTTCACCAATTTTGGTAAGCAAAAACCTAATTCGGAACATAGCTGCTCTAATAGAGTTTCTAAATCTTTTTCTAGAATATCCATATTTTGGTACACATAACGCCCTCGTTAATGGGCAAAATTTAGTTGGCTAAACTTAAGCGACGAAGGAGCAAAAAGCCAACTGTATTTTGTCCTTGTTTAACAGCTTGTTATATGGCATTTACCCAAATATTTAAAGCTCCATTTGAATACACACCACTATCATATTTACACAATGAATTAGTTAATTGCATTAGAGAAACATCATTTAGCTTTATTTTAAAAGGTAAATTCAAATACTCTTGAGATACACAAGACATTCTTAACTGACCAGCCATTTCATCTAACCAACAGTAAAACTTTTTGGAATTACCTTTATTAGATTCCGCATACAATATCGAGCAGCTATTTAAAAAATTATGCAAAAGCTCTACATTTACCGCAGATGCAATATCTTCAGTAAAGCTGAAAGCAGTCATATTTCCTTGCGCTTCGATGTTTATATCATTGCTTTCTTGAAGTTGAATTGGTTTCTCAATTTCGCTAAACCAATTTTGAATTATCTCGATACTATCCATGCCATATAACGCCGCATTAACGGGCGTAAAATTGTTGGCTATAATTTGCGACGCAGGAGCAAAGCCAACGATTTTGCGTCCTGTTGAATGCCTTGTTAGTGCCGAGTTTATGCAGCATTATTTTTCTTGCCTATTTCAGGCTCAGCATTCATTGCATTACTTTTGGTTACGATATCTTTATATTTATCCATCATTGTTACAATTGCTGATTTTTCAGTGTCAATTGTACCTTCGAGAGCACTTGTTAAGCCTGCTATTTCGCTAGCATCATCTCTTGCCCTAATGGATAGTTTTGCTATTTCCCAATTTTCAGGCGTTTCTGGTGTTTGTAACAATGATATTTGGTTTTGCCAAGTCTGTTGCTTTTGGCTAGCTACTGCATTGATACCTGCCAATATGTATTGGAGTTCGTTTTTGCGTTTTTTACTTTCATTTATTACAGCCGTTTGGTAAACGGCGATAACAGTACCGATAATACCAACAGCTAAACTTACTATTTCACTGAACTCCATTTAATACTCCATTAGGCACTAACGCCGCATTAACGGGCGGAAAATTGTTGGCTACAATTTGCGACGCAGGAGCAAAGCCAACGATTTTGCGTCCTGTTGAATGCCTTGTTATACGTTTTGGCTGATTAACCTTTTGATATTAATTGCTTAATTGTTTGTGTGAGCTGTAAATATGCTGAGAATTGTTGCCATTTACTAGATAGGCATCCATTTCAACAGATAGCAATTTTGATAATGGTTTAATTTGTAGAAAACCAGCATCACCTAAGTTTGCAGATAATAACGATTTATTACCTTTAGCAACCATTGTTTTATCAGTGTCTCTCAGGTTGCCATCAACATACAATTTAGCTCCACTAAACCAAGAATTAGTGATGGTTACATTGTGACCCTGGATATTAAATGCAAATGTTTTTCTCACCAGTACCTCCGTATTCTGATAAACGTATAACGCCCGCTTAACAGGCAAATACTGGTTGGCTATAATCCGAAGCGCAGCGTAGGAGCCAACCAGTATTTGTCCTGTTGAAGCGCTTGTTATGTTTTTAGTTGATATACCAAAAAGCTACATATAGAAGCTGGATAACTACCAAAAATTTAAAAATGTAAGCATAAATATTTAACTTTTGATCACTAAGTTGTTCATGCTTATTTGTCCATACAATATAAAGCAATGCAAAAGGTATTGTAATATTTCTTAGCATTACGCTATCTGAGTCAATGAACTTTCTATAAAAACGATAAAAGTTAAACCACAACCTGAATTGAAAAAGCATAAGAGGAACCGCATCTAAACCAGCAAAAAATAGAAACTGGTTAAACTTGCTTGATGTGAACCACAAAATAACTTTATCAATATACTCAAAAATCAAAATGCTACTCAACTTATTGATTTAAAACATAACGCCCAATTAACGGGCAAATGGTGTTTGGCTAAAATTTTGGAACGCAGTGACAAAAGCCAAACAGTATTTGTCCTGTTGAATTGCTTGTTATGTTTTTACTTTAACTTTTGAACTACTAAATTTTTTAGATTTTCACAACAACCTGAAACTTCAAATGAAAGGCTTTCGAGATTCCGACCTTTAACAACTATTTCAGGCTGTTGATTATGCTCTGAGCATCTAAGGGTACCTACACTTTTTTTGATTGAATCTTCGATTCCAGATAAAACAGCGGCCTCAAGCATATTAGATACATTTTTCGGATTTACTTTTCGACCATTAACTTCAAAACTCAATTTCATCATTTGTACCTTCCCTGAAACATAACAGCTTATTAGACGGAAATAGTCCTTGTTTCTACAAGCACGCTACCGCCTACTAACTTAAATTAATATGTGGCTAAAATAACGATTATTATTATAAAAATCAATAACTATTACTGTCAGTCATCATGACGAAAAATGAACGATAGAAGGAATAATTCCTCTTTTGTTGTAGAAAGGAGGAATTAGTACGATACTGTACAAACACACAGTCAAAATAAGGGCGATTTTATGTCTGGTTCTCCCTTCCTTCGTTATATTTCTGAAATCATGACAACCCGTCACTATGCTAAAAGAACAATTGAAACTTATCAGCATTGGATCAAAGGCTTTGTTCATTTTCATAACAAACAGCACCCCTCGAAGTTGGGCACGGCTGAAGTTGAACAGTTTCTCAGCTATTTAGCCAATTCAAAAAATGTTTCACCATCCACGCAAAAAGTCGCACTAAACGCGCTTAATTTTTTATACAAAGAGATATTGGCAATGCCATTAACACTCAATTTAGAATTTCATCGGGCTAAAAGGGCGACTAAGCTACCTGTGGTATTAACACCAGACGAAGTTTCTGCATTATTGAAAAGCGTTCATGTAAACAGGAGCTTAATAGTAAAATTGCTTTACGCTAGCGGTCTACGTTTAATGGAAGCAGTTAGGCTAAGGGTCCAAGATATCGACTTTGACTACAATTCCATTTTAGTTTGGAACGGAAAAGGCGGTCGCCATCGCAGAGTAACTTTAGCCAAAGAGCTTGTTGCGCCTTTAAAGCAACAAATCATGCATGCGCAAAGCTTCTTTGATATCGATAGTAAATTAGAGAACTACCAAGGTGTGTGGCTACCTTATGCATTATCGACAAAATATCCGAAAGCACCATTTAGTTTTCAATGGCATTACTTATTTCCATCGAATCGATTATCTGTGGAACAATCTAGCGGTAAGATGCGACGTCATCATATTGATGAAACCTCGGTTAGAAAGGCAGTTAAAGCAGCCGCAAGTAAAATAGGCATAAATAAAGAGGTGAATTGCCATACGCTTAGGCATTCTTTCGCTACGCATTTACTTCAACGTGGCGCTGATATTCGAACAGTACAAGAACAACTTGGTCATTCAGATGTACGAACAACACAAATTTATACTCATGTGATCCAAGCAGGAGCGAGTGGTGTAAGAAGCCCTTTCAGTGATCTTAGATAGTGGGACATTCTTTCTTTGTAACAAGTGAGATTATTTACTGAATATCTTAGGCTCACTGTGTATAATTTTACTCAATTTTTATGCGTAATGGGCTATGGTCGTTGAAAGTACCGTTTACTTTATTACGCTTTTCGAGCCAATACGAATCTATAATCTTAACCTCGGATGTATTAAATATCTGCAATCACTCTTGATTAGGTGAAATTGCAAAACCAAAACTCGACGAACTTATAGGCATTTCAGAGCATTCTAATTACCATGCAACAAATTGAAAAAATTGGCATTAAGCCAGATACATCAAGGGTTTCTATCAATCGAACCTTCAGCATTGCACCTATGCTGGATTGGACTGATCGTCATTATCGGTACATGGCGCGTCTAATGTCTAAACAGGCGTTGCTGTATACCGAAATGGTAACAACAGGGGCAATCTTACATGGTAAAGGTGATTATCTTGCTTATAACCAAGAAGAGCATCCACTGGCTTTACAATTGGGAGGCTCGAACTACGAAGACTTATCTAAATGTGCAAAGATCGCCGAGCAACGTGGTTATGATGAGATCAACTTAAATGTTGGCTGCCCTTCTGATCGTGTTCAAAATGGCCGTTTTGGTGCTTGCTTAATGGGCGAGCCTGAATTGGTAGCTGAGTGCGTAGATGCAATGAAGCAAGAAGTTGATATCCCTATTACGGTAAAGACCCGCATTGGTATTGACGATCAAGACAGCTATGAGTTTTTGACACAATTTATTGAGACCGTAAAAGATAAAGGTTGTAACGAGTTCATCATCCATGCTCGTAAAGCATGGCTTCAAGGATTAAGTCCGAAAGAAAATCGGGAAATACCGCCTCTCGATTACGAGCGAGTGTACCAATTAAAGGAAGATTACTCCGATCTACACATCAGTATTAATGGTGGTATCAAAGATATTGCTGATATGAAAACGCACCTTCAAAATGTGGATGGTGTCATGGTCGGCCGCGAAGCTTATTCAAATCCTTACATACTCGTGCAAGTAGATAATGAGTTATGCGGCATGAATAGTCAATCACTCAGTCGAGAAGCGATCGTTGAGCAAATGTTGCCTTACATTGAAGCACACTTAAAGCAAGGTGGTCGGTTAAATCACATTACGCGTCATATGATTGGCTTATTTCAAGGGCAATCAGGCTCACGTGGATGGCGTCGTCATTTAAGCGAAAATGCGCATAAACAAGGCGCTGGAATTGACGTAATTTTAGATGCTATGAAAAAGGTGAATAGTTAATTTAGTTGATAATAAAGCAAATGCTCAAGTTAATAACTCACTCTTTATTATCACGCATTTCTTTTTAGTGAAATTAACTAACACCTGTGGTTAATTTCACCAACTCATTCTGCCCGACTTACTCCACTGAAAAAAAACAAAGTCGCCATAAGTTACTGACCTTAATAAGTTAAATGCCAAAATTAGAAAGTTGGCACAGCCTTTGTAATAACACAAACGTAATCGTAACTTTTGTAAAAGGAATCACATTATGTTTAGTCAATTAAAGTCAAAGTCAACGAAAGGGTTATCAATTATTGCTGTCGCTGCTGGATTAAACTTTCCTGCACAAGCGAATGCTGGGATAACGGAGGCGATGCATTCATTAGAGCAAACGATTCAAACTCAAACGGTGAATTTAGTGAGTAAAGCGCAAAGCGAAATTCAACGTGCAACCCGAACTCAATTGAAAATAATGTTTGAACAACTAAATCTCAACCTTGAGTTGGCGCTTAAGCCTGATACAAAAGAGCAAGGTGGTCAGCTAGCTAAGTTTGTCGAGGCGCAAAAGTAATGGCATTTTGGTCAATGAGCTTAGCGACATTACTACTTCTACCTGTTGTCAGTTTCAGTCTGTTTGCAGGCTTACTACTATGGATAAAACAGGAGCAATTATGATGGAACAATGGCAATACCAAATGAAGCGCTCGCCAAAAATAATTTGTGGTGTTGCAGCTTATCTCGCTCATCGTTTTGATTGGTCACCTTTATGGACCAGAGCCGTGTTAATTGGCTGTTGTTTAGCAGCTCCTTTGCTTACCCCTCTGGTTTATTTAGTGTTAGCTCAGTTTGTGGTGGATAAATCGTAATGGTGAAGAATACCAGACTAGTGATGTTGAGTTTTTTAGGCGGACTTGGTGGGTGTTTTGCTGCTTGTTTCGCTTTTGGGTGGCTACTTATTCCTTATATAACAACATAGAACTTATTGCTCAGCCACATGAGTTTTTTATTCGATTCTGGGCTGATTTTTGGTATTTCGCCTTGGATCATCACAATTGTGTTCGTTGGGTAACTTGTGGGGTATTTCACCTTTTGCTCAATATTACACCGACATATTTGGCATTATTGATAATGATATTAGCGACGTTATTTCTTTTATTGAATCCAATGAGCCTAATGCTCGGACTACTGCTTGCTAACGCATTACTTGGACTGGTCATTTATCATGTCTCAAGTTCAAACCAGCCCAAGTAAGGTTATAACGTCAGTAACGACTATTTTTTTAGAAAAGAAGAAAATCGAGATTGAGCGGCTTCACTTTTTAGTAATTCACTAAATATTTCAAGCTCTTGGTGCATTTGATGCTGAATTCGACTTTTATTGGGCCTCATTAATCGGCGCGTTGCTTGCACAGCTTGAGGCGGTTGATCTGCCAACTGCTCAGCGCGGCTGGTCGCATAAGAAAATAATTGCTCTTTATCAACCAAACGATTCACTAAGCCATATTCAAGGGCTTGGCTGGCACTAAAAGGTTCGCCTAGCATTAACAGTTCCGCCGCTCTTTGGTGACCAATGAGTTCTGGTAATAAAATGCTTGAACCCGCTTCAGGAACAAGGGCTAAATTGACAAACGGCAGTTGGAATTTTGCGTTCGACTCTGCATAGACTAAATCACAATGTAATAGCAATGTCGTGCCAATACCAACAGCTGTACCAGACACAGCTGCAACAATTGGTTTCTTTAATTCGAGTAGGCAATATAAAAAACGAACTGCTGGATGATCGCCTTTAAGATCACCATTTTTGAGAAAATCGGCAATGTCATTTCCTGAGGTAAAACAATCTTCTGTTCCTCGGAACAGAAATGCACGAATGTCATTGTCTGCCTCACCTTGGATAAGGTATTCTGTAAGCTGTTTGTACATGTCCAGATCTAAGGCATTAAGCTTGTTTGGTCGATTAAAACTGATGGTACGAACACCATTTTCATCGTTCAGTAGGAGACGACTCATAGTCAATTTTCCTCTATAGCGTAAAATAAGTGCGTGACAATAATTGTGTGTTCCCTAACATGGAGTTTAAGACATTGAGACCGCTATTTAAACAGTCGTTTAATTTTATCTTATTGGCAGTAATGTCATTCAATACCTTGGCGAATGATGTCAATTTAGTATCGGGATTTATTAGGTTACTACCTGCGACAGTACCAAATACAGCTGCTTATTTAACCTTAGAAAATCATGGTAAGGCAAAACAGATCATTGCAGCTGAAACACCAGTCGCACAAGAAGCCCAGTTACACACTTTGATAGAAGAAAAAGGTCTAATAAAAATGCGTGAAGTCACTAGTTATGCGCTGCCTAGTCATGGACAGTTAATACTAGAGCCGACGGGCAACCACATTATGATCCTCGGTTTAAAAAAACCGTTATTAGAAAACCAGCAAGTCCCATTGACGCTCATTTTTGCCGATCAGACAAAGTTGAATATTAGTCTGCCTGTCAAAAAAGGTAATAATAATGCTGACACAAAGCATAATCATCATCACCACCATCATCATTAGGGAGAACATTTGATGGCGATAAGTTGGAGTTGGCAGTTAGGTAAAAAAGTTATCACTGCCATTGGCATACTCGTTTTGATAATGAGTCTAGTGGGCACATGGTGGAGCATCGATCCTGCTCCAATTAAACCTGAGCAACAACTCAGTTCACAAGGTAAGCCGGTCATTGGCTACGCGACTACGACAGCATTGATCGATACGGTTGAAGTACTACTGGATAAGCCGGGCGGTTGGACATCCAATGATACTATGCCGCCATCAGTATTTATGGATAACATGCACGCGTTTGAATTTGGGGCATTAGAACAAGTTCGAGATCTTGCTCGAATTATGCGCAAAGAATTTAGTCGCTCTCAATCACAGTCTGTTGAAGATAAAGATCTCAGTGAAGCACAAGCAAAATTCAATATCGATCATACCAGCTGGTTAATACCAAGACCGGAAACGGAATATCGCGATGCAATAAAGTTGCTGGATGTTTATCGGTTAGAAATTAGCGATCCGAATAATCAGGATGCCCAATTTTATGCGCGCGCTGATAATCTTAATGACTGGCTGAAAGAGGTACAAAAACGATTGGGCAGCTTATCACAACGATTATCAGCCAGCGTTGAAAATGAAAGAGAAAACACAGATCTAGCGGGTGATACTAGCGCGCAACAGAGCACGAAAAATCTTCCCATTCGTAAAGTAAAAACCAGCTGGTGGAAGATTGATGACGTATTTTATGAAGCCAGAGGAAGCAGCTGGGCATTACTCAATTTTATGCGTGCAGTTGAAATTGATTTTGCTGACGTTTTAGAAAAGAAGAATGCGAAAGCCAGCGTACGACAGATTATTAGAGAGCTAGAGGCAACACAACAAACGGTGTGGAGCCCAATGATCTTAAATGGAAGTGGATTTGGTATAATGGCAAATCATTCATTAGTCATGGCCAATTATATCTCACGGGCGAATGCCGGTGTGATTGATTTAACACAATTACTATCACAGGGATAACGATGAAAAAGTCGATATTATTAGCAAGTATGCTATTTGCAGGTGCATCACAAGCGGCATCGGTTGTAGGCGTTAAGTTTGGTGGGGAAGCGTGGAGTGTAGATACGTCAGGCTCAATTAGCCCCAAAAATAACCCTTCACAGACTTACGATTACAAAAAATCTAATAATGGCAAAATATGGGTCGCATTTGAGCACCCAATCCCTTTAGTCCCTAATGTCATGCTTAAAGCGAGTTTTCTTGATGGGAAAGGCAGCATTAAACAGCAAAATACAACAACGCACGTAAAAACCGATTTAAGTCATCTAGATGCCGTTCTATATTATGAGCTATTAGACAATGACATCGTCTCTTTAGATGCAGGTGCCGCGTACCGTAAAATGCAAGGTGATTTAGCACTTTCGACGATGGATAACGCCATTGATATTAACAAGGGCATTGTTATGGCCTATGCTGCGGCTAAAGCGAGTGCTCCTGGAGTCGATCTATTTGCGTTTGCAGACGTAGAAGTTGGCTTAAATGAGCGTGAAACCTATGACTATTCAATAGGCATTGGTTATACCTTTGACGGCATAGTTGCTGATTATAATCTACGAGCTGGGTATCGCGAGTTTAATTTCGACGTGGATCGCTTCTCAGGTGTAAATGCAAAGACGAAAGCAGACGGCATTTTCTTAGGATTAGAAATCGATTTTTAACTAAGTGTTGACTTAATTTTTGCTCACCAAACCGTCCTAGTGACGGTTTTTTGTTAGACAAAAATTAACCTTACTAACCTGAACTCTGCATATAAAACAACAAAACCGCCATAAAGGCGGTTTTGACTGTCACACTAAAGCGGCTAAAAAGTTAGCTCACCTTACCGTGACATTGCTTGTACTTTTTACCTGAACCACACGGACAAGGATCGTTACGACCCACCTTTTCACCATCACGTACCATAGGCGTGTGGTTTGCGAGTTCAGCTGCTTCCTCAGCACCAATTAACGGATCTGCTTGTTGATGTTGAAAGTCACGATGTAAGCGCGCTTCTTCCTCACGACGACGTTGCTCCATTTCATCCACATCAGATTGTGCTTGTACCTGAACTTTAGAAAGAATGCTGATGACGTCGTATTTCAATGAATCCAGCATTTCTTGGAACAGTTCGAACGATTCACGCTTGTATTCTTGTTTAGGGTTCTTTTGCGCATAACCACGTAAATGAATACCTTGGCGTAAGTGATCCATCGCAGCCAAATGCTCTTTCCACAAAGTATCTAAGGTTTGTAGCATCACTGATTTTTCAAACTGGCGTAACACTTCAGCGCCAACCATTTGTTCTTTCTCAGCGTACGATGTTGCCCACGCTTCGACAATACGTTCACGTAACGTTTCTTCGTGTAAATCGTCTTCTTTATCTAACCATTCTTGGATAGGTAAAGTCAGTCCAAACTCTTGTGATAAACGTGTTTCAAGACCCGGCACATCCCACAATTCTTCGATTGATTGCGGTGGAATATACTCAGTCACCATACCATCTATCACATCCTCTTGGATCATCTTGATGGTTTCATCAATGCTTTCAGCATCCATTAAGTCATTACGCTGAGAATATACTACTTGACGTTGATCATTGGCAACATCATCAAACTCAAGTAATTGCTTACGAATATCAAAGTTACGTGCTTCAACCTTGCGTTGGGCGTTTTCAATTGCACGGGAAACCCAAGGGTGCTCAATCGCTTCGCCTTCTTCCATACCAAGCTTTTTCATCATTCCAGAAACACGATCTGAAGCGAAAATACGCATCAAGCTGTCTTCCATTGAAAGATAAAAACGTGATGAACCCGCATCACCCTGACGACCAGAACGACCACGTAATTGGTTATCAATACGACGTGATTCATGACGCTCGGTGCCTAAAATATGTAAACCACCTGAAGCCACGACTTCATCATGTCGCACTTTCCAATCTGCTTTGATTTTAGCAATTTGCTCATCCGTCGGATTTTTTAATGCGGCAACTTCTGCATTCCAGTTACCACCTAACACGATATCGGTACCACGACCAGCCATGTTAGTTGCAACAGTAACACTACCTGCACGACCCGCTTGAGCAACAATGTCTGCTTCTTTTTCATGGAACTTCGCATTAAGGACACTGTGAGGTATTTTTTCTTGCTTCATTAATCGCGCAAGCAATTCCGATTGCTCGATGGAAACGGTACCAACCAATACTGGCTGACCACGTTCACGGCAGTCTTTGATATCAGCAATAATCGCGTTGTATTTCTCACTCGCCGTTAAATAAACCAAATCAGCCCTATCGTCACGAACCATTGGCTTATTAGTTGGTACAACCACTGTATCCAAACCATAAATATGCTGGAATTCGAACGCCTCAGTATCAGCGGTACCTGTCATCCCCGCGAGTTTTTCGTAAATACGGAAATAGTTCTGGAATGTGATCGAAGCAAGCGTTTGGTTTTCATTTTGAATTTGCGCGTTTTCTTTGGCTTCAACGGCTTGATGCAAACCTTCTGACCAACGGCGACCCGGCATGGTACGGCCGGTATGTTCATCAACAATGATCACTTCATCATCTTGAACAATGTAATCAACATCACGTTCAAATAAGGTGTGTGCTCTCAGTGCAGCATTAACATGGTGCAGTAACGAGATATTCGCCGCAGAGTACAGTGAGTCACCCTCTTGTAATAATCCGCGTTCGATAAGCAGTTTTTCAACTTTCTCTTGACCACGTTCGGTTAAATGAACTTGTTTGGCTTTTTCATCAATCGAGTAATCCCCGTCACCAGTGTACTCTTCGCTATCTTCTTTATCTTGTTTAATAAGGTTTGGAATAAGCGTATTAATTTTGATGTAAAGTTCTGAACTGTCTTCTGCAGCACCAGAAATGATCAGTGGCGTACGCGCTTCATCAATAAGAATTGAATCGACTTCATCAATAAGTGCGTAATGTAACGGACGCTGAACACGCTCGTTTGGTGAAAAAGCCATATTATCGCGAAGATAATCAAAACCAAATTCATTATTGGTACCGTAAGTAATATCTGATGCGTAAGCTTGTTTTTTCTCTTCAGGAGACAAACCCGCAACGTTAATACCTACTGACAATCCAAGAAATTCAAATAATGGGCGGTTGAACTCAGCATCACGCGCAGCAAGATAATCATTCACCGTAATAATGTGAACGCCTTTACCTGTTAAACCATTTAAGTAAGCTGGCAGAGTTGCAGTTAAGGTTTTACCTTCTCCCGTTCGCATTTCAGCAATACGATTACTATCCAGTACCATACCACCGATAAGCTGCACGTCAAAATGACGCATTTCAAATACACGCTTTGATGCTTCTCGAACAGTAGCAAAGGCTTCTGCCATGATGTCGTTTAATGACTCACCAGCTTCTAAACGCTTTCTAAACTCAGCTGTTTTTTCTTTAAGCTGCTCATCATTGAGCTTCTCATAATCAGCTTCGAGTGCATTGATCTGTTGAACAACTTTCCCTAGTGCTTTGAGGGTTCGTTCGTTACGGCTACCAAAAATTTTTGTCAGTAATTTTCCAAACATCTGAATCACTTATTGTTAAATGGCTAAAATTTAATAATTGTTTATGTCTATTGTTGCCAATGTTTCAATTAACCTGCCTTGCGGTAGACGTACTTTTGCGGATCAATCTGTTGTCCACCCCGCAACACCTCATAATGCACATGCGGGCCGGTTGAGCGCCCCGTACTGCCCATGCTTGCTATTTTCTCCCCTTTACCCACAACATCACCAAGTCGCACATTGAGCGATTTGTTATGACCATATCGGGTGCGTAATCCATTACCGTGATCAATTTCAACCAGTTCACCGTAACCAAACATACTTCCAGCCCATGTCACTACCCCCGCAGCGGTTGCGACGACATCCTCGCCCTCAGCACCAGCAAAGTCAATGCCTTTATGCATGGCTCGGCGACCAGTAAAAGGATCATTACGTAAACCAAAGGGAGAAGATAACCAACCTTTACCAATAGGACGCCCTGAAATATAACGTTCCTTATTTATATGGTGATTAGATACTAAAGTTTCAAGTAGTAAAAACTGCTGTTGGTGATTATCAAGTTTTAATGCCAACTTATCCATATCATCAAATAACTGTTGCAGTTCAATATCTGAGCCCATCGAGCTTGAACCACCAATCCCAACTTCAGCCTCGAAATCAAATTGGTCTTGTAAATCATTTTGCTTGGCAACCTGCTGACCCAAAGCTTCTAAACGCGTCATTTTCGCTTGCATAAGTGCCACATGGGTTACTAATGTGGCTAATTGTGACTCTGTCGCCTTTCTCAACCCCGTCAGCTGTTGCTTTTGTGATTCACGAAGCATACGCTCACTGTGCATGTTCGCTTGTTGATTTTGAAAACGCTCATTACTATATTGATAGATACCGACACAAGCGGCGATGAGCAGCATAGGCAATAACAACCAAGTTTTACCCAATTGTAAACGCGTTACACCATTTTTACCTTGAACAAATACTGTTACACTCATAGGCCTTTAACCAATATAGTTAATATGAAAAAGCATCCTCAAGATCTAAGCCAGTTGTTTAACGCTTCAGGTAAGCTACCCGAAATAAAAGAAAAAGCGGAATTACTCATTCGTTTAGATCAATGCCTTAAACAACAACTTTCTCTACAACTTGCCCAGCAAGTCAGAGTGGCTAACCTTCGTCATGACAACTTAGTGTTAGAGACTCCAACAGCGGCTTGGGCTGCACGGCTTAACTTTCAAAAACCACAAATTTTGCTTCAACTTCAACGTGAAGCCTTACCAATGCTCTCTGCAATTGACGTTAAAGTCAACCCAAGGATGAACACCAGTTCACCAGATAGTCAGCTTTCTACTAAGACCAAGTATGCTCAGCTTAGTATAACATCCGCTTCACATATCGAGTCATTAGCAGAGAATGTTGAAGGTAGCTTGGGGCAGAAACTAAAACGGCTGGCTGCATTAGCCAGCCGTTAAGGCAATTCAGAGTCAGACGACTAAGCTGTTACCAAATCATTTGCTGGTACAAAGCTTACTGGAACATCGGCTTCTTGTTGGTAATCGACCAGCTCCCATGCTTCTTGATTTGCCAGTAATGCTCGAACCAATTTGTTATTCAAAGCATGGCCTGCTTTGTATGCGGAAAATTCACCGACAATAGCATTTCCAGCAACATACAGATCGCCAAAAGCATCTAAAATCTTATGTTTCAAAAATTCATCATCGTATCTCAAACCATCTGGATTAAGAACACGATATTCATCCAGCACAACAGCATTTTCCATGCTGCCACCTAAAGCAAGGTCATTTGCTCTTAAGTATTCAATGTCACGCATGAAACCAAAAGTTCGAGCACGGCTGATGTCTTTTACAAACGCTGACGTTGAAAAGTCCATCATCATGTGCTGTTTACTGCGAGAGATTTCTGGATGGTCAAAGTCAATCGTGAAGTCGATTTTAAAACCTTGATATGGCTTTAATACTGCCCATTTATCACCATCTTCAACGCGAACCTCTTGTTTAATACGCAAATATTTTTTGGGTGCTGATTGTTGTGCAATACCCGCTGACTGTAGCAAGTATACAAATGGACTTGCACTGCCATCCATAATTGGGATCTCAGGGGCATCAACTTCAATAATCGCATTATCGATACCTAAACCTGCAAGTGCGGCAAATAAATGTTCGATAGTCGAAATTTTTACACCTTCGTCATTCATCAGCACAGTACAAAGCATGGTTTCACGAACTTGATCTGCCTTTGCTGGAATGGTTACTGCTGGCTCAAGATCGGTACGCAAAAACACAATTCCTGTATTTTCAGGAGCTGGACGGATGGCCAAAGTCACTTTGTTACCGGAATGCAAACCAACACCGGTTGTCTTTACCATTTTTTGAACAGTTCTTTGAAAAATCATTCAGTTACCCGTTTTCGTTTTGCATTAGTACTACACATATTTTGCGACATTACTTTCGCTACGGTTGTTATTAATATCCAACCAACAACAAACCGCAGGCTGGTTAGGCTGGTCGGATATCTTAGCATATTTTCGAATAGATACAAAAACAAGCTATTTTATCACGTTAAACAGTGATCTCAGTCAAACTGATATAAAGCACTTTCACACTCAATTTTGGCGGCGTTTAGTCCGCTTGTTTACGCAAAAATGCCGGTATATCTAAGTAATCCAATTCATTTTTTGGAGCGGGTGCAGCCGCAGTTTGTGGACTCCCTACTGGAATCACATTAGCGCCACCAACAACAGCTTGTTCTTCTGCCACAGAAACAGTCACTGGTTCTACTGGCTGGGCTTCAACACGTGGTGCAGGCTTACTAACTAAGGTGATATCAGGCTTTTTCTCAGAGCCAATACCCGTAGCAACGACAGTAACACGTAGTTCATCGCTCATTTCTGGATCAATCACCGCACCAACTACGACAGTCGCATTGTCTGAAGCATAGGCTTTAACATGATTACCCACAGTTTCGAATTCTTCGATACTCATGTCCATACCAGCGGTAATATTCACTAACACACCACGAGCGCCAGCTAAGTCGATGTCTTCAAGTAATGGACTGGCAACAGCAGATTCAGCCGCTTCTTCTGCGCGATCTTCACCACTTGCAATGCCTGTGCCCATCATGGCATTACCCATTTCTGACATTACAGTTTTAACGTCGGCGAAGTCGACGTTAATTAAACCTGGGCGCGTGATCAGCTCAGCAATACCTTGCACAGCTCCTAACAATACGTTATTTGCAGCAGCAAAAGCATCAAGTAAAGATGTGCCTCGACCTAACACTTTTAATAACTTCTCGTTAGGGATCGTAATTAACGAATCTACATGCTTAGCAAGTTCTTCAATACCTTGCTCAGCAAATGCCATACGTTTTTTACCTTCAAACGGGAAAGGTTTTGTTACCACTGCAACGGTAAGGATTTGCTCTTCTCTTGCAATTTGTGCAACAACAGGAGCTGCACCTGTACCGGTTCCGCCGCCCATACCAGCTGCAATGAAGATCATGTCACAGCCTTTTATCGCGGCTCGAATGTTATCTGCATCTTCTTCAGCCGCAAGACGACCAATTTCAGGGTTCGCGCCTGCACCTAATCCTTTGGTTACATCACGACCTAATTGAATGGTTGAACCTGCTGATGACTTACGCAATGCTTGTGCATCGGTATTGGTCGCAACAAATTCGACACCTTCGATATTGTGTCTCACCATGTGTTCGACAGCGTTGCCTCCGCCGCCGCCTACGCCGATGACTTTAATCACCGCCTCATCTGAGTGAGTGTCCATGATCTCAAACATAGTCTGAACTCCATATTGCCTGCATTAAAATTAAAATTCGCCTTTAAACCAACTTTTCACTCGACTTAAAACATTGGTCACACCTTGACGCTCTGGGCGTTCAGTTTCACGTTCAACGTATCGACGTGCACCATAATGTAATAAGCCAATACCAGTTGAATAAACTGGCTCGGTTACGTAATCGTATAAACCTTTTACTTCCATCGGGCCTGCAACTCTGACTGGCATGCCAAATGTTGCTTCAGCAACCTCGACAACGCCGTCAATTGATGACGTTCCACCAGTAAGCACAATACCCGCTGCAATTTGATCTTCATAGCCGCTATCTCTCAGCTCTCTGAGGATCAACTCAAACATTTCTTGATATCGCGGTTCAACCACTTCTGCCAAGGTATGGCGTGACATTGAACGCGATGGACGCCCACCAACGGAGGGCACTTCAATACTTTCTTCTTGGCTAACTGTCGCGCTTCTTGCACTAGCATGTTGCACTTTAATTTGTTCAGCATGAGAAAGCGGTGTTCTAAATATTTTCGCAATATCATTGGTGACCTGATTACCTGCAACTGGCACCACAGCGCAATGTCTTAATGCACCATTGGTATACACCGAGATATCCGTTGTACCGCCACCAATATCGACCACACAAACTCCAAGGTCTTTTTCATCTGCCGTTAAAGTCGCATCTGCTGACGCAATGCCAGAGAACACTAGATCATCCACTTTTAAGCCGCAACGCTCAACACTTTTTGTTAGATTTTTCGCCATATCGTTCGCACAGGTCACAATATGTACTTTTGCTTCCATTCTCATGCCTGACATTCCAATCGGGCTTTTGATGCCGTCTTGTACATCGATGGCATATTCTTGCGGCAACACATGTAAAATACGGCGCTCTGTAGGGATTTTAACAGAACGAGCCGTATGAATAACATTATCGACATCTTCTTGTGTCACTTCTTCATCATTTATCGACACCATGCCATTTTCATTTTGACAAGCGATGTGTTTACCTGAAATACCTAAATAAACAGAAGTCACCTGACAATCTGCCATTAGCTCGGCTTGATCCAGCGCACGTTGAACACTGCGTATGATCGAGTCCAAATCATTAACACCGCCTTTGTCCATCCCTCTTGAAGGATGATTCCCCATACCGACCACAGTGATCTCGCCATCAGGCAGTACTTCACCGATGATCACAGCAACTTTAGAGGTGCCAATATCTAATCCAACAATCAAATTTCTATCTGGGTTCTTGGTCATTCGTTACCAACTCTCACTTCTGTTTGTGCCCAGCCTACGGCTAATCCAGTGTCATAACGTAAATCGATATACGCAATTTTTTTATCTTGCTGTTGCAATTGAGGATACACATCAATAAATCTTTGTACTCGTGTCATCGTATCCTCTCTTCCCAAATCCAATTTTATCTGATTTGAAAGTTCCACATGCCAAGCATGTCGCAGACTTAAACTTAACTTTGCTAAGTTAAAGCCATTTATTTTCAGTAGCCCACCAACTTGTTGGTAAGTGCGCAATACCTCTTTCGCTTTATCTTCTGGCCCTGATAGTGCTGGCAGTCCCTGTTCAAGCTGAGATGCTGGTGCATCAAACACTTCACCTGAACGATTTAGCCACTCACTATTATTCCAGCTTGCCACTACGTCTTGTTCTTGTACGTACACTTTCAGCTTTGAGGGCCACTCTCTTTGTACTGATGCTCGATAAATCCAAGGCAAAGCTTCTAATGTTGTTTGTACTTCAGCTACATCAGCACTAAAAAAGCTACGATTTAACAACCCTTGCAATGCCACCTGTATATCTTTATCCGTAGTATGAGTACGTATCCCTTTTAGAATCACACTATCTATCGGCAGTTGATCAGCATCATTGACTAAATAATTCAGCTTCCAACTGGTATATATCAACCCTGCTATCACTAAAAACAAGGTGAATAAGCCACAACAAAAGTACCAGTTGACTCGAGTTAATCTCGTCTGAACATTTTGGTACTTCTCAATCCAACTCACTTAGTGTTTACTCACTTCTGTTCTAGCTGACTTGTACTAAATCCAAGCTCAGTTGCAACCAACGATTTTGATATAGCACCGATATTGCCAGCACCTTGTGTCAGCAATAAATCATTATCTTGTAACACATCCGGCAGTAATTCCGACAGTTGCTGAGCATTCGCCACAAAAATAGGTTCAATTTGTCCGCGTTGTCTTATCGCTCGACATAGAGCACGACCATCTGCAGCAGCAATAGGCGTTTCTCCTGCTGCATACACTTCAAGTAGCAACAGACAGTCAACATGAGACAATACTTCGGCGAAATCTTCAAACAAATCACGGGTACGACTATAACGGTGTGGTTGATAGGCCATAACTAATCGTTTATTCGGGTATGCTTCTCGCGCCGCTTGAATTGTTGCCGCTACTTCACTGGGGTGATGACCATAATCATCGACCAACAATACGTCACCATTTGGCGTGTTGAATTGACCTAATTGCTGAAAACGACGCCCAATACCTTCAAACTCCGCTAAGGCAGTTTTAATTGGTTCATCATCGATTTCATCTTCAGATGCAACCGCAACTGCAGCTAACGCATTTAACACATTATGTCTGCCAGGCATATTCAGCGACATCGAAAAGTCTGCTTTACCAGTACGACAGACATTAAAATGACTGACTGCACCTTGCTGAGAATAATTGCTAGCGCGTACATCAGCATCTTCACTAAAACCGTAAGTTACAACTTTACGGCTAATGCGAGGTAATAACTCTCGGACCACCTCATCGTCAATACACATCACAGCGACACCATAAAAAGGTAAGTTGTGAATAAATTCAATAAAAGCATTTTTTAGTCGCTCGAAATCACCACCATAGGTATCCATATGGTCAGCTTCAATATTAGTGATGACTGCAACCATAGGCTGTAAATGCAAGAAGCTAGCATCGCTCTCATCTGCTTCAGCAATTAAGTAGCGACTGCTACCTAAGCGAGCATTTGTGCCAGCACTATTGAGCAATCCACCTATTACAAAAGTAGGATCTTTTTTAGCTTCACCATAAACACTTGCAATTAAGCTGGTCGTTGTCGTTTTACCGTGAGTGCCAGCAATGGCAATTCCATGACGATAGCGCATTAACTCAGACAACATTTCAGCGCGTCTTACTACTGGGATACGCTGAGCTTTAGCTTCAATAATTTCGGGGTTTTCAAGATCGATAGCCGTTGAGACAACAACAACATCTGCACCCAATACATTTTTTGCATGATGACCAATGGCGATTTCAGCCCCTAACCCATGTAACCTTTGAGTCATCGAATTAGCCGCAATATCTGAACCGCTGAGTACGTAACCTTCGTTCAACAAGACTTCCGCAATGCCCCCCATGCCAGCACCACCGATGCCAACAAAATGAATCCGTCTTACTCGACGCATTTCTGGGATTTGCATGCGCAACTGCGCTTGTCTTTCAGTCTTGGTCATATCTTCCTTTACCCTGCTAATTCTTTACAAACCTGAGCGACATTATTCGCCGCTTCTAATACCGCAACTTGTTTGGCTTTCTGTCCCATTTGAGCAAGCTCATTTCGATCTTGTGCTAACATCGCCAGCTTCTCACTGATAACTTCTGCTGTAGCTATAGGTTGTGGCACTAAAAACGCAGCCCCTGCGTCAACCAATACTTGCGCATTTAAGGTTTGATGATCGTCCACCGCGTGAGGGTATGGCACTAAAATGCTTGCCTTACCTACAACGGCTAGCTCAGAAACCGTTAATGCCCCAGAACGACAAATAACCACATCAGCCCAAGAATAAGCCGCTTCCATATCATCAATAAATTCGGCCACTTGCACCATATTATCTAAGTTCTGTTCTTTATAATCATTTAAAACAGATTCAGTATTACCCCGACCGACTTGATGCCAGACGGTAATTGGGTGTGATAATCGCAATTCAGCGCTTACTACTGGTAATAATTGATTAAAAACTCTCGCGCCAAGGCTGCCACCTACGACTAACACTCTAAGTGCACCATCTTCTGCCTGTGCATTACGAGAATTGAGTTGCAATAACTCCTGCCTGATCGGATTACCAACGACTTGTGTGTCAGCTCGATTAACAAAAGTATTCTCAAAAGCACAGAGCACCTTATCTGCAATTCTTGATAGCAACTTATTGGTCATCCCAGGAATGGCATTTTGCTCATGTAGCACTAATGGCACACCTGATAACTTAGCAGCCACGCCACCAGGTCCACTGGCGAATCCGCCCATACCTAACACCACATCAGGCTTAAAAGAGCTGATCACTGATTTGGCTTGAATGATTGAACGTAACACCTTAAACGGTGCCGCTAATTTACGCATCAATCCATTACCTCGAACCCCTTTAATATCGATAAACTGAATATTAAAGCCATTCTGCGGCACCACTTTTGCCTCCATTCGCTCTGCAGTGCCGAGCCAGAGTATTTCCCAGCCTTGGTTGGCTAGCTCTTTGGCAACCGCAATGGCAGGAAATACATGTCCGCCCGTCCCTCCAGCCATAATTAAAATACGTTTAGGCGTTAAGCCCGAAGTCATTATTTCGTTCCTCATCGAAGCACTGCCTGAACTTTGCTCAAACGCCGCTCGTAATCTATTCGAAGTAATACCATTGCAGCGGCGGTCATTACCCATAGGCTACTGCCACCATAACTGACAAAAGGCAATGTTAGCCCCTTGGTAGGCAACATACCAATACTGGCACCTACGTTTACAACGGTTTGGAAGCAAATCCATATACCAATGGCATAAGCTAAATAGCCTTCAAAAGCTTTGTTAGCCTTTAAGCTCAAATTACCTAACTGTATCGCTCTTAGCGCCACAAAAAATAACACAGCAAGTACTACAACAATGCCGAGAAAGCCTAACTCTTCACCAATCACCGCGAAAATAAAGTCAGTATGTGCTTCAGGTAAGTATTCCATTTTCTGAATTGAATTACCCAAGCCTTGTCCGTACCAATCACCTCTGCCATAAGCCATTAAAGATTGAGTCAATTGATAACCACTGCCAAAGGGATCATCCCACGGATTTAAAAACGAGGTCACTCTTCGCATGCGGTATTCAGCAGTAGCAACCAGCAATACAAAGCCAATAATACCTAACATGATCAACAAGAAAAAGTCGACTAACCTTGCGCCAGCTAACCACAATAAACCAACTGTTATCACAAACAGTACGACTACTGTACCTAAGTCTGGTTGCATTAATATCAGGCCAGCGTAAACCATTAATACGATGATCGGCTTGATAAAACCGAACATATGTTCACGCACCTGTTGATGTCGACGAACTAAATAACCGGCTAAATAAATACAAAAAGCAAATTTTGCAACTTCAGCAACCTGAATGCGGATCGGTCCAAACTGTAACCAGCGCGTTGAACCATTAACTGTGCTACCAACAAGTAGTACTGCAACTAATCCAACGAGTACACCAATCAGCATAAAGGGGCTCAACTTCTGCCACCAGCTCAGCTCAATACGCAACACCACAGCAGCAATGATCACACAGCCAACTAAGTAAGCAATGTGGCGCAACATAAAGTGAAACGGATTACCCGTTAACTTTTCCGCCTCAGGCATTGATGAGGACATTACCATTACAAAACCAAATGACATCAACGACAAAATGGCGAACAAGAATTGACGATCATAAAGCTGGTTGCCAGGTTTCGCATCGCCAACCAACCAAGTAGGCCATCTCCACTTTAAATCAGTACCAAATAGGCTCAGTTGTTTTTCAGTGGTTGCCATCTAGCGCCTCCACTTGCCGTCTAAAATCATTACCTCTTTCAGCAAAATTGCAATACATATCGATACTGGCACAGGCTGGCGATAGCAAAACAATGTCGCCCGTATTGGCAAGTTGATGAGCTTTAATTACGGCTTCACTCATATTGGCAACACGAATACTGGAATGGTGTAACTGAGCAATTTGCTCTGCATCTTGACCAAAGACAATAAGATGAGAAACGTATCGCAAGCCAGGGGTTAACTCGGTTAAATCGGCCCCTTTGGCATCACCACCTGCGATCAACACAATATCACCTAACTGATCTTTCAAACCATTTAACGCAGCAAGAGTGGCACCAACATTAGTCGCCTTGGAGTCATTAATAAAGGTGACAGCCTGTTTATTGGCAACGGTTTCACAGCGATGTGCTAGCCCTGTAAAACGTTTAACAACGTGACCCATCGCTTCTCGGCTAATTTCAGCTGACTCGGCAAGCGCCATAGCAGCAAGAATATTTGCTTGATTATGCAAGCCCACACAGGCCATTTCAGCAACAGCCAGTATTTGACTTTCACCTCGAACGAAATAACCATTACTGATCCCCCAATCGTCTGATTTAGGAACATCAATACCAAAGCTTATGCTGTTTCGAGCTTCAATAGGCAGTGTTAATTCGTCCTCTCGATTCACCACACACAGCTTACTTTGCTGATACAGTGATAATTTAGTCTGACGATAGGCATCTAAATTGTCGTAGCGATCCATATGATCAGCGCTGATATTTAAACAAGTTGCAGCTATGCACCGCAAACTTTGAGTTGTTTCAAGCTGAAAGCTACTTAATTCAAGCACATATAGATCAGCTTGCTGTTGGAGTAAGTCCAAAACAGGAATGCCAATATTGCCACCAACAGCCACATTCAAGCCATCTTGCTTTGCCATTTCACCAACCAAGGTTGTTACGGTTGATTTACCATTAGAGCCGGTAATAGCAATGACTTTTTCTACTTCATGTTGCAATTCACGAGCAAATAACTCGATATCGCCAATAACTTCAACGCCAACGTCGATTGCCGCTTTTACCTCTGGTGTATCTAACGCAATACCAGGACTTAATATTATTTGCTTAGCTTGTACCAACTCACGAACATCAAAGTCACCGCAACGAAGTGAGAGTTCAGGAAATTCTTGATGGAACTTAGCTTTACCTGATGGCTCTGCTCTGCTATCCATCACTAAAGGAAGAATGCCTTTATTTCGCAAATAACGCACCACTGAGAGCCCTGTGACGCCCAATCCTAATACAATGTGCGAGTATTGTTGCTGCATTCTAATCCCTGTCTATTATCTATGTTTATCTAAGCTTCAAGGTCGCTAAACCAAGCATCACTAAAAATAATGAAATAATCCAGAAGCGAACAATCACTCTTGGCTCTGGCCAACCTTTTAACTCATAATGGTGATGAATAGGCGCCATTCTAAAAATACGTTGACCACGTAATTTATAAGAGCCCACTTGCAATATCACTGACACCGTTTCTAACACAAATACGCCGCCCATGATCACCAATAAGATTTCTTGTCTAACTAATACAGCAATAACACCAAGCGCAGCACCAAGAGATAGCGAACCAACATCTCCCATAAATACTTGTGCTGGATAAGTGTTAAACCACAAAAAGCCTAACCCTGCACCGACAATGGCAGTACAAACAATGACTAATTCACCCGCTCCCGGTAAATATGGAATATGCAGATAATCTGCAAATTGTGCATGTCCTGAAAGATAAGCAATTAATGCAAATGCGCCCGCAACCATGACCGTTGGCATAATAGCCAATCCATCTAAGCCATCAGTCAAATTAACCGCATTACTTGAGCCGACAATGGTGAAGTAAGCCAGCACGATGAAAAAGACCCCGAGTTGCGGCATAACGTCTTTGAAAAATGGCACCACTAACTGAGTTTCACCTAAGCTACTGGAACTTGCATACAAATATACTGCAACAACAATCGCCGCCAACGATTGAAAAATGTACTTCCATCTGGCAATCAGTCCCTTTGGATCTTTTCGTACCACTTTCCGATAATCATCAACAAAGCCAATTAAGCCAAAGCTAAACAAAACAAATAAAGTTACCCACACGTAATGATTACTTAAATCGCCCCAGAGCAGCACACTGGCAAAAATACCGAATAAAATCAGTAAACCACCCATGGTAGGTGTTCCACGCTTGCTAAAGTGAGATTCAGGCCCATCATTTCTGACGACTTGCCCAATTTGCATTAACTGCAAACGCTCAATCAATTTTGGCCCTAACCATAAACTGAATAACAAAGCGGTAATAAGACCGAGAATCGCCCTAAACGTTAAGTACGAAAATACATGAAACCCCGAATAAAACTGAGTCAAATATTCCGCTAAATAAGCCAGCATTTACTTTACCTCTCCTCGCCCATAGGCGGTACTTAATGCTTCAACGACGCGCTCCATTGCTGCGCTGCGCGATCCCTTAACTAACATGCTGACCTCATGATCTTGCAATTCTATTTGTTGTTTTAATACGATGATCAGATGATCGAAATGGTCAAAGTGTTGACCACCAAAACCTTTTGCTGCTTGCTCACTAATGCTACCTAACGTAAACAAAGCATCGAGCTGTTGTGCTTTGGCATAACAACCTAAATCCTTGTGTAACGCTTCGGTGTCAGAGCCCAACTCCCCCAGATCACCCAAAACCAATGCTCTATAACCTTTACGCTGTTTTAGCCAATTTATTGCGGCCTTAACCGATGAGGGGTTGGCATTATAGCTATCATCTACCAAGAGTAAACGACCAAGTTGTTGCGACTGCATTCGGCCTTTTACTGGTTGCATTTTCTCAAGCGCAATAACAATTCGCTCAAGTGGAATATTTACCGCAATACCAATCGCCGCGGCGGCCAAAGCATTATGCACTTGATGTTCGCCATATAATGACAACTGAATATCAATATGTTGCTGCAGATAGCGCAATGTAAAGCGGTATTGACCTATTGAGTTACTTTCAATGTTTACGGCTTGTACATCCGCCGATTCACTCACCCCAAAACTTAATTGTTTATGACTGCTGCTGGCGTCAAATAAAGTCTTTGCAAATTCATCGTCAGCATTAATGATTGCTACGCCATCACTAGCCAAGTGACGATATATTTCCGACTTGGCATGAGCAACATCAATAAGTTCACCAAACCCTTCAAGGTGAGCCTGACCAATATTGTTGACTAAAGCGACGTTTGGCTGCACTAATGCGGAGGTGTAATCAATTTCTCCGGCGTGATTTGCCCCTAGCTCGAACACTCCAAACTTATGAGATTTCTCCAATCGTAGTAAGGTTAGTGGTACGCCAATATCGTTATTAAAATTGCCCGCAGTGAATAACACATTGCTGTGCAAGGTATCTTGTTGAGGATGTTGATTGAAATTTTGCTGCGAGAGGATACTGGCAACCATTTCTTTAACACTGGTTTTGCCATTGGAGCCTGTGATCGCAATCGTCACTGGGTTTACTATCTGCTTTACCAACGCTCCGAGCTTACCCAGTGCAATGCGCGTATCACTAACCAGCAGTTGAGGCACATTAACCGCGAGCTTGCTCGATACTAATAATGCCTGTGCACCATTTTCAATAGCGGTATCAGCAAAGCTATGACCATCAAAACGATCGCCTTTTAAAGCAACAAATAAACAGCTATCTTCAAGTTGACGACTATCTGTACTGACACTCGCCACAACAATATCATTGCCGACCAAATCGGCACCGATGGCAGTGGCTATTTCAGATAGACTAAGGGTTAACATAAGTTGTCTCTCGTTTGTTCCGTTTCTTTATTCGCTGCAACCAGTGCCTTTACAATCTCACGTTCGTCATAATCATGCTTAATACCATTGATCTCTTGATAAGTTTCATGACCTTTACCCGCTAATAAGATCACATCACCTTCTTGTGCAGAATAAAATGCAAGATCAATGGCTTGCTGCCTAAGAGGTTCAATAAGTACATCGTTTTTATTATCGAACCCTTGCATGACATCATTTATGATGGACTCTGGTGATTCCGTTCTTGGATTATCACTGGTAATAATCACTTTGTCTGCTGTCGCTTCAGCCGCTTTCGCCATTAAAGAACGTTTGCCTTTGTCTCTATCTCCGCCGCAGCCAAAAACACACCAAAGATCATTTTTGCAATGCTGGCGTAATGCCGTTAAGGCCTGCGTTATTGCATCTGGCGTATGGGCATAATCCACCACTAAATTAATGCCGTTAACTTGGTATAATTCCATGCGACCTGAAGCTGGCTGTAACTGCCTAGCTTGAGATATTAAGGTTTGCATATCAAAACCTTGCAAATGCAATGCACTTAATGCTGCCAGTAAATTCGATAAATTGAATGCCCCTAACAATGGTGAAACAAGCTTCGCTCTCCCCTCAGGCCATTCAAGTAGTGCTGTAACGCCCTGAGAATTGTACTCAACATTAGAAGCGGTGAAATCACCAGCGTTATCAGTTTGGATACTAAAACCAAGCATAAGTTCAGGCTTTAATTGCGTCCGCCATTCATCAGCGACTTTATCGTCTAAATTGATAAGCCCATGCTTCAAGCTAGGAAATTTAAATAAATTTAACTTGGCGGCGCTATAAGATTTCATATCACCATGGTAATCGAGGTGATCACGACTCAAATTAGTCATGACCGCAGTCGAAAATGGCACAGCATCGACTCGATGCTGCACTAAACCATGACTGGAGACTTCCATGGCACAAATTTCGGCACCTTGCATTTGAAAGCCATGCAATTGCTTAATAACTGTAATTGCGTCTGCCGTAGTATTGCCAGTGTCCGTTAATTCGCCCCAAAGACCATTACCTGTTGTGCCCATTACCGCCGCTTTCACACCACAAAATTGGCTTAATTGAGCAATTAACTGCGTGACGGTTGTTTTACCATTGGTTCCAGTTACACCAATAATTTTCATGGTACTGCCATTTACGGGGTAACGTTGAATCGCAATTGCTGACAGCTGTTTCGCTAAATGAAAGAAGTGAATACGGATACCTAAACCGCAATATTCAACTTGCCCATGTCGCTCGGCATCATCGGTATGTATCAACGCAGCTATCGCACCTGATTGGAGTGCTTGTTCCACAAAACGGCTGCCATCAACTTGATGACCCGGTATGGCAACAAAAATGTCACCCGCTTCAACTTTACGGCTGTCTATAGTTAACTCATTAAATTGCTCATTACCTTGATAGTGAAACCAAGGCGCTAATAAATCTTTAATCTGCATCACTCAGCTCCTCGAGTATATGAAGCTAAACGGCTTTGCTCTGTGCTACTGATAGGTTCAACATTAAGCATTTGCAGTGCACCTGACATCACTTTGGAAAATACAGGTCCTGCTGCATCACCGCCATAATAAGTGTCACTTTTAGGATCGTTAATTACCACTGAAATGGCTAAACGTGGATTATTAATTGGTGCAATACCAGCAAACAATGCAACATAATCATCACCATAGCCACCAGCTACAGCTTTACGGCTAGTGCCCGTTTTTCCAGCAACAGGATAACCATCAATATGTGCCTTGCGCGCGGTGCCGCCTTTTTCTGTCACGCCTGCAAGCATATGCATAACACTATTAGCAATTTCAGGCTCTAATACTTGTTCACCTTTAGGGGCTTTTTTTAACTTCAACACTGAAACTGGGTACAAAACACCACCACTGGCAAGCGTGGCATACATGCGTGCTAATTGCAGTGGTGTTGCCGTTAAACCATAACCGAATGCTAAGGTTGCTCGTTCAAAATCAGCCCAACGATTCCGATCATGAATAAGTCCAGCACTTTCACCTTGCAAGTTGATGCCCGAATAATTGCCTAATCCCATGGATTGGTAAGTGCCAAGCAGTTGTTCTACTGGCATGGCTAGAGAGAGCTTACTGACCCCCATATTGCTAGATTTAACCAATATTTTAGCTAGGGACATATCACCATAGTTAATAGGATCACGCACTCGACGGCCTCCAATGCGCATCCAGCCCGGAGAAGTAGAAATGATATCGGTCTCTTTCACCACACCTGCTTCTAAGGCCGCCGCCACCACAAATGGTTTAATGGTTGAACCAGGCTCATAGGTATCAGTTAATGCTCGATTGCGCATTCGGTGACTTTGCAGATTTTCACGAGAGTTTGGGTTATATGATGGTGTATTCGCCATTGCTAATACTTCACCGGTGTTAACATCCAAAACAACAACAGAGCCAGATGTTGCTTGGTTATACTTTGTTGCACGTTTGAGCTCACGATAAGCCAAAGCTTGAATGCGCTGATCGATACTAAGCACTAAGTCATTGGGGCTTTCACCAGGCTGAACCACATCCAATGTTTCTACCACATGACCATCGCGAGACTTACGTACTTTTTGCTTTGAAGGTGTACCTGTTAACCATGAGTTATAGGCATGCTCAATCCCTTCAATGCCATTATCATCAATATTTGTAATGCCAATAAGTTGCGCGGTGGTTTCACCAGCAGGGTAATAACGACGTGATTCTGATTTTAAATACACGCCTGGGATCCGTAATTGCTTAATGTAGTCAGCAACGGCTGGTGTTACTTGGCGTTTTAAATAGGTAAAGCGGCGCTTAGGATTGCTTTTAACGCGTTTTAGCACTTTGTCTACGGGCAGCTGCAATACATCCGCTAAGGCTTGCCAGCGCCGATTGTCATTCAACGCTTGTTTATTATGAATAACTTTAGGATCAGCCCATACTGCTCGAACTGGCACGCTCACTGCTAACATGTCACCATTACGATCAGTGATCAATCCACGATGAACCTCGCGACTTGTCGTTCTCAATGTGCGCATATCACTTTGTTTGCGCAACATTTCAGGCTCAAGAATTTGAATGTACGCAGCTCGACCAATCAAGCTCACAAACATTAAGCAAACAAACCCTACCACAACATATAAACGCCATGTGATTAACTGAGGGTGCTGCTTTTGTTTGGCTTGTTTGTTCATGGAATTTTCACCACCACTTCTTCTTTTGGCAATGGCCGCTTCATGTTCAATTCTTTGGTGGCAATGCGAATAATTCGACTATGTTCAGTTTGTGCTTGTTCTTCTAACAATAAGTTTCGCCATTCAATGTCCAGTTGGTCTCTGTTTTGTAGTAACTGATCCCAATTACTGGTCAATTTTCTGCTCACGTGGCTGATATAAACGACAGTGACGGCACTAAAAAACACAAGCGCACACAAACTCAACAGCAACTTATGGTTCCATAAGTCCTGCATGATGATTTTGGGTAAACTTAGCTGCCCTTTCGTCACATCCTTGTCCTTAAAAAGTTAGCCGTTCAGCTACTCTTAACACAGAGCTTCTTGCTCTAGGGTTCTGTTCCAATTCGGCTTCAGACGGCTTTTGCGCTTTGCCTATTGGTTTCAATTTACGGTTTTTATTCAATTCAGCTTCGGTCACAGGCAATCCATGTGGCACTTCTGCGGCTTTACTGTGTCTACGAATGAAACGCTTAACCATTCTATCTTCCAGCGAATGAAAACTGATCACCGACAACCTTCCTTCAGATGAAAGTACAGGTAGTGCTCCTTCTAACGCCTGATCGATTTGATCAAGTTCACTATTGATATAAATTCTTATGGCTTGAAACACGCGCGTTGCTGGGTGTTTATTTTTTTCTTTTTTCTTAGTTATGCGACTTATCAAGTCTGCCAAATCTTTAGTACGTAGAAATGGCGTTTGCTCGCGATCTGCTGCAATACAGCGCGCAATATGTCGTGAATTCTTTTCTTCACCATAAGTTTTAAATACCCATGCCATATCTTCAATTTCTGCTCGAGCTAGCCATTGTGCTGCCGTCTGGCCTTGACTATTGTCCATTCGCATATCCAATGGACCATCTCTCAAAAAACTAAATCCACGCTCAGCATCGTCTAACTGCGGCGATGAAACACCTAAATCCAGCAAAACACCATCAATTTTTCCAATTAGACCCAACTCTTCAACATATTGTTCTAATTGACCAAAACCGCCATGAATGATTTGAAATCGTTCATCATCAGCAAACTGCTTCGCTGCCTCAATCGCTTGTGGGTCCCTATCAATCGCAATTAAACGACCACATTCACCTAATTGAGACAAAATTAAACGCGAATGCCCGCCACGCCCAAATGTACCGTCAATATAGATACCATCTGGTTTAATGTTCAATCCATCTACGGTCTCTTGTAACAGAACAGATAAATGGGCAAAAGTTTCACTCATACGGCTCTCAATTTATTTATGATGACTACAGTGAAAAATCTGCCAAACGTTCGTTGTTGGCAAGCTCTTCGTTGGTAATAACTTGCTTACTTTGTTCGATGAGTTGCTGCCATGCATCAGCATCCCATAATTCGAACTTATTCAACTGGCCAACTAACATCGATTGTTTAGTTAACCCAGCAAAGGCACGCAAGGGTGGCGGAATAAGCAATCTTCCATTTCCATCCATTTCACATTCGTTGGCATGCCCCAGCAACATTCGTTTCAATGCACGTTCAGTGGGCTGAGTATCAGAAAGCCGTAATAGCTTTGCTTCGATTTTTTGCCATTCTGGTACTGGGTAAATCAATAAACAAGCTGATTGAATATCAATGGTAATAACTAATTTACCTGCGGATTCGACACGCAATAATTCTCTGTACCGAGTTGGCATTGCCATTCGACCTTTTGCATCTAAATTGATACTACTCGCTCCAGAAAACACTGATTAATTCATCCTTGTTTGCAATCACTCTACAAATTGATCCACAAATATCCACATTTTCCCACCAAAGCTAAGTTTAGAGACAGTTGACAAGAAATGTCAAGTTATCACTTGTTGTATAGAGCCCATTGCACTGCGGCTTTTCCTCGTTTCAACGGTATTGTTTTAATACTGTTGAACATGTGATCTCTGTTAATTCGCCACTTCCATAGTGGCCATTAATGTTATAGAACGTATTGCTCTTCACAATTAAAACTCATGAAATTTACATTATGTGGAGGATATTAAGATATTGGCATTAATTGCTCGCACTTATTCTACTTCCACAGTGGATCGCTTGGGGCTGTATTGCTCAAATAAAACTGAACGCATTTACCTCATCCTAGGTAATGCTGCTTATCATAGTGCAGACAGCAAAAAGATAGAAAGAGCTGAAAATTGAGCTCCATTATTTACCAGCATAAAGCCCGAATTTGAACCCCATTGTGCACCTTTGGAAAGTGATAAACGAACATATTAGAAAAAATGAATTTTTTGCTTCAATGAGAGAATTTCGAGAACGGATGAATTAATTTTTCGATGTAAAACGTCCAGAAGTTGCAGATACTTTAACGAGTAGAATTACTGGCAACTTCAAATACTTACATCTGCAACCTGAGTTAACTTGGATATAAATAAATTCAGTCGAGGGAGGCTTATTTAACCTAGGTTCTATACAAAGAAATCAATAACGTTTTGTTTGTATTGATAAGCTATAAATTTAATCTACAGCACAGCTACTTATGCAGAGCTGAAGTTATATTAGCTCAGATATCGAGCTAACTCTTCCTATTTTTGGGGTTGCATTTCTCGATTGTTACATTGAGTTAACCAGTCGAGTGTTGCGCGTTTTATGAGTGAATCGACGTTATCAAACTGTTGCATCGAGCTTTGACCAAAAATATACTGCGCTTGCTTAGAGTGAGCTAAATTAATTTGCAATTGCCTTACAACTTTATGACAACCAGCATTACTGGTTTTGTTAAGCACAATCAACAGTTGGCTATCTGAATAATGTATGAGTAAATCTTGCTCTCTCAAGACATCTTGTATGCTTTGCTCTAAAAGTAGCATCTCGGTCGTGGTTACTTTTTCAACATTAACCATTAATAAAGATAGTGGTTGACCTTTAACTTTGGCATGAGTAAGACGTTTCTCTAACTTGTTCTTGTTTGAGGGGGTATCTACTTGTGTTTTACTTTCAAGAGCAACTTGACGACGATGATTGAAGCACACCAGTAGTAAAATGCTTCCAAATAAAACTCCACCAATAATCGTTAATTTGATGGCATTACTGCTTAATATTGGTTTTGATTTAATTTCTGGAGTAGAAAGTCTATCTTGACTGTGTAATGACGCTTGTCTGTCTAATCGTGCTTTGTATTGAATGAATCGAGCACTGTTAACTACTTTGTTGGCTTTAGTATTTTCACTGTAGGCTTTTAGTAAATATTGATAGGCCTGTTGAAAGTCACCTTGTTTCGAGTAATGCTTTTGAAGTATTTGGTAGAAATTATGCAAATCAAAGTGTTTATTAAGTTGAGTTCCTTTTTCAATAGCTGAGTTAATTTTACTAATCGCCTTTTGGGGTTCGCCTTTAGCAAATAATATTTGAGCATGTATGCGTTCAGAACGCATTAAATTAACGTACTTGTGATACTTTTTAAAAACTTTTTGTGCAATCAATAAAAACTGTTCTGCTTTTTCCAAATTTCCAAAACTAAGTTCCAATGTTGCTATGATGGCATAGCTATAAGCTTTTTCGAATTCAGAGGTTACATTTACTATAGTGCGCTTAGCTTCTTTTAAAAACAGTACACTTTCTTTAAGCTTTTTGTTTTTAAAATGTATTGCTGCTGAATTAAGTAAAAGCTTATGTTGAACGGTGCCTTGGGCATCTTTTGCTTTGAGTGAACGCTTTATATATTCCATGCTGTTAGCAAGTTCACCTGAAGCATCAAATAAGGTAGCCATCGTAGCATACACATAAGCCTCTGTAGGCCAATACCAATTATTCTTCTGCTTAAATCGAGAGGGAAATAAGTCGATTGAAATTCTAATATCTTCAATAGCTGAAACGAAATTATCCGAATGGGTATCTAGAGTACCTCTTACTCTTAAGGCATCAATAAGTGCTTGGGTTTGATGATGCTTCTTTGCTAAATTTACCGCAGTATCGAGTAAAGGAAATACCTGATCGTAATTACCCATATAATTATAAGCATCTGCCATACAGGTTAAAAAATAGGGTCGTGCTTCAAATAGTTTTAATTGTTTAGAGTGTGCTTCTCCTAAATTAGCGATGTTAATCGCAGCTTGATACTCCCCAAGTTCAACTTGTAGGTAGCAGTTGAGCAGTTGAGTTCGAAGACGTTCTTTTGCTGTTGGAGGTGATTTTAAAAACTGTTGTTCAAGCTCAGCAAGTTGCATTTTCGCTTGATGAGGATATTGGGAAATCAGCGGAACAATGCTGTCCATCTTAGTCATAGGGCTGGAAAATACATTGGGTACCCATAAAAGTAACCCGATGACCAGCAGACGAAAATCCATTTATTACCCCGAAAATTACATTTTAATCCATCTTATTTTGCTGCAAATTTTAACAAACTATCTTGAACTAGTGAATAGAGTTGCATATAGAGATACTATTTACAGTATGTAAACCTGTATGTGTTGATAATGACTGAATTAGCTGTTTTACATTTATAAGGTTGCAAACCGCATCTAGGTCAGTAAACTGCGCATCCTTCGAATCTTTACTCTAATTGTGGTTGATATACATTCATGAATTTATCAATCCGTAGTAACAAAAAGAGCATTAAATGAAACTACGTACGTTAAGCGCTGCAGTTGCAACTGCATTATTATCTTCAATAACTCAAGTTCACGCTGCTGGCTTTCAACTTGCAGAATACTCATCGACAGGCTTAGGTCGTGCTTATGCGGGTGAAGCGGCAATGGCGGATAACGCTTCTGCGCAAGGTCGAAACCCAGCATTATTGGCACAATTACAAGGCAGACATGTCTCTGCTGGTGCTATTTACGTTAACCCAAATGTTGATGTTCCTGGCAACATCAGTATTGCTTCTCCTGTTTTAGGTAATAAACCCATTGCGTTACATGCGTCTGCTATGGATGTTGCTGATAGCGCAGTCGTGCCAAATTTTTACTATTCAGCCCAGTTGGATGGTAACTGGACTTGGGGTATTGCATTAAATGCCAATTACGGTATGGCGACAGAAATCGATGCAAAGCATTCTGCAGCTTTGTTTGGTCAAAAGACTTCGATTAAGACAGTTGAATTTAACCCAAACCTTGCTTATCGCTTAAATGATGTGTTGTCATTTGGATTTGGTGCTCGTATTGTACATAGCGATGCAGAGATCAATGCCTCGATGCCGGGGTGGATTAATGGTATTAAAAGCACCCTTACCAATAGTCCTTCGTCAGTACATAAAGTAATCGCTGCTCGTTTACCCTCTGCTGGCACCAGTCTAAAGCACATGAAAGGTGATGATATTGGTTTTGGTTGGAAAGTCGGACTTAACTGGAAAGTAAGCAAAGATCATAATATTGGTTTGGCTTATCACAGTGGTGTTGATTTAAAATTAGCAGGTGAGGTTGATGGCTTGTTATACACCAAAGGACAACCTGTCAAGTTTGAAGGTTATTTACCGTTGGAATTACCAGCATTTGCAGAAATTGCGTCATTTCATCAGCTAACGGATAAACTAGCCATCCATGCGAGTGTAAATTGGACACAGTGGTCTTCCTTTAAAGAACTTAGAGCTTTTTTCCCTCACCAAGCGAAGCCGAAAAACGCAATAGGTAAACCAATTTCGGAAGAATTATTGAAGCATGAGAATTTCAAAAATAATATGCGTTATGCATTAGGTACCAGCTATCAATTGACTCAAGATTTGTTGTTAAGAGCAGGTATTGCGTTAGATAAAACGGCAGTGGGTGACGAATTCCGAACAACGACGATCCCTGATTCAGATCGTCTATGGTTTTCAACAGGTGCTGCATATACCTTAAACAAGAGTTTAACAGTAGATTTTGGCTTGACCTACATTAAAGCCCGTGGCGATGCTCCAATCACTGAGTCTATGCCGTTAAATGGTTTGGCGACAGTGACATTCACTGGTAATGCCGAAGGTGATGTTTGGTTAGCCGGCGCTCAATTGAACTATAAATTTTAATCTTCTGAAATGATTATAATTTGATATAAGATAGACCTCGCATCTGCGGGGTCTTTTTTTGCTTAGCGAGGAATTATGGAAAAGTTTGTTGTTGCATTAGATCAAGGTACAACAAGTTCTCGAGCCATCATATTTAATCATCACACTGACGTAATCATGCAAGCTCAGCGTGAGTTCACCCAAATATATCCAAAAGCTGGCTGGGTTGAACACGATCCTATGGAAATCTGGGCATCACAAAGCTCCGCACTCACAGAAGCTGTGGCTAGAGCGGGTATACATGCTGATCAAGTGGCTGCAATTGGAATTACCAATCAACGTGAAACCACCATTGTTTGGAATAAAAAAACCGGTAAGCCGATTTGTAATGCCATCGTGTGGCAATGTCGCCGCAGTACAACTTTGTGTGAACATTTGAAGCAGCAAGGGAGAGAAGCGCAAATAAAGCAAAAAACAGGTTTAGTACTTGATCCTTATTTTTCTGCAACCAAAATCCGTTGGATTTTGGACAATATTCCTGGCGCACAGCAGCAAGCTGAAAGCGGTGAACTGCTGTTTGGTACCGTCGATACATGGTTACTTTGGAAGTTAACTGAGGGTAAGGTTCACGTAACCGATCCAACGAATGCCTCAAGAACCATGTTATTCAATATACATACGTTACAGTGGGATGACGAATTATTGCGTTTGTTCAATATTCCAAAGTCAATGCTGCCGAAGGTTGAGCCGTCAAGCCAAGTTTATGGTGAAACTCGCATTTTGGGCGAAGATTCAAAAGTAGCTCTTGCTGGAATGGCTGGCGATCAACAAGCGGCATTATTTGGTCAATTAGGTTTTGAAAAAGGGCAAGTTAAAAACACCTATGGCACGGGCTGTTTTTTATTATTGAACACAGGCAAACAAGCGGTTGCATCAGAACATGGATTGTTAACAACCTTGGCTGTAGGGGCGAATGGTGAAGTCAATTATGCTTTAGAAGGCTCGGTGTTTATGGGCGGTGCGACCATTCAGTGGTTACGAGATGAAATGGGGTTGATTAAGCATGCAAAAGAATCAGAAGCGTGTGCTGAACGCGTAGCTGATGCCAACGGTGTATACTTGGTGCCAGCTTTCGTTGGTTTAGGTGCGCCATATTGGCAACCAGATGCCAGAGGTGCATTAGTTGGTTTGACTCGCGGTGCTAACCGCGATCATATTGTTCGTGCTGCACTAGAATCTATTGCTTATCAAACTCAGGATTTACTCACCGTGATGATGCAAGATAGTGATGTAAAGTTATCAGAATTGAAAGTAGATGGCGGCGCAGTGGGAAATAACTTTTTGATGCAGTTTCAAGCTGATGTATCCAATATTGAAGTTAAACGCAGCGTGTCATCAGAAGTCACAGCGCTCGGCGCGGCTTTTTTAGCTGGACTTGCTGTTGGTTATTGGGATTCAGTTGCAGAACTGAAAAATAAATGGCAACTTGACCAAGTGTTTTTGCCGTCAATGCCACTAGCAAGAAGTGATGCACTCTATCAGGGATGGCAAGCAGCGGTTCAAAGAACGCGTTAAATTTAAATAACCTGATGTGATGTTAAGTGCTTTTCAATTTCGGCAAGAAAGTCTTTACCAAAGCGATCGAGCTTGCGTTCACCAACACCATTAATCGCAAGTAACTCACGGGCATTCGTCGGTAAATTTGCTGACATTTCCGCGAGCGTTGCATCACTGAAGACTAAATAAGGTGGGATCTCTAATTCATCTGCCAAGTTTCTTCGCAACCCTTTTAACTTGGTAAATAAAATACGATCGTAATTTTGTGGGATCTTGCTTGAGGTTCGGCTCTTACGAGTTACAGCTTTCACTTGCATTCTTGGCTCAGCTAACATCAAGCTTTGTTCGCCTTTTAAAATACTTCTGGCGGAAGAGTTTAATCGAATTGATGAACCTTGAGTAATATCCTGTGTTGCATAGCCGAGGTGGATCAATTGTCGACAAACACTTAACCAGTGTTCATGAGATTTGCTTTTACCAATTCCCCAAGTCGATAATTTTTGGTGACCTCGCTCTAACACAGTTGCAGCCTGAGAGCCTCTGAGGACATCAATTAAATAATTAATGCCATATCGCTGCTGTAACCGATAAATACAAGACAATACCTTTTGTGCGTCTTCAGAGCCATCGTATTGCTTCGGTGGGTCTAAGCATACATCGCAGTTGCCACAAGGCTCTAATGCCGGTTCATCGAAATAATGCAGCAAAACTTGTCGACGACAAGTTTGCGCTTCGGCAAACGCCGCCATTGAATTTAGCTTGTGTAATTCAATTCGCTGTTGCTCATCTGCTTGTGACTGTTCAATCAGATGACGAACACGACCAATATCTGCGGGGTCAAACAACATTAACGCTTCAGCCTCAAGCCCATCTCGCCCTGCTCGGCCTGTTTCTTGGTAGTATGACTCAATACTTTTCGGAATATCGTAATGCACCACAAATCGAACATTGGATTTATTGATCCCCATACCAAAAGCCACGGTTGCAACAACCACATCTAAGCGATCTTTTAAGAATTCATCTTGTACATTAGCACGGCTATCAACATCCATTCCGGCATGGTATGCCGCCGCTTTAACGCCTTGTAACTGTAATCGCCCTGCAACTTCGTCAACACGACGACGACTAGTACAGTAGACAATGCCATTTAAGCCTTGCTGCGATTGAATGAACTTTCTAAGCTGTTGTGGTGCGTTTAGTTTCTCAACCACAGAATAACGAATGTTGGGTCTATCGAAACTCGACTGCCAATGAAACGGCGTAATATTTAAACGCTCGCAAATATTTAATCGAGTCGCTTGATCGGCCGTTGCCGTTAATGCCATAACCGGAATATGAGGAAAACGCTGCTTAAGCATGCCAAGTTTAGCGTATTCTGGTCTGAAATCATGTCCCCACTGACTAATACAATGAGCTTCATCAACAGCAAACAAACTGACATTTACCTGTGACAATCGTTCAAGAAAATCACCATACATCAATCGCTCTGGTGACACATAAAGTAATTTTATTTCACCTAAATTTAATTGCCTTAAAGTTTCAAGTGCTTGCTCTCGCGGTTGCGAAGAATTTAAAAATGCAGCTGATACTCCTGACTGAATTAAGCTATCCACTTGATCTTTCATTAATGAAATAAGTGGAGAAACGACAATAGTGACGCCCGAAAGCAACATTGCAGGCAATTGATAACAAATACTCTTACCGCCGCCAGTCGGCATAATTGCTAAGGTATCTTGTCCAGATAAGCAGTGTTCAATGACTTCTCGCTGGCCGTTACGAAAATCTCGATAACCAAACACTTGTGACAAGCATTGCTGAATTGGATCGTGAGAATCTTGGCTATCGATTTGCAGCATATAACTCATTTAACGTTTACAGAGGAAGCCACTATTCTAAATCAGCAACATAAAGATTAAAACCAACTTGTGTGGTAAACGACACGCCCCTACAATATCGCCTCGTTTCTCTTTTAAAGTCATTATTCATGCCAACAACTGAACATGGTAAAGGAATTGTTCTTGCCATTAGCGCTTATGTATTATGGGGCATTGCGCCCATTTACTTTAAGTTATTAGAATCTGTTTCTCCGACCGAGATTTTATTGCATCGCATTATCTGGTCATTCGTATTTGTGGCGCTGTTGATCGGATTTACCACAGGTTATGGCCGGATCAGACAGTTACTGAAACACCCAAAAAAAGTCATGTTGTTAACCGTCACGTCGGTTTTAATCGCAGGAAATTGGCTATTGTTTATTTGGGCGGTGAACAATGATCATATTCTCGATGCCAGCTTGGGCTATTACATTAATCCACTTTTTAATATCGTTATGGCAATGCTTTTTTTGGGAGAAAGACTCAGAAAACTACAATGGGTTGCTGTAATACTGGCATTTGTTGGTGTAATGATCCAGGTGATCTCTTTTGGTTCATTGCCTATTATTTCTCTCACACTCGCCATTTCATTTTGTTTATATGGTTTACTCAGAAAGAAAATAAATGTTGATGCCAGCACGGGCTTGCTGGTTGAGACGGCTTTGCTATTACCCTTCACTCTTGCTTTCTTGTTTTACCAGCTACATATCGGTGAGAGCCAATTTTTCATGCACTCGTTGTCGTTAAGCGCATTATTGTTACTTGCAGGCGTAGTAACCTCTGTGCCTTTGCTATGTTTTGCAGGCGCAGCGATCCGCATTCCGTTTTCATTGCTCGGCTTCTTCCAATACATTGGCCCGAGTTTAATGTTCTTGTTGGCGATTACCTTTTATGACGAACCTTTCGATATAGAGAAAGCCATTACTTTTGGATTTATCTGGGTTGCCTTAATTATTTTCAGTCTTGATGGCGTTATAAGAGCAAAGAAATCGCCTAAATGATCGGCTTACCGATTTCGCAGTTCAGCAAGAACTTTGTCAGGATCATCGACGCTAAAAAGCAATAAAACGTTATGCTTAGTCGGCACTGCGATCACTTTTTTACTATCAGTGACAAATATCAAGGCGTTATCGATGCCTTGATATTGTTGCTTCAATTTGTAATACCCAAGCTGAAAGCCAGGCAATCCTATTCCGTTATTTCGATGGCTTAATCTAATGTCATTGCTTTTCGTTAAATCCAGCTGTTGAATTTGAGAAAGAGACATATGGTCAATTGGGAAAGCTTTGCTATACAAAGGCACATTAAATACCAATTGAGATTTTGATACTTGAACGTCTGAGTGCCAACTCTTAATGAACACATACAAAAACAAACCAGTGACAGGCAACACGACAATAATGCCGATCCAATGAGAAAAACCTGACGTCGCACGAACTTTAGAGAAGACGAACGCCAATAATGCAAATAATAGTAAAAAACCTATTATTCCAGTGGTTCTCATACTTAAAAGAGGAGTAATAAAGCCGTCCATAGTTTTATCTCGAATTAATGACAAGTATTAATGCACCTTTGTGTAAGTATATACGTAAATCATGAACATAAAAAAAGCCCCGCATTGCGGAGCTTTTTAAAGGATTACAAAAAATCAAAAATTATTTGATTTTCGATTCTTTGTACATAACGTGCTGACGAATAACAGGATCAAACTTTTTGATCTCCATTTTTTCAGGCATGTTACGCTTGTTCTTTTCAGTCGTGTAGAAGTGACCAGTCTTAGCGCTTGACACTAATTTGATCTTCTCGCGATTACCTTTAGTCTTAGCCATTTTTTATTATACCTTTTCGCCACGGGCACGAAGTTCAGCAACAACTACTTCGATACCTTTCTTATCAATAATACGCATACCTTTAGTAGAGATACGTAATTTAACAAAACGCTTTTCAGTTTCTAACCAAAAACGATGGTTTTGTAGGTTAGGTAAAAAACGGCGACGAGTCGCGTTCTTTGCGTGTGAACGGTTGTTACCAACCATTGGACGCTTGCCAGTTACTTGGCATACTCTTGACATGTCAATCTTCTCCAAAACAATATATAACGCTCGAGCATTAATGTACCTCGTATGGCCGTCGCCCGAGGCACAAAGAGGGCGCATTTTATACACGAATCAGGGGGTAAGATCAAGTTTTTTAGGTTTAAAAGATAAGACAAACCCTAAACAATCCACCCACGCTCCGCGAAGGATACAATCTCATTATCTCCAATAACCACATGATCCAGTAATACTACATCTATGGTTATTAAAGCATTTTTAATCCGCTCAGTAATGCGTCTATCAGCCTGACTGGGCTCAGCCATGCCAGACGGATGATTGTGGCATACAATCACTGCAGCCGCGTTTTTATTCAACACCAATTCCACCAACTCTCGTGGGTAAACTGATGCTGCGTTAATCGTACCGCGAAATAATTCAACAAACTGAATTACTTTATGCTGGCTATCCAGCAATAATACGGCGAAAACTTCATAACTTCGATCCGCTAATTGTCGAGCTAAATAATCTCGAGTGATGTCGGGATTGCTCAAAATAGGACCACGATGCAAACTTTCTTGCGCTAAACGTTTTGACAATTCAGCCGCAGCTTGCAACTGGGTATATTTTACCGCTCCTACACCTGGAAGTCGACAAATCTGTTTCATCGAAGCCGATAATAATGGTCTTAACCCATCAAATTCATTGATCAACAACCGCCCTAGCTCAACAGCGTTATGTGATCGACTGCCACTGCCTAAAATAACGGCAATTAATTCCGCATCGCTCAATCTACCTGAACCGTGTAATAACAATTTTTCTCTTGGGCCCTCTCCTTTAGGCCAATGTTTGATCGCCATATTCATCCTTGAATGTCATTTATCTTGTAGCCAGTATGGCAAAAAATTAACATCGAGCAACACGCTTTATGATATGGTTAGCCCATTGTAATTTTCATCAGGCTTACGTGAGTGAAACTGAGTAATAAAAAAATTTTGCTTGGCATTTGCGGTGGCATCGCTGCCTACAAAAGTGCCGATTTAGTTCGAAAACTGAAAGAGCAAGGTGCTGATGTACGTGTTGTCATGAGCCAAAGCGCCAAAGAATTTATCACACCATTAACATTGCAAGCTCTCTCTGGAAACTCCGTTGCCGATAGTTTGCTTGATCCCAGCGCAGAAGCCGCCATGGGGCATATAGAATTAGCGCGCTGGGCAGATTTAGTTGTCATCGCACCCGCAACGGCAAATTTTATTGCACGTTTGACAGCGGGTATGGCTGACGAGTTAATCACCACACTTTGCATCGCCACCGAATCCGATGTGGCAATCTGCCCTGCGATGAATCAGCAGATGTATCAGCACGCTGCTACACAAGCAAATTTGTGCACGCTTGCTGAACGTAACACCCAAATCTGGGGACCGGCAAGCGGAAGCCAAGCTTGTGGTGAAGTCGGTTTTGGCCGAATGCTCGAACCTCTCGACATCGTTGACCATGTTATTGAATATGTTAGTGCAACGGCTATCGAAAAAACCTTAGCAGGCAAGAAGGTGATGATCACCGCAGGTCCAACACGAGAAGCCATTGATCCTGTACGTTATATTTCTAATCACAGCTCTGGGAAAATGGGCTTTGCATTAGCGCAAGCTGCGACAGAATTGGGAGCTGAAGTCACTTTAGTTTCTGGGCCGGTGACACTTTCAAACCCCAAAGATGTACAACGGATAAATGTTGATTCAGCACAAAATATGCTTGATGCGGTAATGAAACGTATCGATAATCAAGACATTTTTATTGGTTGCGCAGCAGTTGCAGATTATCGTCTCGAACAGATTGCTAACAGTAAGATAAAAAAATCAGCGCAAACTATGCAACTGGCACTTACTCGTAATCCTGATATTCTAGCCAGTGTATCTGCTCTGAAAAACGCCCCATTTACTGTTGGATTCGCAGCAGAAACCAATGATGTAGCTAAATATGCCAAAGGAAAGTTAGAAAAAAAACAATTGGACATGATTGCCGCTAATGATGTATCCATCGCAGAGCAGGGCTTTAATGCTGACAATAATGCGTTACATGTCTTTTGGAAAGGCGGTGAACAACAACTACCAATTACAGATAAACACAATTTAGCCAGACAACTCATGGCATTAATTACGGAAAGAATGTCGCACTCATGAAAACACCTATTGAATTAAAAATCCTCGATTCACGCATTGGATCTGAATTTCCTTTACCTGAATACGCCACTACTGGTAGCGCAGGTATGGATTTACGAGCCTTAATAGACACAGACATGACCATTGAACCAGGAGAAACCCAACTTATCCCTACGGGGATCGCCATTCATGTTGCGGATCCTGGCTTGGCAGCAGTTATCTTGCCACGCTCAGGTCTTGGCCATAAAAAAGGCATTGTACTTGGTAATTTAGTAGGACTGATTGATTCTGATTACCAAGGCCAATTAATGGTTTCTTGTTGGAATCGCAGTGACAAGCCATTTACTCTGAACATCGGTGAACGTTTAGCACAGTTGGTTTTCGTTCCTGTCGTGCAAGCACAGTTTGAATTAGTTGATGAGTTCAACACTTCAGATCGCGGTGAAGGTGGCTTTGGTCACTCAGGAACAAAATAATAAAAATAAGAATCAGCAAAGGATCAGTTTTATGGCTGCTAGCCCGAAAAAAAGCCGCAAAGAGCACATTTTACAATGCCTAGCTCACATGCTAGAGACTAACCCAGGACAACGCATCACTACCGCTAAATTGGCCGCTGAGGTGGGTGTTTCAGAGGCTGCGCTTTATCGTCACTTCCCGAGTAAAGCACGCATGTTTGAAGGCTTAATCGACTTTATCGAAGAGTCACTGCTTTCTCGCATTAATCTCATTATGCAAGATGAAAAAGACACCATGCGCCGCTGTGAATTAACACTCAAACTTGTGCTTATGTTTGCCGAACGTAATCCGGGAATTTCAAGAGTGATCAGTGGCGATGCGCTACTCGGTGAACACGAGCGTCTGCGTGATCGGATTAATACCTTGTTTGCCAAAATTGAAACCCACTTAAAGCAAATTTTACGAGAAAAAAGTCTTCGTGAAGGTCGTGGTTTTAACTTAGATGAAACCATTTTAGCTAATCTACTATTAGCTTTTGCTGAAGGGCGAGTGAGTCAATTTGTTCGTAGTGAGTTTAAGCAAAAACCGACCCATAATTTCACCGAACAATGGCAATTCATCCAGCAGCAACTATTACAGAGTTAACATTGCTTTGCTCCCATAGCACGTGGGAGCAAATACAGTTAATAGATTATTGTTAAACCTTGTCTTGTTTTTTTCAGCTCTTCTAAATATTGCTTTGTCTCTTCCAGTAAAGGATTTCTATATAAGCTGATGTAATACAATTCAAGGTTATGATCAAAATTAATTTTCTTTATCCGATTGCCGACAAAATATACTGACTTCAAACCAGCATTGTGGCTCAAATCCATACGTTCTACCTGAGAATTGTTTATATTTAATTCTCTGAGCTGCTTTAAATTTGCTACATCTAATGTTTTAACTGATGTGATATCTAAGGTTATGTCTTCCAACTTTAAGTTATGGCTTAAATCAAGCGTCTCTAATTTCATCCTTTTGACTTTCAAGTAAGTAAGTTCTGGCATGTGCGCGAGCTCAAGCGTATTAATTTCACTTTGTCCGATAGGATTAGCTTCTCTGACGCTTAGCTCTAACCACTTTAACTTCTCAAATGGCAATAAGTCTAATTCTTCTAGTTTGTTACTGTTTAAAATAAGCTTTTCAAGATCTGTACTGGAACTAATATTGACTGATTTTAAAGGGTTAGTAAGCAAATCCAGTACTTTAAGATTTTTTAATTCAGGAAAAGTAAAGTGTTCAACCCCTGCACTAATAGCCACATGCTCAAGTGCGATATTATGACTCAAATCAAGATCAGTAATTTTTGAATCCGTTTGCACAAATAAGGCCTTAAGCTGACTTAGTTTTTCAATCCCACCTAATGTTTTAAGGCCATTTTCAAAGCAAGCTACACTTTCAACTTGTTTTACTAACACCCAGCTTTGTTTTTCGGCGTGTTCGTTAACGCACTTTTCAAATATTGGATCACTAAAGGCGATTTCAGAGATTCTGGACGCTTTTTCTAACTTCACGGTGATTAATTTCGATGAAGTTAATCCAGCTTTGTCTTCTGCTTCTATTTTAAATGTTAAAGTACCCGATGAGTCAAGGATAGGAACAGTTCCTTTCCAAACATCATCCGTTTCCTCTAACGTTACCTTGACTCCAGATAATTGAATCAGTTTACTGACTTTAAGCTGGCTGCCAAAGGTAGCGACTTTTACTTTAATCATTAACTCATCAAGTTCTTCTACCGCTGACGGATACTCAACGGTTATTTCTGGGGACTTGTTAATTGCTTTAGGTGGTTTATTATCAACGGTGTTTTCAGCTTTAGTACTAGAACCTCCACCGCAGGCGGTTATAAGAAAACAACAGATAAAGAAAAATAAATGAATGAGCCTCACAGAGCAGTGCCTTTCTCTATTAAATAAAGCGCGTGATTTTACAAATAAAAGTAAAACCAAACCAGTAATTAGTGACTTGTTTTTACATTAATTAACTAACTTAACCATCACACTTTCTCCATACTTCCTTTCCCCTTTTACGAGAAAGTATCTGCAACCTTCTTACATCTCAAAAATACATTCCACACTGTCATTTTTACTTGGATCACTGTATCCTTACTGGCTTTCTTGACTATTCCAGTCAAGAATTAGTTAGACTTTTTCAGTCTACTGTTATACTTAGGTTTACCGGTCTTAAGACGCCATTATGGGACTTCTATGACAATACAAGCAGTGAAAGTGACGCCAACACCGATTAGCGATGAGGCAATGAAAGTTCAGCAAGCCTTAATTGATAGTGGTCTTGAAACGCCTATGCTACCAAATGAGTTGTCGGTAGAGCAGCGTAAAAGCAAAATTGAACATCACATGCGGGAAATCTTAACGGTTATGGCGTTAGATTTATCTGATGACAGTTTAGCGGACACGCCAAAGCGCATTGCCAAAATGTACATCAATGAAATTTTCTCTGGCCTTGATTACAGTAACTTCCCCAAAATTACTGTTATTGAAAATAAAATGAAAGTCGATGAAATGATTAAAGTGCAAGACATCAGTCTCACCAGCACTTGTGAACATCACTTTGTGACGATTGATGGCACCGCGACGGTAGCTTATATTCCACGTAAGAAAATTATTGGTCTTTCCAAAATTAATCGAATTGTGCGCTTTTTCGCTCAGCGTCCCCAAGTACAAGAACGTTTAACTCAGCAAGTATTAGTTGCTCTTCAGGCGATTTTGGATACCAATGATGTGGCAGTGAAAATGGATGCGATACATTTTTGTGTTAAAGCCCGCGGGATTATGGATGCAACAAGCTCAACCAGTACGTCAGCTTTAGGCGGTATTTTTAAGTCTGATCCAGCTACTCGAGCTGAATTTATCAACCACAGATAAACATCTATACTGCTTTAACTAAAAATGCCAGATAATTTCATCTGGCATTTTTAATGGTTACAGTTGGAGATTAAATTCCATACTGCTCACGATAAGCACTTACCGCTTGTAATTCCTTTTCCATACCCGATTTTTGCTCAAGATAGGTGAGTAAGTCTTTGAGAGTGATAATTGAAATAACTGCACAGCCAAAATCACGCTCTACTTCTTGAATGGCTGAAAGTTCGGCTTTGCCTTTTTCTTGTCTATCTAACGCAATCAATACACCTGCAAGCTCAGCATCATTCGCCTTAATGATTTCCATTGATTCACGGATAGCGGTACCTGCGGTGATCACATCGTCCACTAACATTACCTTACCTTCGAGAGCACTGCCGACAAGAGAACCACCTTCACCGTGATCTTTCTTTTCTTTACGATTAAAACAATAAGGCGCATCAATATCATGATGCTCCGCTAAAGCAACGGTAGTGGTAGTAGCAATTGGGATCCCTTTATAAGCAGGGCCAAAGACCAAATCGTAATCAATACCTGAGTCAACTAATGCCGCAGCATAAAAACGCCCTAAACGCGCTAAATCTCGACCGGTATTAAATAAACCAGCATTAAAAAAATATGGGCTTGTGCGACCAGATTTTAAAGTAAACTCGCCAAATCGTAACACTTGGCGCTCAAGAGCAAACTCAATAAATTCTTTTTGATAGGCTTTCACAATCTTGTCCTATAGCTAGATACAAAAACGCCCCAATAACGGGGCGCGATTCAATTAGTTTAACGCAGCTTTTTGAGTATCAATGATTTCTCTAATGCTATTTTTAGCAAGGCTGAGCATTTCTAACAACTCTTCATGGCTAAACGGCTCACCTTCAGCAGTACCTTGAACTTCGATCATTTTTCCAGTTTCAGTCATGACCACATTCATATCTGTTTCAGCGGCACTGTCTTCAACGTATTCTAAATCGCTGATTGGTTCACCTTTGTAAATGCCAACGCTGATAGCAGCAATAAGGAATTTAAGCGGATTTGTTTTCAAAATGCCCTTGCTTCTTGCCCAATTCAAAGCATCAACCAATGCAACACACGCACCAGTAATAGACGCTGTACGTGTACCACCGTCAGCCTGAATAACATCACAATCGATGACAATGGTATTTTCGCCGAGTGATTTCATATCAACACAAGCACGTAAGCTACGGCCGATAAGGCGTTGGATTTCTTGAGTACGACCCGATTGCTTACCACGTGCTGCTTCTCTGTCCATTCTGCTATGAGTTGAACGTGGCAACATACCGTATTCCGCCGTTACCCACCCTTGACCTTGACCTTTCAGAAAACGAGGAACACCTTCGGTAAAACTCGCAGTACACAACACTTTAGTATCACCAAATTCAACCAATACGGATCCTTCTGCATGAGCGGTATAGTTACGAGTGATAGTAATAGGGCGAGTTTGAGCAGCAGTTCGATTGCTTGGGCGCATGATGTGATCCTTTAAAAGGCTAAGAAATATGGCGCATTATAATGAGTTGTCGGCTGAGATACCAAATAAAAAAATGCTATAATCTCGCCAAATTGTTGAAATCAAAATAAGGAATTGCTCATGATCCAGAGCATGACAGCTTACGCACGTATTGAACATAAAGCCGATTGGGGCAATGCCTCATGGGAAATTCGTTCCGTTAACCAGCGTTACCTAGAAACCTATCTTCGCTTACCTGAGCAGTTCCGCAGTTTTGAACCCGTATTAAGAGAGCGTTTGCGCAAACGTCTTAATCGCGGAAAAGTCGAAGTAAATCTTCGCTACGACTTGTCTGACAAAAATAACACTGAACTGCAACTTAATAAACCGCTTGCTAATCAGCTTATTGAAATGGCAAAAGAGTTAAGTGTACAGTCAGGACAAGGCGATATTGATATCATCGAAATAATGAAGTGGCCGGGCGTATTATCAAGCAGCGAACAAGACATGGACGCCATTGGTAAAGAGCTATTAGGTGCTTTTGATTCTGCGATTGACCAATTTATCGAAGCCAGAAGCCGTGAAGGTGACGCGATAAAAGCCATGCTTGAAACTCGATTACAAGGCATCGAATCACAAGTTGCGATAGTACGTGAGCACATGCCACACGTCATGCAGTGGCAGCGAGAAAAGCTGCAAAATCGCCTAGATGAAATTCAAGGTGAACTCGATCCTGCCCGCATAGAGCAAGAAATGGTGCTATTGGCTCAAAAACAAGATGTCGCCGAAGAAATGGATAGACTTGATGCCCACGTAACTGAAACCCGTCGAATCCTCAAAAAAGGCGGTGCCCAAGGCCGCCGTTTAGACTTCATGATGCAAGAATTTAACCGTGAATCGAATACTTTAGCGTCAAAATCTATCAGTACTGAAGTGACCGCCGCGGCGGTTGAGCTTAAGGTTTTAATTGAGCAAATGAGAGAGCAGATCCAGAACGTGGAGTAGGTAACATTTACTTCCATTTTTAATAAAAAGCCGCTGATTTTTAGCGGCTTTTATTTTCAACCTTTACTCATGCTCTATTAAACCTGCTATTTCCTGAGCTTCAATAATTGGTGATGTCGTAGCCTTCGGAATATAGCCATTTGTGGACAATCTGTCCCGCCTTATGTTCTGATTAGGTGTGGGCATACAAAAACACGAAGTGCGTTGAACATTAGTATGTATCTCGAGCAAAGGGAGTACTGTCTACGACCATAAAAGCCTCAAGAGATTTAAGAAAAGTATAAACTTTAACAAGTCTCCATAGGATAAGCTGCTCTCTCTGATAATCGATTCATCGTTAACTTAAAGTAAATGCTGGTGTTCAACGGTATTTTCTAGGATTATAACTAAATGTGAGACGAAACCTAGAAAATGCCGAAGATGAAACAAGTTACCTTACTTTTAGCCAGTTTATTACTACTGAGTGCTTGCGGACAAAAAAGCGCGCTTTATCACGCTGACCCAGCTGAAACCAATAAAAAAGTTCAACAAGATAAAAAATCACAACCACAAACGGTTCAAGCACAATCAGAACAAAGCACAACTAAAACAAAAGGTCATTAACTGTGGATCACTTCAATTATCGCGATAATGCGTTATTTGCAGAAGATTGCGCAGTTTCAGACTTAGCAACGAAATATGGTACACCTCTGTATCTGTATTCTCGCGCCACATTAGAGCGGCATTGGCGAGCATTCGATAATGCTGCCGCTGAGCACCCGCATTTAATTTGCTATGCCGTTAAAGCTAATTCGAATTTAGCGATTCTTAATGTACTCGCACAATTAGGCAGCGGCTTCGACATTGTTTCTAAAGGTGAACTTGCGCGAGTTATCCAAGCTGGCGGTGATCCCAAAAAAGTTGTCTTTTCAGGTATAGGCAAAACGGCTGATGAGATGGCATATGCACTTGATAAAGGTATCTATTGTTTTAATGTCGAGTCTATCGCAGAACTTGAACTGCTTAATCAAGTAGCAAGCTCGAAAAACAAAGTCGCACCTGTTTCATTACGCATTAATCCTGATGTCGATGCGGGCACGCATCCCTATATATCCACAGGATTAAAAGAAAATAAATTTGGCATTGCCATGAGTGATGCGATCGAAACTTATCGAGGTGCGGCTGAGTTAAGTCATATAGAAATTAAAGGTGCAGATTGCCATATCGGCTCACAATTAACCGATATTCAGCCGTTTTTAGACGCTATGGACAGAATGCTTTGGCTGATCGATGAGTTAGAATCTCATGGTATTGTGTTGCAGCATCTCGACGTCGGTGGCGGTTTAGGTGCGCCTTACGGTGAAGAAACACCACCACATCCAGATGTTTACGCTGCAGCAGTAAAACAAAAATTAGCAGGGCGAAATTTGACCCTTATTTTTGAGCCCGGCCGAGCGATTGCCGCTAACGCGGGCATATTTGTCACTGAAGTACTTTACCTCAAAAATAATCAAGATAAACATTTCGCTATTGTTGATGGTGCGATGAATGATTTGCTGCGTCCATCACTGTACCAAGCTTATCATCAAATTATTCCAGTCAAAAAGCAGCAAAACGTCGATGTTCTCCAACATTATGATATTGTGGGCCCAGTATGTGAAACCGGTGACTTCCTTGGCAAAAACAGACTATTATCATTAAATTCAGGTGACAAACTGGCGGTTCGATCATGTGGTGCTTATGGTTTTACTATGGCATCGAATTATAACTCTCGTCCGAGAGTCGCCGAGGTGCTGGTCGATGGCAGCCAAGATCATTTGATCCGTGAACGAGAAACCTTAGCCCAACTTTGGCAAGGTGAGAAATTAATCCCAAAGGGAGCAACATCTTGATCCAATTTACCAAAATGCATGGCTTAGGCAATGATTTTATGGTCGTTGATGGCGTCACCCAAAATGTTTATTTTTCGCCTGAGCACATTAAGCGCTTAGCCCACCGTAATACAGGCATTGGTTTTGATCAATTGTTGTTGGTTGAACCGCCGTACGATCCTGATTTAGATTTCCATTATCGAATTTTTAATGCCGATGGTAGCGAAGTAGAACAATGTGGCAATGGTGCTCGCTGTTTTGCCCGTTTCGTTCGCAATAAGGGCTTGACTTATAAGCATAAGATCCGTGTCAGCACACAATCAGGAAAAATGACATTGCGCCTTGAACGTGACGGCATGGTAACGGTGAATATGGGCACCCCAATTTTAGATCCTAACCGTATTCCCTTTAAAGCAAAAAAAACCGAACGCACCTATTTATTGCAAGCTGCCGATCACACATTTCTTTGTGGTGTGGTCTCTATGGGTAACCCTCATTGTGTCATTGAAGTTGATGATATAGATAACGCACAGGTCGATAAGATTGGCGCTATACTTTCAAAGCACGAACGTTTTCCCAAAGGGGTTAACGTCGGTTTTATGCAAGTGCTAGCGCCAGATCATATTAAGTTACGCGTTTATGAACGCGGCGCTGCAGAAACCTTAGCTTGTGGCAGTGGTGCTTGTGCGGCTATGGTCGTTGGGCAACGACAAGGAAAGTTAAAAAATACCGTTAAAGTAGACTTACCAGGCGGACGTTTAAAGATCGCATGGGAAGGCGAAGGCAAGCCTTTATGGATGACAGGGCCTGCACAACATGTATACGATGGACAATTACAATTATGAACAATGTGGTCACCCCAGAAAACGCTAATTCAATCGAATTTGACGAAGAGTTAATTTACGAATATCTCACTGACAACCCTGACTTCTTTGTCCGTAACCCTGAGTTATTATTGAGTCTTCGTTTGCCCCACCAGCAACGGGGCACCATTTCGATGGTTGAAAAACAACAAGAAGCGCTACGCAATCGAGTCATGCAACTGGAAGAAGAAATCACCAGTTTAATGAACATTGCCAGTCACAATGAACGTATTTTTCGTTTTAATAATCAGTTAGCAATGGATATTCTTCATGCAAAGGATCTTGATGCATTAAGGCGATTACTGGCAGATAAGCTGAAAGATGAATTCCAATTCAGTAACGTACGTTTGCTCCCTGTCCACGACATTGATGATGAGCTCATGAGTGTATGGGAAAAGCGCATGAATTCAGGTTACTATTTAGGTAGGCTTACCCACAGTGAATCACAGCGGTTATTTGCTAGCCAAGTGGGGTCCGTCGCATTAACTAAAATCGTGCCAAAATCTGAATGCAATAAAATCATTTTTGCTGTAGCAAGCCATAATCCTGCCCACTTTCATCCAGAAATGGATCATCTTTTTTTAGACCAACTCAGACAACTGCTTAACCACAAATTAAGTCAATCTTAGAACAAAAACGAGTGTAGTCAGTCAATATGAACCATTACTATGCATAGCAATGAACAACAAACAGCAGACGCGATAAGCCAACATAATCAAGCACTAACCTCTGCTTTTATACGCTACTTAAGCACAGTTCGTAATTTATCGCCTCATACCTGTAAAAATTATCTAAAAGAACTGAACCGAGTCCAGCAGCTATTACCCAATGCTGAAGAGTGGCAAAACATTACGCCTGAACAATTACAAGCCGTATTAGCAAAACTTCATCGACAAGGGTTGAGTCCACGCTCAATTTCTTTGTGTTTATCCGCTATTAAGCAGTTTTATCAATACTTACAGCATGAACAAGGAACTAAATTTGATCCCAGTATTGGTTTAAAAGCACCGAAAAAGAGTAAACCTTTGCCAAAAAATTTAGATGTCGACAGCATTACTCATTTGCTTGATATGCCGACTGATTCTGAACTAGCACTGCGAGATCGCGCCATTATGGAGTTGTTTTATTCCAGCGGGCTACGTTTGGCTGAATTGGCGGCATTGAACAAACAAAGCTTCAACAGTGACTTTTCACAAGTTACAGTGATTGGTAAAGGCAACAAAACTCGCTTGTTACCCGTAGGTCGCCAAGCACGAACAGCAATACAGCAGTGGTTAACCATTCGTGACATTGTTAACTGTGAAGATTCAGCCTTGTTTATTACTTTAAAAGGTAAGCGCCTTTCACACCGCAGTATTCAAACTCGGATCAATAAGTGGGCTGCTGAGCAAGGCTTACATGCCAAGGTACATCCACATAAGTTACGTCACTCCTTTGCTACTCACATGTTAGAATCCAGTGCCGATTTACGTGCGGTGCAAGAGTTACTCGGTCATGCCGACTTATCGACCACACAAATTTATACCAGTCTTGACTTTCAACACCTTGCCAAGGTCTACGATAATGCTCATCCAAGAGCTAAGCGCCAAAAGGAGAAGTAAGTGCAGTCTTTTCTTGCGATCCGCCCGATTAAAGCCATTAGTTTTGATCTAGACGATACCCTTTATGACAATCGCCCTTACATACAAAAAGCCGAAGCTAAATTTCTTGGCTTTATGCAACAGCAGTTCCCTGCACCGCATCTGTGGCAAGCTGCACATTGGTTAGCAACCAAAAAACAGCTTATTGATGCTCATCCTATGCTCGGGCATGACACATGGCGCATACGAGAAGTTACCGCTGAAACCTTATTACTCGAATTAGGGCTCAATGCACAGAAAGCAAAACAAGGGGCAAAACGAGGACTCGATCACTTTTTGTTTCATCGCAGTGATTTCATCGTTCCTGAATCGAGTCTAGAGCTACTAGCAAAACTTAAGAAACGCTACCCTTTGATTGGTATTTCAAATGGCAACGTCGATGCCAACCGTATAGGTCTTGATGAGTATTTTGAATTCATTCTGCATGCGGGTAATGGCTTACGCATGAAGCCTGAGTCCGATATGTTTGATTTAGCGTTAACCCGTTTAGCCATAAAGCCCCATGAACTATTACATATTGGCGATAATCACACTGCGGATATCATAGGCGCACGTAACGCTAATTGTCAGGCTGTTTGGTTAAACCCTGCATACGGTCGTCATCAAGTAATGAAGTTGGCATCACCACTCCCGCATATAATGATCACTGATATTGAGCAGTTAGCGTATTTGGTTTAACGCTCGCTCTTGAATCAACGTAAATACACTTATTTAGATTAGAGTGTTAACGACTTATATATGACGAATCAGAATTTGACCATCGAGGACGCTACTATAAGACTGAACACCTCTCAGATCTAAAGAGGTGTTGTTATGGCTGCTACTGCTACTACTACTGCTACCCAACCTTCTGAAAATCCCTCTTTAGAGGACGTAGATTATTGTCCACAAATCGTAAGAAAGCCTGACTTTTCATCTGATGTGGACATCGTGCAATTGGTCGCATTAGCAGGAGACTTAGAGCACACCTGCACATTTGTTTCTGATGTCAAAAAGTATGAAGATTTTTTTCACCGAAGATACAACAATAATCATACAACTGATAATTTTTGCTCATTTGCTCCCGCACCATCATTATTGCTTAGAACAGGAAATACTGCATTTAACAATACTAACGAATATTCAAGAGGTGCTGATTTAGTACTTTACACTCTATATTCCAGTTGTTCACAACAAAACCCTTTCTGCGTGAAAGAGAACTTTACGACTATATTAGCTGATATAAAGAATAAACATCCCACCATAGTCGAGAAGTTCTCCAATGCTGAACAACCATGGAAAGTTGAGCATTTAAACAATGGTCAGGCATTCCAATTGCAAGCATTCGACAGCACGACTTATTTTCATGGCTTAGATGTTGGAAATGCAAGAAAACTAGCAGATGCTTTCAAGAAATTGTTCAAAATAGAGTAGGTTGACATGAAAAACACACTGAAGGATACAGCATCATTGCTCTGCTGCCGGTATGACAGCGTCTTAACATGCTGAGATTGGACAATAAATTTTCAATAATCTCATGGTGAAGCACTGATAACGCGCTGAATTATGACGGATCAATCTAACCCTTTACCAAAAGTTGTGATTCAATACGGATAGGTGTTCGAGAAATTAAGGTCAGTATGATGTTATCTGAAGTTGTTTCATTTTTACTATCACAGGATCACCCACCTGAATACTCCGCTTGCCCTGATACAATCACATTAACAGTAAATAAAAATGAATACGCGTTTCAGAAATACAAAGGCGTATACGTTCCCGTCAACTACCCAAAGTTCAGATTATTTCCCAATCGCCAACAACGACAACAGCTTAAAACAATTAATCACTTATATAGCCATGTTAATCGATTTACGCACTTTCACGACACAGCCATTTGTGGTGAAGCTAAGATATTAAGAAAGCTCATTGCAGCTGGACTGAAAGTCGATACTAAATCTAAAGAAGCACAAACAGCTTTACTGTATAGCATCGATATGGATAATAAAAAATGTGTGTCTTTATTACTCCAACATGGTGCAAATACCGACATTCAATCTCCCACAGGTAGTGCCGCAATTCATCTTGCAATACATAAAAAGCACCATGATTGCTTGAAGCTTTTACTTGAAAAAGACGCAAACCCAAACCTTGAAGATGCTAGAGGGCAAACTCCCCTTCAGCTTGCGGTTTCAACCCATGACGCACGCGCTTTAAAACTCTTGCTCGCAAACCACACTCAACTAGATTTGAATGCGACAAACGGACAAGGTGAAACGGCTTGCATTCTTGCTGCTCGGCTCGGTTATTCTAAATGTTTAAACATGCTGATTGCTGCTGGTGCGGATACTTCAATACAAGATAGTAACGGTCATACAGCCTTAGACCACGCAATAAGAGAAAAACGTCAACGTTGCATTCAATACTTAAGGTGAGCAAGATAAGTTTAAAAGCGCTTCATGAACCAAACAAGCAACGACTCATGAAGCGATTTTACACTCATTTTATGCCAAAAGAGGTTTCAAAAAACGAGCTGTGTGTGATGTTTTATGCTGAGCTACCTCTTCTGGTGTCCCACAAGTTAGAATAGTACCACCGCCAGAGCCACCCTCTGGACCTAAATCAATGATCCAGTCTGCCGTTTTTATCACATCCAAGTTATGCTCAATCACAACTACGGTATTGCCGTGAGATTTCAGGCGATGCAGTACATCAAGCAACATTTGAATATCAGCAAAGTGTAGCCCCGTCGTCGGTTCATCAAGAATATATAAGGTTTTACCAGTATCGCGCTTAGATAGTTCTTTGGCCAATTTCACCCGTTGGGCTTCACCGCCTGAAAGCGTGGTCGCACTTTGCCCTAAGCGAATGTAAGACAAACCTACATCCATTAAGGTTTGCAATTTACGTGAAACGGCAGGAATCGCGTCAAAGAATTGACGGGCATCTTCGACCGTCATTTGTAGCACTTCGTGAATATTTTTACCTTTATAGCGAACTTCAAGAGTCTCACGGTTATATCGTTGCCCTTTACAAGCATCACAAGGCACATAAACGTCTGGCAAGAAATGCATTTCAACTTTGATCAAGCCATCACCTTGGCAAGCTTCACAACGGCCACCTTTGACATTGAAAGAAAAACGACCCACTTGATACCCTCGGCTGCGCGCTTCTTGGGTGCCTGCAAAAATTTCACGAATAGGCGTGAAAATTCCTGTGTAAGTTGCGGGGTTTGAACGTGGCGTACGGCCGATTGGACTCTGATCAATATCGACCACTTTATCGCATTGCTCCATACCTGTGATGTCATCATAAGGGGCAATTTCACCCACGGTTGCTTTATTCAGCATTTTATGGGCAATTTTATAAAAGGTATCATTGATCAAGGTTGATTTGCCCGAGCCAGACACGCCAGTTACACAAGTCATTAATCCACAAGGAATGGTCACATCAACATTCTTAAGGTTATTGCCACGGGCGCCTTTTAATTCAATTACTTGAGTTTCATCAAATGGTACGCGTTCACCTTTAACATGAATTTGTTTTTTACCTGAAAGATATTGCCCAGTAACAGAGTCTGAACAACTTAATACATCATCTAAAGTACCGCTGGCAATGATTTCACCGCCATGCACACCTGCACCAGGGCCGATATCAATCACATGATCAGCCATGCGGATTGCATCCTCATCATGCTCGACAACAATCACAGTATTACCCAAATCACGTAAATGCTTTAAGGTATTTAGTAAGCGTTCATTATCCCGTTGATGTAAACCAATTGACGGTTCATCAAGCACGTACATCACCCCAACTAAGCCTGCACCAATCTGACTAGCAAGCCGAATACGTTGTGCTTCTCCACCAGACAAGGTTTCAGCACTGCGCGACAAGTTTAAGTAGTTCAAACCAACGTTCACAAGAAAACCTAAACGTTCACCGATCTCTTTTAAGATTTTTTCGGCGATTTTTGCTTTTTGACCACTAAAGGTTAACTGATTAAAGTATTCTGCTGCTTCACCAATTGACCATGTGGTTAACATTGGTAAGTTAACTTGATCAATAAATACATTGCGTGCTTCTTCTTTTAACCGAGAGCCATCACAACTCTGGCAAGGCTGGGTGTTGATAAATTTGGTCAATTCTTCGCGCACCGAGTTACTTTCTGTCTCACGGTAACGTCTATCCATGTTATTAAGAATGCCTTCAAATGGATGAGTTCTTAATACCACGTCGCCTTTATCGTTAATGTATTTAAACTCAATCTTGGTGCGACCAGAGCCATAAAACACGATTTTTTGTGTTTTTTCATCTAATTGCTGAAATGGTGTTTCAACATCAAAGCCATAATGATCAGCTAGTGACTTGAGCATTTGGAAGTAATAGAAGTTACGTCTATCCCAACCACGTATTGCGCCGCCCGCCAGTGATAATTCACCGTTGATCACCACGCGTTCAGGGTCGAAAAATTGCTGAACGCCTAAACCGTCACAAGTGCCACACGCACCAGCAGGGTTATTAAAGGAGAAGATTCGTGGCTCCAATTCTGTCATGGAATAGCCACAATGCGGACAAGCAAAATTAGCGGAAAAGATCAGTGGCTCTTGCTCAGACTCTTCTATGGGCACCACGATCGCTAATCCACCAGAAAGCTCTAATGCAGTTTCGAAAGATTCAGCTAATCGTTGCTTGATATCATCGCGGACTTTAAAGCGATCCACCACTACTTCAATGGTATGTTTGACATGAAGATCTAAGGTTGGTGGATCGGATAAGTCACAGACATCACCATCGATACGTGCACGTACATAACCTTGAGCAGCAAGGCTTTCTAACAGTTTTACGTGCTCGCCCTTACGGCCATTAACTACTGGTGCCAACAGCATTTGTCGGCTGCCTTCAGGCAATTCCACCACTTTATCAACCATTTGGCTAACAGTTTGTGCCGCTAAAGCCACACCATGTGTTGGGCAACGCGGTTCGCCCACGCGCGCATATAGCAAACGCAAGTAATCGTAAATTTCAGTAATAGTACCCACAGTTGAACGTGGATTGTGCGATGTGGATTTTTGTTCAATAGAAATCGCAGGACTTAAACCTTCAATGTGATCAACGTCCGGTTTTTCCATTAAGCTTAAAAACTGACGCGCATAAGCCGACAATGACTCAACATAACGTCTTTGTCCTTCGGCATATAAGGTATCAAAAGCCAGTGATGATTTGCCCGATCCCGACAAACCTGTTATCACAATCAGTTCGTCTCGAGGAATGGTTAAGCTGATGTTTTTAAGATTATGTGTCCGTGCACCGCGTATTTCTATTTTATCCATCTAACTGCATACCACTGAAATAAAAGAATCCTATTATGCCTATACCTGTGAATAATGAAAACGCTTAAACATCATATCCTTTCAAGAAGCAGCAGTAAGTTGGTCTATTCTTAAATTAACCAATGTTATTTTGTAATAAATATTTAGTCCCATGGTAACCCAAACGTCATATCTATTGACTAAATTTCAACCTGAAGATGGTGGGGGAAAACATATGCTCAACATTATCAGTGAATTAGATATTCGTGGCTTCAATCGAGTGATCAATTGGACTCAGGTATACAAACTAAATCACCTTGCCAGACGGATATCATCATCTGGTGACGGTCATTTATATGGTTTATTTGCTGTGGTTTGTCTAATTTCTCACCCAAAAGGTCAGTATTTATTTAACTTGTTATTAATGAGTTTTTTAATTGAACTGCCTTTGTATTTATTACTGAAAAATACCATTAGACGGGTTCGCCCCTGCCATGCTGTTACTGGTATACAGGCTAAGTTTGAGCCTTCCGATAAGTTTAGTTTACCTTCAGGACACACTGCGGCAGCGTTTGTAATGGCAACCGCTGTTTTTAGTGTATTACCTTTAGTGGGTTCACTATTTTTCATTTGGGCAAGCGGTATTGGTATTTCAAGAGTTGCGTTAGCGGTGCACTATCCCACCGATATTATCGCTGGTGTAGGGTTAGGAATGACATCAGTATTTTTAGCGATAACTTATATTCATTAAGGTAAACAATGCGTATTTTATACGGAGTTCAAGGTACTGGAAATGGCCATATTTGCCGAAGTCGCCTTATGGCTAAAGCACTAAAACAAGCAAATGTTGAAGTCGACTACCTATTCAGTGGGCGTGAAGCCGATCAATATTTTGCCATGGAAGATTTCGGTGATTACCAGCTAAAAAGTGGTGTCACAATCGTCAGTAATGCTGGCAAGGTAGAGGTTGCAAAAACACTAAGACGTAACTTTTCTTCGGCTTTTTTTTCAGATATTCGCAACTTAGATTTATCAAATTACGATTTAGTCTTAAACGATTATGAACCCATCACCGCATGGGCTGCACGTAGGCAAAAAGTACCCTCTATCGGCATCAGTCATCAAGCGGCCTTATTACACTCTGTACCCAAAGTCGGCGTTGGCTTTATGCAAAATTTATTATTGGAGAAAATGGCACCTGTTGATGTTTCTTTAGGTTGCCATTGGCATCACTTTGGTTGCCCGATAATACCGCCATTTGTCGACGAAGATGCCGTCAATGTAGAATATTCTCATAAGGTTATTGTTTACCTACCTTTTGAAGCTCCAGATCAAATAGTGCAATTTCTTAATGATCATAATGACTATCAGTTTCTTGTTTATCATGGGCAAAAACCAACTGTCGAGCTACCTGAGCACGTCGTTTGGCACGGATTCGATCGCACTGGTTTTAAACAAAATTTAACCGCTTGTGGTGGTGTAATTTGTAATGCAGGATTTGAATTAGTCAGCGAAGCACTGACACTCGGTAAACGAATTTTAGTTAAACCTTTGCTAGGTCAATTTGAGCAACTCTCGAACATGGCTGCGCTGCAATTACTTGCTGCAGCAGATTCAATGATGACCTTAGATAAATCGGCCTTAACTCGCTGGCTAAAAATACCTCAACCAGAAACCGTTGAATACCCAGACGTGGCAACATCTGTAGTTAACTGGATCAAGCAAGGTCAGTGGCAAGATAAACAAACGCTTAGCGATGAACTTTGGCAACAAGCTAAATTACCTGCAAGTTGGCGTTGACTATAATTTACAGCGCCAATTTGTCGATCGCTGCTTGCAGCGCAAATTGGTAACCCTGTGCACCTAAACCACAAATAACTCCAACCGCTTTATCTGACAAGTAAGAGTGCTGACGAAACGGCTCTCTTGCGTGAATATTAGATAAATGCACTTCGATAAAAGGGATCGCGACCCCAAGCAATGCATCTCTTAACGCAATACTTGTATGGGTAAATGCTGCAGGATTGATGATAATGAAATCAGCATCAGTTTGATGAACTGCCTCTATTAGTTCATGTTCGGCATTGGACTGCAAGTGTTGTAACTTTATGCCCATAGATTTTGCTTGTTTAGATACATCATCAACAAGCTCAGCTAAGGTTTGATGACCATAAACATCAGGTTCACGGCGACCTAATAAATTTAAGTTTGGTCCATTTAACAGTAGTATTTTATGTTGTTTCGCCATGCTGAGAAGTACCTTAACCATGAGTATCAGAACAGCATAACGAAAACTAACCGTTTTGCAAATTAGGCCGCTTGTTTGCGTTGCTGACTAACGCTACTAACAAACATAGGTCGGGATTTTATCAGCTTCTTCATTTCAATCTCTGACGGCGTTCCTGACGGTAACTTTAATGTCGCTCGATTTAGCTGTGATCTGGCTGGCATTGAAATTTTAAACTCAGCCGTGGGCCCTTGAATAGCATAGTGTTTTTCATTACCTATGCATTCGATGATGTGATTATCCAATAAACTTTTTACAGCGATATCGTCTTTAGGCAAGGTTAAGATCGCGCTGCTTTGCAAAAAGAACTCTCGTAACACTGCGCGTTCTGCTGGATCGAGTAACTTTACTTTTGATTCAACTAACTCAGTGATCTTTTTATTGCGGTAATGCTGGATCGCAAGATCTAATAAATGATCGCACATGCGGCTAACAAAATAGGCACTGGCAATGATCAAACCTAAACCAATAAAGTGAATATTCTGACTATGTAATGCCGTTAAACCTAATGTTTCCAGTAATGAACTCGGCATAAACAATAAGCTGCTACTGCAAATAATCAACCAAAGCATTGACTTAAACAACCATTGCTTTGGCGTAAAATATTTTTGGCTCATATCTAAACATGATTTAATGGCTAACTTCATTTTTGTATCCAAGCGTCAGAATTTTTACTCTGATCATTGAAAAGCAAAAACAATGCCAGTTAATGTTAGATTACGCCTTTGCTGCTAGCCTTTTTAAAACCCGAGCAACCGCCACAAAACCGAAGCCACCCGTTACCATAGTCACAGCGCCAAAACCTGAGGCACAATCCATTCTCATATTGCCATCCGAATTCGCTTTACTGTGACACACTTCACCATCAGTTTGCGGATACACCAGTTGCTCGGTGGAAAACACGGCATCAATACTGAATCGGCGTTGCAGATTTTTAGAAAAGCCATATTCTCGTCTCAATATGTTTCTGACTTTCGCCAGTAGAGGATCTTGATAAGTTTTCGCTAAATCACTGAGTTGGATTTGAGTTGGATCAGTCTGCCCTCCCGCACCACCGACAGTCACAATTGACAACTTGTTGCGTTTACACCAAGCAATTAACGCTGCTTTTTGCTTAACAGCGTCAATACAATCCACTACATAATCAATATCACCGCCATTTTTTGACGACGGTAAATAATCGCCCAAATTATCTAGCGTAATAAAGTCTTCAACTTCATTAAGCTTGATTTCTGGATTGATGGACTTGAGTCGCTTAGCCATCACTTCAACTTTCGACTGACCGATAGTCTGAGCGCTCGCATGGATTTGCCGATTGGTATTGGTGACACAAATATCGTCAAGATCGATCAAAGTGATCTTTCCGATCCCAGAACGCGCTAATGACTCCGCCACCCAAGTCCCGACGCCTCCAATTCCGATAACTACCACATGTGACTGACTGAACTTATGTAACGCTTTTTGACCATAAAGGCGACCGATACCACCAAAACGTTGCAGATAGCTATCAGATAATGTGTCTTGTGTTTGCGACATTCAATTTACTTATAACAAGAAATAATGACCGCATTTTAACTCAGCTACTTAAACACACAAAGGTAAGTTTGAGTTCAGGTTTTGTGCATTAGCATGTAACTGACTTTTTAAATAAATGCTAAAGTACGCTTATGACTAATGCACCAACAGCGCCTGCGCAGGTAAGAGATCCGATCCTCCATTATTGGAACACTAAGGCATTACCCAATTTACGTGATAATTCATATATTCAAAATTTCTTGGTTTCTGCGATTATTTGCAGTGACAAGATTGGCTTGAGAGGACTAATATATTCGCCAATTGCTGCAACAGCAGTCTCTTTGGCTCAATTTTTGTCATACAAGTCATTAATGCATATGGGCACGTCACAGTCAAAAGCCGTTGCATATTCAAATAAGGTAAGAGAGTTAAGTTTAGTATGTAGTGTTGGTTTTCTTTGTTTAAAAAAAGCGAACGCGGATAACATAATGATTTTTAGCGTGAGTGCAGGTGTGCTTGGCGCAGTGCTGGCGCCGAAGTTAATAGAACCACTCTCAAAGAAAGCTAACTTGCCACAGATATCATCCAATATCAGTACGATAATCGGCACAGGTCTCGCTCTGTTTGTCTCCGACTTATTATTGCATTTCTTTGTCAAAGCTTAAATAAGAATAGACTCCATAAAAGTCAAGAGGACAAATTCAACCTGAAAAATTTTATCGCATTTTAGGGGCTGTTTATCTTTATTGATATTTTCAGCAACCGGTTATTTTTGACGTTAGCAAAGCGGAGCAAACGTTATTTAGTTATTCTAAATGAGTGCAGCGACAATGCAGCTAGCGTTAAAAATAACCATTGCCCTATGGGCTGAGCCTAAATCATCTTACTCTGCGTTGAAAACACTTTATTTAGATGACTAAACGACTCTGTTTCCGCCTTGATTAAGGCGATTTATTGCTCAGCTGAATTATTAAACAAAGATCAACAGCCCCTAATGTTTTTGCTGTTCCCAGTAAAAAAGGCTAAGTCTTCACTTAGCCTTAACATCTTGATCGGTCAAAAGATGTTATTCTTCACCGTCACCTAGTGACAATAAGGTCGCATTACCACCAATGGCAGTAATGTTATTGGTGCGTGTCTTTTCAGTGACAAAACGCGTTAGGTAATGTGGTCCACCAGCTTTAGGTCCTGTACCAGAAAGTCCTTGCCCACCAAATGGTTGCACACCAACAACTGCGCCAATTTGGTTACGGTTAATGTAAACATTACCGACATCAACTTTCTCGGCAATTTCCAATGCATGACCTTCATTGCGACTATGAATACCTAAGGTTAACCCGAAACCTGTACTGTTAATGTCAGCAATCACTTTATCAAGATCTTTCGCAGCATAACGGATCACATGCAAGATTGGTCCAAAATGTTCTTTCTCAAGCACTTTAATCGAATCAATTTCAACCGCAGTTGGCGCAACAAAGTGGCCATTTTCCGTTGCTTGTGGCAGATCAATTTGCTTGATCAGCTTACCCACTTGCTTGATGTGATCAATATGCGCATTCAAGTTTGCTTTCGCCGTTGCATCAATCACAGGACCTACATCAGTTTTGTATTCACCAGGATGACCAATTGATAACTCTTCCATTGCACCTTGCATGACATCAATAACGCGATCAGCAATATCTTGCTGCACATACAGCACACGTAATGCTGAGCAGCGTTGACCTGCACTGGTGAAAGAAGAAGCCACAACATCGTTGACCACTTGCTCAGGTTGAGACGTTGAGTCGACAACCATCGCATTTTGACCACCAGTTTCAGCGATTAATGGAATGATAGCACCATCACGATTTGCCAAGGTTAAATTGATGCGTTTTGCTGTACCCGTTGAGCCAGTAAAGCAAACGCCACCAATACGTTCATCGGCTGTAATTTTCGCTCCAACCGTAGCACCCGTTCCAGGTAAGAATTGAAGAACATCAGTAGGAATACCCGCCTGATGAGCCAATTGCACTGCGCGATAACCAACAAGACAAGTTTGCTCAGCTGGTTTTGCAATTACAGTATTACCCGCTGCCAGTGCCGCCGTCACTTGACCTAAGAAAATCGCTAACGGGAAGTTCCATGGACTGATGCAAACAAATACACCACGGCCCTGTAAGAATAGTTCATTCAGTTCACCCGTAGGTCCTGGCATCACTTCTGGCTGCGCCATCATTTTTTTGGCTTGCACAGCATAGTAACGGCAAAAATCAACGGCTTCACGCACTTCATCAATGCCATCTTGCAAGCTTTTACCTGCTTCACGAGTACATAATGCAATCAACTCTTCACGATTTTCTTCAAGTAAATCTGCCAACTTTTGTAACGCGTTGGCACGTAGCTCAACAGGAGTATTACACCAGCTGCCAAATGCCGATGTCGCAGAACTTAATGCTTGTTCAATGGCAACATCATTAGCGTAAGCCACTTGCCCAACAATTTGGCGGGTATCAAATGGGCTGACCACATCATGGAGCTCACCAGTTAAGGTTTCACCGTTAACTAAAGGTCCTGCCTTCCAGCTTGTGTCTTTAAACACATCAAGTGCTTTAAAAAATGGTGTCGCTTCAGAAGAAATATTCATATTCAATCCCATTGAATTTTTGCGCTCAGCACCAAAAATATCGGCTGGCATGACAATTTTATGATTCGCTAAGCTCTTAAAACGTTTTAAGGTTGTTAGTGGGTGTACCACTAATGAATCAATTGGCGTTTTCGGATCAACCAATTTATGTACGAAAGAGGTATTAGCGCCATTTTCTAACAAGCGGCGTACCAAGTAGGGTAGCAAGTCTTTATGAGCACCGATTGGGGCATAGATACGGACCGTTTTAACGCCCGCTTCTGCCAGCAAGGTGTCATACAACTCTTCACCCATGCCATGCAAACGTTGAAATTCATATTCGCGATCACCAGACATAGCGGAAACTGCAGCAACAGTTTGCGCGTTATGCGTTGCGAATTGTGGGTAAATAGCACCACGTGTTTTATCAGATAATAAGTAACGGGCACAGGCTAGATAAGAAACATCGGTACCCGATTTTCGGGTATAAAGCGGATAGCCATGTTCGCCGTTTTCTTGTGCCCATTTCAGTTCACTATCCCAATATGCACCTTTCACCAAACGCACAGGAATTTCGTCACCTTGATCTTTTGCAAGACGGGTTAACCAAACAAGTACAGGTAATGCGCGTTTGGAATAAGCTTGTACCACAATGCCGAGTAAACCCCAGCCCTTGGCAATATCTGATTGATACAATTTTTTGAACAGTTCTAAAGAAAGCTCCAATCGATCCATTTCTTCCGCATCAATAGAAATACCCACATTGACACTACGAGCCAATTCAATCAGCTGAATAACGCGATCGTATAATTCAGTTAGCGTTCTGTCAGTATTGGCAACTTCATATCTTGGATGCAATGCCGTTAATTTAATTGATACGGTTGGTCGAGGTGCTTCAGATTCGTTGTAGCTTTTGGCACCCAAAGCGCGAATCGCATCCGCATAATCAGTAAAATATTTTTTGGCGTCCTTTTGGGTTAACGCAGCTTCACCCAGCATATCGTAACTATGGGTATAGCCAAGTTTGCGTTTATCTTCACTATTTTTTAACCCTTCTTCAATAGTGCGACCTAATACAAACTGCTTGCCCATAATTTTCATCGCCGCCAACATGGCTTGGCGGATCACAGGTTCACCTAATCGATTGACTAAGCGCCCAAGTAAACTACTTGGCTTACCATCGACAGATTGATCTAATTTAACAATCTTACCCGTCAGCATTAATCCCCAAGTTGAGGCATTTACTAACACAGAATCGCTTTGACTTACGTGTTTATCCCATTTTGCACCCGATAGCTTATCTTCAATCAGTGCATCAGCTGTGGCAGAGTCAGGAATACGAAGCAAGGCCTCCGCCAAACACATCAATATAATGCCTTCTTGAGTTTCAAGGCTATATTGTTGCAAAAAGGCGTCAATCCCAACCATCAATCCTTTTTTTTCATACTGACGAACCTTATTCACCATATCGTATGCACGCTGTGTTACACGCTGGATTTCTTCATCAGACGAAGGGACAAGCTTAATTAGCTCAGACAAGTACTGTTCTTCATCAACCACATAATTATCACTAACGGCTGTGAACAGTTCAGAGAGATCGGCTTGGTCGTAACAACCTGCCAGTACTTCACTCGCTTTGAACATAGTAGTGCTTCCATCTTGGCCCCATTGGGCACGCTTATGATTAGGTTATTACCTGTGCTTATTGTGCATACATTTTGTATACAATATTTAAAATTGGCGCGATTATACCGATAAAATCTTATACCGCAAACTAGATAATCGAGGAAAGAGTTATTGCTTTATTTGAATAATTTCTGTCATGTTTAATGACTGTTCTACGAGTGATAAAAATGAGTAAATTAAGATTCACTTGCAGTTTATCTCGACTTCATATCTATCAGATACACTTAAAATAAATCCAATACTTTTTGAGGTAACTATGGCAACTGCAGCAGGTACTAGTGAAGTGCTATTTCAAGATCCTACTGAACGAGGTATGCATCAATCAGATATAGCAACTTATCAGACTGGACCAGATTTAATTTTAGGTCAGAGCAAAACGAAAGTAGTCGATGCGATTAAGGACAATGCGGCTATTGATTTCCCAATACAAGGGAGAATACTCACTCACGTATATCGTGTTAAGTTTGAACAACGAAAAATTGATAGCATTTGTAAAGTAAATGAATATACCGGAGTTAAATGGTTCACACATAAGGCTAGCGAATTTGTTTCATCTACTATATTTAAGTATTCTCAATTCCATAAAAGCGGCCAAACCACCGCACATATTAGAGAAAAATTAGAGTTATTTATACAGGAGACAGCTCACAAAAGAGGATTTGAGCTGCACAAGCCAAATAGAAATACCGATGAATGGTGGGGTACAGAGAAAAAGTAACCAAATTAAGCTAGCGATTATCCTCCGATATGCTCCGAATTCATGGGCGTTATTTTAACGCCCATTTTTCTATATAACGATGCACCAGAGTCAGCTTAATCAAGAAAAAAATGACTGTAGAATTTACACTAAACAATCACCAGCTTGTTTGCTTTTTACGGCCAGGTCTTGGCAAATAAACCAATATCAGACCAAGCAATAACCCTGCACCAGCAATCAGACCGCCTTCACGCCAAAATTGATAGCGTTGCTGTTTGTTATTGTCTGCAAGCTTCAATTTAAGTGTACTTACTTCTTTTTCTGCCCGTTGGCGTAGGTCGCTTTCTTTCTTCAACGAAAGCGTAAGTTCCCTCACTTGCTGCATAACATGATCACTTTCAGCTTGAACTTGCTTTACACGTTCCTCACTTATAGCTTTGGCTTGTGAAAGCTGGCTACTGAGTTCACTAATTTGAGCCTCCAGTTTAGGCACTGTTACACGAAAACTAGGTTTACTACTGATCATATTGGTCTTAATCCAACCTTCTCGACCTTTATTATCAATAATTTTTGAGTAACCGTCTTTGGCTTCTGCAAATAATGAAATTTTACGTCCTGCCGCGACACTACCAAGGATCTTATATTGAGATCCTGGGCCTGAATGCATGTACACATAAACATTCTCTGACACATAACGCGGCATCGTTTCTTCTGCTGAAGCCGAAAAAACAAAAATGAGACTTAATAAAACAGAAAGTAATCGCAGCACCTAACAACCTCAATCGAATAATTTTAGGCTAATGCTATGGATTTATAACGATTATTGCAATAAGTAATCCTGCAATAATTAGATAAAAGGGAAGCACATTGCTTCCCTTTTATACTCAATAATCTGTGATTAATTAACCGAAGATACTTTTGATCACGTAGAAGAAGATTATTGATAACGCAGCACCTGCAGGTAGTGTAACCACCCAAGAAACAACGATATTACGAACCACACCGATATTAATTGCTGCAATACCGCGAGCCATACCTACACCTAAAACGGCGCCCACTAAAGTTTGAGTGGTTGAGATAGGTAAACCAGTACCTGAAGCAAGTACCACAGTCGTTGCCGCAGCAAGCTCAGCAGCAAAACCACGACTCGGCGTTAAGTGAGTAATGTTTTTACCAATGGTTTGCATTACACGCTTACCGAAAATAGCCAAGCCCATTACAATACCAATTGCACCCAGTGGTAATATCCACCATACCAACTCTGCTTTCTTAGCAATTTCGCCGCCACTTTGTACCACAGAGACTACTGCTGCTAGTGGGCCAATTGCATTAGCAACGTCATTTGAACCATGGGCGAAAGCCATACAACAAGCTGTCACGACCATCAAGATTGCGAATACTTTTTCAACGTTACCAAATTGATCATTTTTATCTAGCTTTGGATCAATTTTCAAACGCTTAATCGCAATCATACCCGCAATACCTATCAGTACTGCAACAGCAATTGCTAAAGCATAGGCTTCCACTGTCGTAAACTTAAGACCTACGTGCTTCAAGCCTTTTGTAATGGTTACTAGTGACATAATAAAGCCAGCTAATGCCATATAGAAAGGCACATATTTCTTAGCATTTTGCAGCGGATTATCTGTATCAAAAATCAGCTTTTGCACGCTTTGGAATATCATGAAGGCGATGAATCCAGAAATCGCTGGAGTGATAACCCACGAACCAACAATCCCACCGACTTTGCCCCATGATACTGCATCTGCTCCAACGCCTACTGCGGCAAAACCTACAATAGCACCAATGATCGAATGCGTTGTTGAAACAGGCCAACCTAACGCCGAAGCAAGTACTAACCACAAGCCAGCAGCTAATAGTGAGGCAATCATTCCGTAAACCAATAACTCTGGTGTATCTACGAAATAAGCAGAATCAATAATACCTTTACGAATGGTACTTGTTACTTCACCACCCGCTAAATAAGCACCTGCGAATTCAAAAATCATTGCGATAATAATCGCTTGTTTGATCGTGATCGCGTTTGAGCCTACTGACGTTCCCATGGCATTAGCAACATCATTTGCGCCAATACCCCAAGCCATTAAAAATCCGAATGCAGCCGCGATAGCAATAAGCATCGGGCCATTGGCGATTAATACATCAACCATTTCTACAACCTTGAAAACTGTTTAAATTAGACGCGAGCCAACATTAGCTCTAAACGGGAACCAACGCGCTCAGCTAAATCAGCTAAATCGCCTACCCATTCGATGATTTTATATAAAAACATAACATCAACTGGATTTAGCTCAGACTCCATCGCGAACAATTGGCGTCTTAGCTGAATCTGAATATCATCCGTGTCTTCTTCGATGCTATCGAGTTTGTGGATCATTTTTTCGACTAAATCGACTTCACGACCACGAAAGCCCGCTTCCAACAAATCATCCAACTCATTGATTGCTTCTTTTGCCATATCAACCGCATCAATACAACGCGTCAAATAAGCAAAAAACAGCTTTTCAATTTCAGCAGGAATAACCATGTTGCGGCCAATTACACGACCCGAGATATCTTTTGCCTTATTGGCGATCTTATCTTGTTGAGTCAGTAACTCTAACAAATCCGCTCGCTCAACAGGCATAAATAACCCACCAGGAAGTTGTAGGCGAATGTCACGTTTTTGTACGTCCGCTTCTCTTTCTGTTTGGCTAATTTTTTTACGCAGCGCAATTGCGCCTTCCCAATCCCCTTTTGTTGATGCTTCAAAAAAAGGAACAAGTATTGATGCACATTCGTGCACTTTATCTATGTGCTCTTGAAGAGGCTTAATTGGCGATTTTGCAAACACGCCCAAAATAGAGTTTACTGGCATTGCCGTTTACCTATTTAATGAGAAAATGATGTTTTCTAGCTATATCAAATTATAGCGTTACGAATCTAGCATTTTCCGCCCATGGCTATTTAGGTTTATCCATCATCTATGGAAAAAGCGGGCGAATGTTAACCTAAGCATTCGCATATTGAAACTGTGTTTTCACTGCTCGATGCATTTAATCGAATTATATTGCCCTTTTTTTGCAGAAAAAACCATCAACAGGTCGAGTTCAGTTTCATTCATACTCAAAATAATTCAAGATGCAATCATTGAGCTACTTGAGTCATTTGGGTATCTTGCCACCAATAGAGTGACATTCGTGGTTATTGTCCATAGGTTTTATGACAACAATGTTACATCTTGACAGAAAAATGACAAAAGCATGAATAAATGATGACAAAACGACCATTTGACTTCCACAATGATTGAGTGAAATTCGAATATGACAACTGAAGTAGAACTTAAAGTGTTGCTTTCACCTATTCACTTACACAAAGCCGAAGATTTTTTCTGCGCCATAGAGCAAAGTGAGTATCAAGGCGAGCACCAACTGTCTAACCGCTATTTTGATACACCAGACTTACAACTTCGACAATTAAAAATGGGGCTCAGAATACGAACATCTGATGCTTTTACAGAGCAAACCATCAAAACCGCAGGCAGTGTAATCGGTGGTTTACATTCAAGGCCTGAATATAATGTCTCTCTCGAAAATGATGTCGACCAACCGCAGCTTGCACTTTTTCCAAAAACTATTTGGCCTAAAACGGCTAATACTGCAGCGCTTAACTCAGAATTAACCTGTATATTTGAAACAAACTTCAATCGAAAGACATGGCATGTTACTTACCAAAAAAGTGTAATCGAAGTGGTATTAGATGTCGGTTACATCCGTTCAGATTTAATTGCGAACAGTCGGCAAGAGCCGATTCATGAAATTGAGTTTGAGCTGGTGTCTGGCGCCGCTGAACATTTGATTTCACTTGCTAAAAAATTAGCAAAAGTGATCCCTATCCGACTCGGAAAAGCAAGTAAAGCTCAGCGAGGCTATCAATTAGCTGGCAAAAGTAAACCATTGCTATTAGAACCGCTGACCTTTATTTCCCACCCTGAAAAAAGCGCAACAACGGCTGTATTCGCCAATGTTATCGAAACTGCATTAGAACGCTGGCATTTACTGGAGCAATTGGCACAGGAACACCTCAATCAGCCAGCTAAATGTTGTAACTTTTTATACCGCTTACGATCTTGTATTCGACTATTGAGCATTATTTTCAAGTCATTACCCAGTGAACAACATAAATTTGATAGCAGCTTAGATACATTGGAGACGCAATTGGGATTCATTGATGATATCCAACCGATTTTAGATACCATCAAGGACCCTTTTGAACATGACAACCCAATTGATAGAGAATTAATCATTGTTCGAGCTCAAGCGCAATTGGAAAAATTTTCTCTGAGCAATGCCATAAACCGATTGTTGCTGTGCAAGAGCTATGGTTATTTGCAACTTTGTTGCCTAGAGCTAGTACTATTGTGTAAGAAAAAAGATCTTGATAACACCTTAGATCCAATTATTTCTCGTTTACAAAATACTACATGGCAAGACTTAGTCAGCCATATCGATAAGTCCGATTATAACGCACAGCAATATCTGCAGCTTGGACACACATTAGAAAATGCAATTCTGATCGGATTAGCATTTGGTGAGTTATACCCACATGCAGATAGGGATAAGTTTCGAGCCCCTTGGTTAGATCTATCTAAAGGCATTAGACTATTGTCTTACTATTGCCAATTGCAAACCACCAGAGAGCAGCTCCACCTTAAGGCGGACGCACAACTTAATAGCAAACAATCCACGTTGTTAATGGCTATGGAACATACACGATTATCAGCAAGAAAAGTAAAACCATATTGGAATTAATTAGTTATAGTAATAAATTTATTTATTACTATAAAAAAATGCCAGCTAAATAAGCTGGCATTTTTATATCCGTTAATCATTCAATTCAAATTGAACCGAGATTGAGTCAATACAAAGCTCTGAATCATTTCCAGCATCATCCATTACCGTCAACATCACAGTATAAGTGATAGAAAGTTTTTAGCGTAACCAAAATCAGCAACTGACGCTGCGGGTGCAGCTTCACCTGTACCTGAAATGGTCATTCCCCAGCTGTTCAACGCACCTCTATCGAGTCAGTACGGTTATGAAACACAACCTCTTTACCTGCTGGCAAGGTCAGTTTAACACTTAAATCGCCACACCATGTATGACTAAATATGTAGGTAACGATAGCAAAGCGGAACAAGCGTTATTTATTATCGACATATAAAACTGTCGTTACTTCGTTTCTAAATGAGCACAGTGACAATGCCAATAGCGTTAAAAATAGCCATTGCCCTATGGGCTGAGCCTAAATCGCCTTACTCTGTGTTGAAAATAGCTAATCTAGATGACTAAACCGCGCTATTTCCGCCTTGATTAAGGCTATTTATCGCTCGTCTGAACTATTAAACAAAGATAAACAGCCCTTAGTATATCTTCAACAAGAAAATATACTATGTTCTTTTACTGCTTATCATCAAAAACTCACTCTATTTTAACCTAATAATCATATTCGTTGACATGTCGAATTCAATATTACTTTTATAGTCCTCAAAAATGATCTATCTCAACATAAATTTACACTATGAAAAAATACTATTCACTTTTTGGCAAAATTGTTCATATAATAATTATCGATGTCACTAACTGAGTAATCGGGAATGAATACAATAGAAGAAGCCTCTCGTTTTTTGATGCAAGCTACCATGGGCGCAAATTACCAGCTTATTGAAGAGGTTAGTCAACAAGGTATTTCAAACTGGTTAAATGACCAATTGAGCCATGAATACAAGACTGACGACAGTTTTTATCGAAAAACAAAAGCAATATGGCGTGGAGATTCAGGGACAAAAGGCTTCAAATCCAAAATTCTCACAGCCTATGGTGAAAACCAGATCAATGGTGTCGGCAATAATCCTGCTCTTCCCTACAATTATTACTTTCGAATGGCATGGTGGCATAAAACGCTGGTTAAAGGCAATTTAGCTGCTGATGCTTCTCTGGACAGCGAATTTACAGAGCAAGTCACACTGTCAGATGCTGAAACCAGTACCGACAATCTAGTGCGTCATCGTATCGCACAAGCCTTAAGTGAAATCTTAGTTATTTCTGATAATTCCATTTTAGAATTAGACGCAGAAGGCATGGCAAGTTACTACGACTTACTGTATAAGCATGCGCTTGGATCTTATAAAGACTTATTAACTGACGTTTCACTGCACCCTTGTATGGGCGTATACCTTACTCACATTAATAACCGCAAAGCCGTTTCAGAACAAAATATTCATCCCGATGAAAACTATGCTCGTGAAGTAATGCAGCTATTTAGCATCGGCTTATTTGAGTTAAATGCTGATGGTAGCCATAAAAAAGACAGCAATGGTAAAGATATCCCTACCTATAATAACGACGACATTAAGCAAATGGCTCGAGTGTTTTCAGGTATAAAAGCCAATAAATATCAGTATGAATGGCCTAATGCGGTTATCAATGGAGTACCATTAACGAACATTCAAAATCAACCCATCGAGTTTGCTGATGGTGTCAGTAATACATTAAAAATTTTACCCTATGTATCCATGACAGATGTTATGGCAACAGAAGACAGTTTTCATGATCTTGGGCCTAAAAAATTACTGAACGGCTGGATTGATTTACCCAGACGCACTGCAAATGGTGGTGCAGCCGCATTAGCTGATATTCAGAAAGCTGTTGAGCGGTTGGTGGCTCATCCAAACACAGCCCCTTTTATTGCCAAAAAACTTATTCAGCAATTAGTGACCTCAAATCCAACTCCGCAATACGTAACAGCAGCGGCGCAAGCCTTCGGTACCACAGGCGATCTTAAACAAACAGTCAGAACTATTTTGACTTACCCGCTTTCAAACACAGTTACCACTGGTGATTCTGCTACGGGCAATATTCAAAAATTGAAATCACCATTACTCAGGGTAACTCAATTACTTAGAGCATTTAAAGTCAGCAACACTGACAAACGTTTATGGATGATAGGTAGCGACATCAAGCAAGCATTGAACCAGCATATCTTATCATCGCCTACTGTTTTCAATTTTTATAAGCCTGATTTTACACCTCATGGCGAAATTGAAACTGAAAACAAGGTAGCACCTGAGTTTGAACTGTATAACGCTTACACTTCAATAAGTTATGTAAATATGATTTACGATTGGCTATTTGGTGAAGCTTTGCCTCTAGTAAGTACACAAATTAAGGCAGGAGAAACTCCGCCGCATATTGTGCCAGAGCTTAATCCAAGCGTACTACTCGCAAATGTGAATAGTCGTCTTAAACTCGACTTTACCGCCGAATTACCATTAGCAGCTCAAAGTTCATGGCCACAATTAATTGAGCGAGTGTCATTGTTGCTCACAGGCAAAAAGCAAAGCTCAATCAAGGTTAATATTTTAGATACATTAGCAAATCAAAATGATCCTAGTAACCCACAAAATAATCTGTGGATCGTCCAAACAGTGGTGTTCATGATCGCTGTTTCACCTGACTTTGCGATTTTGGAGGCTTAAACCATGTGGGATCAAAAATATACTCGGCGCCAATTTTTAAAAAATTCAGGTGTATTCGCCGTAGGTTCGAGCGCATTACTTTCAGGTTGTGGCGGCAGCAATGATTTTCCACCAGAGCCTAGCCCAACTCCAAATCCACCTGCGCCACCAACGCCAAATCCGCCTGCGCCACCAACGCCTAATCCGCCTGCGCCACCGACGCCAAATCCGCCTGCGCCACCGAGTCCACCCGTTTCGGGACCTTTAACAATTGCCAAGCAGGCTAAAAGCCTCGTTTTCATCATGCTAGATGGCGGCAATGACAGTTTTAATATGTTGGTACCTCGATCGACCCCAGATTATAGCCAGTACAAAGCCACTCGTGGTGATCTAGGTCTAAACAAAGCTGATCTACTGAGTATTAATTTCACCGATGCCAACAACAAACAGTTTGGTTTGCACCCATCTTTACCTAAGATGCAAAAGCTGTTTAATGACAAAAAATTATCTTTCATTGCCAACGTCGGTCCTATGGTTGAAAAAGTAACCCGTGAAGAGTTTCGTGCGAATTCGAAACCTCTACCGTTAGGCTTAATGTCTCACTCGGATCAATTTAAACACTGGCAAACGTCTCGCCCTAATGAACGATTAAATTCAGGTTGGTTTGGTACCATTGCTGATACAGTACAACCAAACAAAGCCAATGATGCTATTTCAATGAACGTATCATTAGCCGGCAGTAATATCATGCAAAATGGCGTCAAAAGTCGTGAATACTCTGTCACAAGTAAGGGCAGTATCGGGCTAAAAGTAAAAGACGACACAAATCCAGCCTTGAGGGAATTAAACGAAGTACTACTCAAAGGTTTCGATGACATGCTTGCAGCAACATCAGGAAGCAGTTTTGATAACACTTACGTTAATGGCGTCAAATACTCGCAAGAGCAACATGAAAAGTTTTCTGCTGCAACTAAGAATATCACCGTGAACTGGACGGGAGGAGATTCAGAGTTAGCACAGCAACTTGAAATGGTCGCTAAAACCATTAAAGCGAGAGCTGCATTGGGAATGGCTGGTAAACAGCAAACCTTCTTTGTACGCTACATAGGCTGGGATCACCATAGTGAGTTACTCAAATCTCAGCAACGCATGCTTAAAATAGTCGATGACGCCCTTTCAGGTTTCCAGCAAGCATTGAATGAATTAGGTGTTGCAGAAGAAGTGGTTACCTTTACCGGATCAGACTTTGGACGCTCATTAACCTCTAATGGTAATGGTACCGATCATGGTTGGGGTGGTAATACTTTAGTCATGGGTAACGCAGTTAAAGGCGGTGAAGTTTTTGGTACTTATCCAAATCTAAATCTTGGTAATACCAACCCGCTTGATATTGGCGGTGGGGTACTTATTCCAACCACATCAACAGATGAAGTTTATGCCGAATTAGCTTTATGGTTTGGTGCAGAAAAAGCGACACTACCAAGGTTGTTCCCTAATCTGACCAACTTTTATGATGTAACATCAGATGGCAATCCGCTTGGATTTATTAAAACCTAACTTAAGTGATCACTGTCATAACAAAAAAGCTGCTCATACATGAGCAGCTTTTTATTAAACAAGGTTATCTTCTTGATATATTAATATATATTGGTAGTGAAAATTAGGCGAAATGCGCTTGATATTGATTTGACCAACGTAACAATTCCACCCGATTTCGAGATTGAGTTTTTCTAAAAATCGACGAAATATGCGCTTTAACTGTATGCTCACTAATGCAGAGCCGATGAGCAATTTCTTTATTTCTGGCACCACTAGACACTAATTGAATAATGGTCTTTTCCCGAGTGGTTAACATCTGCCACATAGCAATATTGTCTTCTGATTTATGGATATCGGTATCAGGTTCAACCTTTTTAACCAGATCTCGCAAGGTCTTACTCAATAAATTGCGATCAAACCATAATTCACCAGCAAGCATCTTTTTCAAACCCGTTAACAGAAGATCCATTCCGAGATCTGCATATAAAATACCATGAATGCCAAGCCTAATTGCCGACTCTTCAGACACTTTTCCTCGATCAACTTGATACAGCGCAATCGGCACTTCTGCGATTAGTTTAGCAGCCACAAGCGGGACACCTTTACTGTCCAACGGCACACCACGTTGAGGAATAAGACAAAAACTTTCGTGCTTATCTGTCGCTTGAAGGATATCTGAAACTTTTTTTACTACCTTGATCTTCAGACCAACAGAGGCTGCAAGTACGGCTAAATGGCAAGGTGTATTGAACTCATGAAGAAAGATTAACTGCTTTATATCACTCATCGAACTCTTCTCCCTAAAAGTTGATAAATATGAAGCCGGTAGAGTCATTGCAATCAAACATCTATCAATAGTTATTTATCTACCAAGCGATTACCTGAAAATTTGTTTACTTCCCAACTAAAGTTCTAGGTGACTTATACTCGTGATACTTGAAGATGCAATTTTCAGGGCTTATTCAGGTATCACGAGTATATATTTTTCATTCTTTTCTACTAGTAATCACCAAAGTAACAAAAAAACAACATATAAGAAAGCACTAACTATTTGATTTTGCTTCAGCTGTATTCTTCACTGTTGACCAAAACCCTTGCTCAATCCCTTTGTGGAACAGCTCCACCAATGTCAATTAAATGGCCCGTCGAACACAGAACTGTACTGGTACGTTGGTAGTGTAACCAAGTTCTAGTTTTGCCAACCGATACAAACTAGTAAAGCGATGAATAGTTTTTTCATCATTGATTCATTAACCATCAGTAAGCATATCGATTACGGTCGAAACCTTGGATAACAAAGTTAACAGGTTACGTTTCTAACAACAGCTAAATTGTTATGAAAATCCAATAGATAATATTGTACTAAGCATGTGGAAGGTAAGTGAGATATTTAAAAAAGCCAGTATCGATTGATACTGGCTTAGTAATTACGTCTACGGCTTCATAAGAGATGTTTTAAAATTTGTACTGTGCAAAAATTCCAAAAGCAGTGTAGTCAAATTTTACATCAACAGGCCCTGCTTTTTCTGTACTTGAGTGGTATAGCATATAGTTTGCACCAATAGCCCACTTTTCACTCAACTCATACGTTGTCCCTAAACCATAGGAAAAACTACTTCTCGAAGCATTATCTCCATCGTTTTGAATTTTGGTCGACGCGCGACCAAATAACGCATAAAGGTTAACACTATCATTGATTGGATAATTGCCTTTCAAATAAAGACCTGTAACACTCTTATTCTTTAGGTTTTTATCTTTATTTAAACCAAAGTTTGCTTTTAATTCTACACCAAAGTAATCATTCAATTGATAGCCATAAGTAAAATTGGCACTTTGAAATGAGCGCTTTATTTTTACAGAAGCAAACGCATTTTTTGCTTTCACATCAAATGAACCAAAACCTGCGCCAGCATTTAAGTAGTGCTCACCAGCAATAGCAGAAGAGGAAAAAAGAGCGACAGCCCCTGCAATGAAAAGACAAGGTTTCATAAAAATCCTTTTAACTAAGTGAAAATTGAACCATATTTGGCGGACGGCGAGCGTATCAAACTTTAAATGAAATAGAAAACGAAAAATTCACTTTTAATTAACTTTTATCCAGCCTTTGCCTTAATTGATGTATTTCATTCAATAGCACTCGTTGATTCTGTTCCATTCTTATTTGATTCTCTTGCATTACCTCTAATGCTTGTTTAATTTCTAGTTTAACCTGCCGCTGATGCTGCTTGTGTTTTTCATCCATTTTTGCCTCATCAGGGGTGACAAAAATAGACGCCATAAAACCTGAAACCACGCCAAAAAAGCTCACACCAGCAATGATCACAATACTGCCAATGATATGCCCTATTGTTGTTACTGGATAATAGTCACCATAGCCAACGGTAGAAATGGTAACTAATGCCCACCAAATGGCTTCTTCTGCGGTATGAATGTTTGCCCCTTCAGCGCCACTTTCAACAAACAAAATCACAACCGAGGCAAAGGATAAAATTGTGACAACAGCAAGTAATAAGCTTGCTAAGGTGGCTTCTTTTTTTTGTTTGATCAATGGAATTAACAACGTTCGGCTGCTGCGCACTAACCGAATAACCCGTAAGATTTGAAAAATTCGAGCGGCTCTTAGTGGTTCGACAGCGGGAATACTGGCAACAAGATCAATCCAATGTCTTTTAAAATAGTGGCGTTTACTTTTTGCTTTAAACAGTGAAAAAAAGAAATTACTGATAAAAATAAAGCAAATGCCAGTATCGATAAAAAACAGCAGTTGATGAGTTTCTTTATCAATCTGCCCAAAAGTCAAAACTAACATGATCAGAACCGCAAAAAATGAAAGCAACATCATGGCTAATTCAAAAGGCGAAGCACCTTTCGTCCTTTTGGTTAACCAAAATTTTCTCTTTCTGATGTTCGTCATTTAATCTTCTGTATTCAACTCGTGTGAAACATATTGTATAAGATCATCCAGCACACGTTTCTTAATTTCAAGTTGTGCATTAGCATCTAGCCCATACTTTTCAGCTAACTGTGCGTAATCATCACCATTAAGCGAAACGGTCAAACGTGGACGCTTAGGTCGTTTTGAAACACTTAAACCAAGAATAGTACGAATTTGATCTGACGGACTAACGCCTTCGTCTAACGCAGCTTTACGAATGGAATATTGAAAGCGTTCATCTAAATCGAAAGCCACTTGCGTGGCTTTTGCCGCTTTTTGATTTTGTTGCCACTCTTTTGGTAATGAGTGCTTGGGCAGAGAATCATTGGTTTTGCTCATCAATAAACTCTTGATATTGTCATATTCTGTCAACTATACCAAAAATGTTCATAAATGGTTAACTGACTGGCCAAAATTCGCGAATATCTGTTTCTGGGCGGTACATAACTAAGTTCACTTCGGTTTCACCACCTGCGTAGACATCAATATCAATCGCATATTTTTCTGTAATATCAGTTAACTGATAGCTTTCTACTTCTTCACCTTGATCAGTAATATCTTTAACAGAACGTAAATCTTTATGGTGAAAATAACCAAACTGTGCAAATATATTTTGATGATATTCTTTACCTAGCCATTGGCTAAATTGCTTAAAAGGCTGATCGGCACTTATCGTCAGGCTTGCATCATCCGTCTCTTCAAAAATTTGACTGAATTGCTCCATATCAAATAACTGTTCTACTTGAGCGCGGGTAATTTTAATAGAAAACGCAAGTTGGACTTCATCATCTTGATCGAGCGTTAAAAATATCGCTTGATCATTCACCCCTTTTAACTGCCATTCTGTGGTTTTACTATGTTCATATTCATAAGTATTTACAGCTTCTACTTTGAACTGTTGACCTTTCAACTGCGCTGGCAAAGCAAAACTATCATCGAGATCGATCATATCACCCACGATTAAATCTTGTGCGTGATTGAGTTGCCTTATTGGTTGCTCTGACTTTGAAAAGAGTGAACTGAAAAATCCCATTATTGACCTCATAAAAGAAAAATGCGGCTTAAACAGTGGTTGGGAACTATTTAAGCCGCGATACCAATTTACTGATGGGTGATAGACAAATTGATATTCGGTTAACTCTTACGAGCTTTAATACGATCGAGCACTGCATTAGCATTGGACTTTTGCTCACCAATACCCGCTTCAGCTAACTTAGCTTGTAGTGACTTATCACTGTTTTCATCATCAAGGGTTTCAGATGCTTTAAGTCTGTCATCAAATTGCTGTTGGCGTGCTTTAATGCGCTCTAATGAATCTTTGGCATTCATTAACTTTGAATTGCTCGATGCAAATGAATCAGTAATCGTCGCCGTCGCTTTTTGTACACTTTCTGTGGTTTTCACCATGCTTAGCTGACGTTGATAATCAGAAAGCTGACGTTCGGTTTTTTTCACTAATTCTTTAAGGCGCGCAGCATGAGCGGTATAACTCGTGTTCGCCGATTGTTGTTCATTTAGCTCTTCATCTAACTGGGCAATTTTTTCAGCAACTTCGATAGCTAATGCTTCATTACCTTGCTCAAGTGCTTGCGTTGCATAGCCTTCGTGTTCTTCAACGCTACGCTTCAAGCGTTCAACTTCACGTGCCGCTTGCATTTCTTTCGCCATCACATCGGTTAATTCACGTTTTGCATTGGTTAAGTGCTTTTTCGCATCACGGATTTCTTGTTCAAAAATACGGGTTGAATTGGCATCAACAATGCTCTCACCGATTTCCGTAGCACCACCACGAAACGCAGTTAGGATTTTATTTAAAATGCCCATAATATTGCTCCTTATTTCAGATAGGCGACCATTTCGTCGATGACTTCAATACAGTTATCCGACAATACAGCGACTTCTTGTTCAATTTCGTTCATACTGGATTGCAGCGATAATGCACCGTAAACCACATATTTATTATCCACTTTGGCAAAAGCCGATAATGGCATTGGAATGTTTAATTCCAACATTGTTTGGAACATTTCTGTGCGCTTTTCAGGGTTCACTTCGTGTTCATCCCATAAGTAGCTAATACACAGAATTTGGTTATCCGTCACCGAAATAAAAACTGGAATTTCTTCACGGCCGACCACATTAACTTGTAGCACTTCAACTTCACCATCAATTGGGTAACAGTCAAAGTTAAAACCTGTTTGACCTTGATCACCAAGCCCATTTAAATAGTTCGCAATTGTGTGAATATTCATAATTATCCTTATAGACATAATATGTCTGAATCAAACTTTAGCATCGAGACATAATATGTCAAGCACTTTTTAATTAGAAATGATTTGGCCTTGTTCCTGTGACCAATCTGCCAAATGGTATCGATATAATTGCAGTGAACCCAATCGATTTGGTTTCACCTTTTTACTGTTTTGGTAAAAGTTTCCAGGGAACTCAAAGGCTGCTCTTGCTAATGCAGGTGTCAACCATTGCTCGTCGATAGGAAACTGTTTTAATTCTGCTAAGCGCTGTCTCGCCGCTTTACCCGTAACCGTGGCAATGCTGAAACCCCATTCACCAAAACTGGGCACATTGTGATGATATTGCTGCACGTTAAAGCCTGCAAGCGCAATGGTTTTACCCACAGAAATAAAGGCATGTTGCGCATGATAAGGTGAAGTAGACTGCACTGTCATTGCACCATCAGCACTCAGTAGCTGTTTTAATTTAAGATAAAATACATCTGAATAAAGCTTGTTAAGATCTGGGTGACTTGGATCAGGCAAATCAACAATAATGGCGTCAAACTTAGCTTGCTGCTTGATCAAGGTTTCCACCCCATTAAACGCATCATTCAAAATAATATTAACTCTGGGATCGTTCAAGGCATCACTATTCAGCTTTCTCAGTGTTTGATTTAAATACTTTGGCATATCGGTATCAGCACGTGAGAAAAGCTTGATCAATTCGCTATCCAAATCCATTAACGTCACTTGCTGAGGCTGCCATTTCAATACTTGTTTTAGGCCAAGTCCATCACCACCGCCAATGATCAAAACTTTATCATGGCGAGCACTAGCTGCTAAGGTTGGATGCACCAAAAACGAATGATAGATATGTTCATCTTCGCTAGAAAACTGCAAACGGCCATTAATGTATAAATTAAACACGGGTGCTAAACCTTGACCACGAAGGCGCTCGGTAAACGTTAACTGTTGAAAGCGTGTTGCTTTGGTGTAAACAACTTTGTCTTTATACAATAAGTTATTAAACCCTTGCTGCCAGTCAGGGCCAAAATACGCTAAGGCCAATAACACAAGAGCCGCAATAATATGCCCAGATAACAACAAACCAAAGTGACGGATCCGCTGCTTAAATCGAAATAAAAACAAAAAACCCGCAATTAAATTGACGCTAGCGGTAATACTGGCAGCCAATTCAATGTCCATCGCCAGCATAATGCCAACCCAAATAGCTGCGCCAATACCCGCACCAATATAGTCAGCACCATAAATGGTGCCCGCATTATGCAATAAGTGTTCATCAGACAAGTCTTGCCTGACTCGGGCGATCAATGGGATTTCCATGCCTATCATCAATCCAAGTAATGTGCCCCAAACATAAGGCAAATATTTAACTGCAGATTGAAAAACTTGAACGCTGCCACCATCAGGAAGGTGATCTTGAGGAAGGTTAAAGGTTTGCGCCAATATTTGTGGAAACTCAGCGCTAAAACCAATAATTGCTGCGGTGATCAAAATCGCGCTTGCCCCGCACAAAGCCACCAGCAATTCTAAACAGGCAAACCCTGTGAACGCATGACGAATTTTGCGTGCGGCAAAGGCACCGAAGCCCATAGATACGATCATTAAACCGATCATGGTATAAATGGCCGCTTCCAGTGCGCCTAAAATCCGCCCTGCATAATGAGACAATAAGTATTCATAAATCAAACCACAAGCAGCGAGTGCCGCCATAATGCCAAGCAATAATAGATCATCAAACCGAGTTAATTGCTTAGGCTGAACACTCGTATTTGTATTCACGTCACCGTCACCCAAGCTATTAGGCCATCAATGATGTCAGCATCATTGCAATTGCAATGCTTATCGCCATTTCAATAGCCGCTAAACCAATATTATGCTGCTGCTCAACTTCCACCGTACGATTAATCTTTGCCAGCACCACCGCTTTCACAATTGCTTGTAATAGTGACAATAACAACAACATAACCAAGGAAAACGCCAACCAAGCGATGACATTTGCCACATATGCATCAGGAATAAACTCAATGAAATGGCTCGCCGCATTAAAGCTTAAGCCCATTGCAATTAAATAACCTGCGTGACGTATTGCTAATGCAATATTATTTTTTTCAAGTGCTTGTTGAAAAGTTTGCCCTTGATTACGTTTGGCGTAACTGTGTTCACGCCAGCGAGTCAGTAACACTAGCATCAGTTGCGCGATAAAAAAGCTACTAAAAACTGCGATAAAAGTATTAGCGGATAAACCATCAACCCACAGTAACGTGGTACGTATAATAATTGCTGTCGCTAAAGCTGCGCCAGCATCGACGATGGCAACCGACACATTACCCGCCAATATGCTCTCGGTTTTGTTGATGTGATTTAAGGCAATTTTGTCATGAAGAAACCGTCCAAGTTTGATCAAAACAATGCCACATACGCCATAAGCGGTTAAACCAATCGCCTCGGTAACATAGTTACTTGCAGCTTCTCCCGTGATAGCGCCTGTTAATACAATCCCCAACGCAGCAATTGCACCAGCTGTACTGATCCCAAAAGCAAAATTATCTTTTTCTGACAATTCGTGTCGACTGTTTACCTTAGCGCTCCAACCGAGTAAATAGCGCATGAGCGTCAATAACACCACCGCGATGCTGAGATCAATCAGCAGAATAACTAATAGCTCTTTACTAAGGCCGAATTCCTGAAGTATGGACATACTGTTTCCCTTTTCGTTTATTAAACCATTCCTATCAATTCACTTTGTCGTAAATTGATGTGAGTGGTTTTACTTGCCGCGACTTACGCCACGCGAAGTTCGACTAGATGAATTTCTTAAGCCACTGCTTTTGGCATAATTTGAGCGAAACTTACTCCGTGAGCTTTGAAAGTCTTTCGGAGCAGCACGGCTCGCTCGGGTTAATCCTGTCGAGCCTGATCGCGTTTTGGCATATGGGCTTTTAAATTGCTGCCCTTTATTGGCAAAACGTTTTTTCGTTTGCTGGTAAACCTTTTCTTGCCTTTGTGATTGTTTAGGCGAGGTATAACGATAACGCCCAACGTCACCGTAGTAACTGTAGCCACGATGTCTCGACCAATTATCGTAATAAATAGGCCTTTGAAAAATATTCGAAAACATCGAGTACATACCATACCAAGCCCAAAACGACATGCCACTGGAGTTGGTTTGCCAACTACCATAAGATGGATTGCCCACCAACTGACTACCAGCACCAAAATCTTGTGCATTATTGGCCACAATGTCAGCTTCACGGCTGATAGCATTAATTCTGGCTAATGTGCCGCCAGACATATCTGCAATGACATTGACGGGATCCGATAGCATATCGTTAAATAAACTGGGATCCGCCGCTTGATAGATATTTTCAACTTCAGCTAATTGCCTGTCCAAATCAATAAAATTACTGGCAATGCCAGCTTCGACTTGCCGACGCTTTAAACCTTGATACAAGTTACCAGCGGGCGTGGCATCTTCTGCTAATTGGGTAAGTAATGGCGATAATTCTGGCTTCTTGTTGCTCAAAATTGACGCATACTGTTTCAACAATTCAGCATTACGCAGCCGACCACTATTCAGATCCGATGCTAACGCTTCGATCCGATTTTTAGACAATTGTTGTAACTGAGCAATTTTATCTGGCCTGTCATCACCACACGCACTCAGAAGCAAGCTCCCAACAATTAGTACGCTAGCAACAATCACCTTGTTTAGCATTCCTGCCATGTGCTCTCCAAATAGATTGGTTGATTTGAATGGCTTTTTCTCATTCAAGCAATTAGGATTTAGTTATATAACATCAAAAGACATAATATGTCGACATCTAATCCAGTGAAACCATTATGACGACAGAAACTTTATGTAACAAGTTGCTTCCAGATCCAATTCAACAATTAGCTGAGCAACGTTTTGTTCAATTGCAACAAAGTCATTCTGAGTCGCTTGCACTGTTAACTCCAACACAGCTAAATGAACTCAAATGTATTCTTGGGCTAAGTGATTTCATTGCTAATCAGCTACAACGCTTTCCACAATGGATTGTCGCTATTGCCGATGAACTTGATGAAACCGATGTCGGCGCATTCTATAAGCAAATGCTCAATCGAAAGCTCGCTCAAGCACAATCAGAAACCGATGCCAAACGGATACTACGTCAATTTCGCCATCGTCACTTGATAACCATTGCATGGCGTGACTTCATGGGTCATGGTTCAGTTAGCCAGTCTTTGAGTGACTTATCTTTACTGGCAGAAGCTTTGATCATTGGTGCACGTGATTGGCAATATCAACAACTGTGTCAGCAGTATGGTACACCGCTTAGTGAGTCAGGCGAGCCGCAACAATTATTAATACTCGGCATGGGCAAGCTTGGCGGCGGTGAACTTAATTTTTCCTCTGACATTGATCTTATTTTTACTTATCCAGAAGCAGGACAAACTCAAGGTGGTAGAAAAGAGCTAGATAATCAGCAATTTTTTACACGTATGGGGCAAAAATTAATTGCGCTACTTGATCAAGTTACCGTCGATGGCTTTGTGTATCGCGTTGATATGCGCTTACGTCCTAATGGCGACAGTGGACCATTAGTATGCAGCTTCAATGCACTCGAACATTATTATCAAGATCAAGGTCGTGAGTGGGAACGTTACGCCATGATAAAGGCTCGCGTACTCGGACCATTATGCAAAGAAAAAACCGAGCTTACATCACTACTTAGACCATTTATTTACCGACGATATATTGATTTCACTGCCATTGATTCTTTAAGAAAAATGAAAAAGACGATCGCACAAGAAGTCCGACGTCGTCAGCTTTCTAACAACATAAAACTCGGCTCAGGCGGTATTCGTGAAGTTGAGTTCATCGTGCAAAACTTTCAGCTTATTCATGGTGGTCGCCAAGTTGAACTGCGCAAACAAAACATTTTTAAATCTCTTGATGCACTATTTCATCATGGCATGTTGGCGTTTAATGAACACTCAGAATTGAAAGAGGCCTATCTTTTTTTACGCCAATTGGAAAACTTACTGCAAGCCATTGATGACAAACAAACACAAACTTTGCCTGACAACGACCTAGATTGGCAAAGGCTGTGTTTTGCTCTGAAAATACCAACACCTGAACAACTCAAAGCTAAAATCAACCAAGTGATGACATGCATTCACCAGCAGTTTCAATCCAGTGTCGGTGGTGATCAAGACAATGACAACCAGCCTTGCTGGGCTGAAGATATATGGCAAGAAGACGATATTGAACAAGGAAACGCCCTACTGCAAGCACAACAAGTTAATGATCCCGATTGGTTTAGTGCTATTAATAAATGGCGTAGTACGACATCAAAACGGCCAATTGGTCCCAAAGGGCAAGACGCGTTAGATCAATTAATGCCTAGGATCATCGCTGAAATATCTAAGCTTAATTCGCCTTGTACTGTGTTTACTGCCGTCAGCCAAGTACTCGATCAAATTCTGTGCCGGACCACTTACCTTGAATTATTGTGTGAAAATGCTGGAGCACGTAATCAGTTATTCCGTTTATGCAAAGCCAGCCCTTGGATCGCAACCCAACTTGCTAGCTATCCTATGTTGCTTGACGAACTTATCGATCCGCGCCATTTGTATAATCCCACCAACCTTGATGACTATCGAAGTGAACTTCATCTACATTGCTTACGCATACCAGAAGAAGACATTGAATCGCAAATGGAAGCACTGCGTGAATATAAACTTACCCAACAACTTAAAATCGCCGCAGCCGATATCACAGGGGTTTTACCGTTAACCGAGGTGAGCGATCACCTCACTTGCCTTGCTGAAGCCATCATCGAGCAAGTGTGTAATTATGCTTGGCAACAAGTCACAGCTCGCCATGGCAAACCGGCTCATTTATCTTTAGGTAAAAGAGGCTTTGCCGTTATTGGTTATGGCAAATTAGGCGGTCGGGAATTAGGTTACGGCTCAGACTTAGATTTAGTATTTCTTATTCGAGCGACCAATGCTAGCCACACAGATGGTGTTAAACCAATTGAAAGTAGCCGTTTTTATGCAAAACTAGCACAAAAAATGATTTCATTACTCTCAACTCGCACCGCCAGTGGTGAGTTATATGAAGTCGATATGCGCCTTCGACCATCTGGTGCATCTGGTTTATTGGTGAGTGAAATAAACAGTTTCGCACAGTATCAATTACAAGCCAAAACATGGGAAAAACAAGCCTTAATTAGAGCTCGCTTTATTTCTGGTGAGACGGAGATGGAAGGAGATTTCGTCACGCTGAGAAACAATGTGCTTACTCAACGGACTGATTTAGTTTCCTTATCTAACGATGTACATCAAATGCGTATGAAAATGCGAGAGCATTTATTATCAACTAAAAGTGATACATTTGATCTTAAACACAGCAGCGGCGGTATGGTTGATATTGAATTCATCGTACAATACCTAGTGTTAGCTTTCGCTCATCAACATCCCTCAATTACTAGCTGTACTGATAACATCCGCATATTGCAATTAGTTGCTAAGCTCAATTTACTGCCCGCGACTGCAACTCAACAATTAATTGCAAACTATCAACAGCTAAGAGATGCGAGCCATCGTCAGGCATTATCAGAAAAAGGAAAGCAAATCACGCTCACTCAAGAAATACAATCGAGCATTGCATTTACCCAACAGCTATATCAGGAGCTGCTTTTGCCCAACTCAGATTGAGCGGCTTTACGTTGCTCAATAACTTGCTTAATTTCGTCTTTCTTACTGTCAGGAACAAAATCTATTAAGGTCTTTCCGAAAAGGGGCTGTGTTTTTATGCCTACATTAGCGCCCGCATTTATTAATAATTTTACAATTTCAATCTTACCTTGTTCTGCAGCTATCATTACCGCAGTCATGCCACGAGCATCTTTGGAGTCCAAAGCGACCTGCTGCTCAACTAGCCAGTTGGTTAAGTGATAATTTCCTTTACGGCATGCATGCATTAAAGGGGTTTGCTTTTGATTATCACTATGGTTTAAATCGACATTAACTTTCTTAAGCGTTTTTAATACTTCGATTCCATCTTGATCATAAGGCAAAGCGCAACGAGCCGTAATGCACGCTAACGTTGTGCCATCTTTGCTTTTCCGCTCAAGATACCCTTTTGCAACCTCATCAGCATATATATGTTTTACTTTTTCCAAAAAGGTTTCCATCAACTTGAAATCACCATTGGCTGCCGCTTGATGCAAAGGGCTACGCCCTTGGTTATCAAAGGTAAGCGGATTCGCTCCATTATTGAGTAAGGTCACAATCATAGTCGGGCAATGTTTTGTCGCATAATGCAGTGGAGTCAAGCCGTTGTCATCAGCTAATTCTGTGTTTGCGTTAAAACCTATTAGTAACTTGGCCAACGCTTTATGGTTTGCTTCAACGGCTCTATAAATTGGCGTTTCGCCAGATGCATTTCTTGCATTAATGAGTGCGTTACACTTAGCATCACCAAACCGATTTGAAATATGTTGTCTCAGTAATGTCACGAGTTCAAAGGAACATGATGCGTTTCTCCGACTAATTGCAGAATGAAAAACGGTATATTTCCCTGAACCACAACTGCTAACATCAGCGCCATGAGCAAGTAATTTTTTTACCAATTCTAACTTTCCTTCCCGGAGTGCATACAGTAAAACAGTATCACCGAGAGCATCTTTACATTCTAAGTTTACGCCACTATCAATAGCCTCAGAAACTTGCCGCCAATTCCCCTTTTTAGCATCTTCAACTATGCTTTCCCCTGAGTTAATTAATGATTCAAGCTTTTGAATTTGTTCACTATGTGCTGGATATTTAGCTTTAATGTCACCCATTGCTTCCACATGAACAAAATCATCATCATCTTGCTGGCAATGAAAAGGTTCCATCTTTAATTTATGAACGCCCTTGTGAGTAATGACTCGGTATTGAACTTTGTTCACATCGCCTGTGTAAGGATTAATTAATCCGAAAGTGACCACGTCTTTACTGGTTGCCAGTCGTGTGACTAATTCACTACTATAGACCAATTTATCATTAACCAGTTTTACCTGTAATGATGTATTCGTTGTAGCTAGGGTTGCCACTATATCTACTCTTAACATGATGAATTAGCTTAATTATAGGCATAAAAAAACCAGCAACTGCTGGTTTTAGTTAAACAATTAATCTCAGGTTAATCATTCAAGATCAAGCGGCTCTGGTGACAAGATGATCCCTGTGTTGTCGGCATAAATATGATCACCCGGCAAAAACGTTACCCCACCAAAATTTACCGGAACATCCACTTCACCTACAGCTTGATCATCGGCACCAATAGGAATAGACGCTAAAGCTTGAATACCTAAATCAAGTTCATCCAACGCGTCAACATCACGAACACAGCCGTAAACCACGACGCCTTCCCAATTATTGGCGACCGCAAGATCACCAAGTTCAGCACCGAAAATTGCGCGCCTTAATGAGCCGCCACCATCAACCAATAATACTTTTCCGGTACCGTCTTCAGATAAGGTATTGCTGATCAATCCATTGTCTTCAAAACATTTGACCGTGACAATTGATCCACCAAATGAACTGCAACCACCGTAATTGCTAAACATTGGCTCGACAACATCGACCACATCTAAATACATATCACACAACTCTGAGGTGTTGTATTCCATCTTGATGCTCCTAGAAATAATCCTGCTTCAACTGGTTGTCAGTATACATTTAAAATGCAGCCAGTCGCCATCATAAAGCGTTTCATTATTTGATTAACTTCAATTATCTTTAACATTAATGAGTTAACCTTAAGCTTACCAATAAAATAGCACGCTGCCTTTTAGTCAATACATATTGGTCGTTTTTTGTCACCTTGTGCACAATTATTTTACAAATATGACCAACGTCATTAATTTACGTATTTTTATTACGAACTTTAGCGTGAATTTGGTAGCATTGTTGTCAGTTAAACAATATTAAATAAATTGCTCAAGGGGCATGGATCCCCCGCTTTGCTTTTGGAAGGCATGAGCGCAATGAGGTGTCTGATGGAAGCGTTAAATATGATTGAAATAATTGGTTACATGGCGTCAGTAATGGTAGCAATATCACTAATGATGAAAGATATTGTTTGGTTAAGATGCCTAAACTTTGTCGGATGTAGCTTATTTGTTGTTTATGGTGTTTCTATTGACGCTTGGCCTGTTGCAGGGATGAATGCTTTTGTTGCCTGTATTAATATTTATCATTTAGCCAAATTGGTTCGCAGTAAAAAACCTGCAACGGCATAATTGCCTCCTCGCAATGCTATATTAAAGCTGAAGTGGTTTATATAAATCACTTCAGCACGCCTCACAATCTGCCAACTTCCCCCGAATACAAGTAGCAAGTGCAACGACGCGCCACCTAAAATCGTATAATATATAATCAACCGAGATAACTATTTCACGCCAACTTGTTGCAAAATAAAACGATTATTCCCCAAACCTCTGGTTAACCTATATGGCTAGCACACCTGTACAAGCATCAGCAAGCACAGCAGATAATTGGCCTTCATACTTGAATCAAGCAGCACAAGTACTCACTCGTAATGTAGCAACTTCAGGCCTTATAGGATGGCAAATAGGCACTGTTGCCACCGCGGGAACAGGTGCAATTCCAGGTGCAGCAATTGGGGCAGCTGGTGGCGTATTAAAGACCTTTATTGAATTAGGCGCTGAATCGATGAAGAATCGAAGCCTTACATTAAAGCATCACGAAAGAAAAGTCGATGCAGCGGTATTTGCCGCAAAACTAGCCATATCGGGAGGCACTGCAGGCATAATTTCAAGCTCAGGTAACACAATGGAGGTCGTTTCTCGCGCAGCCATAGGCTTGATCGGCGGGGCAGCCGCATCTGGGGCGAGTACTGCCGCAAGAATAGGCTTAGACACCGCTGGGGTAAAAAGACAAGATGTGCGTTTTGTTGTGATTACCGCCGCCTCATTAGCGGGTGCGTGGTTGACCATGCGAACATTATTACCGAAAACGGCAGCAAGTGATGGCGATGAGTTTGAACGGAGAGATGGGGAAACAGAACAAGACAGTAGTAGTTCATTTCCAATGTCATCGACGTCTTCAGTTCCGTCTTCTACTCCTACCCCAGCTTCACCCCCTACAACTGCTTACCCCACTCCCACGATAGAGCCAGACTTTCCCCCTCCACCACCAATTCCTCCTGCAACTATCGCAGGAGTCGCCGCTGTCGGCGCAGGCATTTGTTTATGCGTGATCATTGTTTGCGGCATTGTTATCTACGCAAAAGTCAAAGACGCAAAAGCTGCCAGAGAACTCAATGAACAAGTCGAACGGGCGCAACAGTCAAGCTTGGAACCGCTTGGTCGAACTCAGCTAGAACAAGTCGTTGAAGAAAATGGCGGTGAACTAACCACACCACCAAATGATTTGCCAACTGAATCTCTTCCCCCAGCACAGCCTTACCCCGCAGTGACTAACCAACCAACCTCGTAGCTTTTGCTTGATTTGGTAAACATGAGTTAAAACAGCAATTAATTCATGTTTACCAAAGCAATAAAGAAACACAATCAAGTCACTATAAATCAATGCGTTACATAAAAGTAAAAAACAGAAACTTAATTTCATTCTTTGAGTTGATCATTTTGCTTATGCTATTATCTGCCTCCTTTCCTTAGTGTTATCAGTTTTAAGGCAACAGCATGATCAATAACGGTCTTTCTAGTATTGAAAAGAAAGTAGCATTCTCTCTCGCCAGTGTATTTGGCTTGAGGATGATGGGCTTATTTATGATCATGCCCGTATTTGCACTATATGGTCAGCACCTTACTGGCTTCTCGCCATTATGGGTCGGCATCGCTATCGGAGCCTATGGCTTAACCCAAGCACTATTGCAAATCCCCATGGGCATTTTGTCTGATAAAATCGGCCGTAAACCAGTCATACTCGGTGGTTTATGTTTATTTGCCATCGGCAGTGTCATTGCAGCTATGGCTGACAGTATTTATTGGGTGGTCGCAGGTCGTGCGATACAAGGCATGGGCGCGATTGCCGCCGCCATTTTAGCACTGGCAGCCGATTTAACTCGCGACGATCAACGCACTAAAGTGATGGCTTTTATTGGCATGTTTATTGGCTTTTCTTTTGCCTTAGCCTTACTAGTCGGCCCTATTGTCGCCCAGCACCTCGGACTGGCTGGCGTGTTCATGTTAACGGCTTTTTTTGCGGTTATCGGCATGGTCATTGTTCACTTTTTTGTACCTGCGCCAGTCACGCATGCACCAAAAGGTGACACCTTAGCCGCCCCCGCTCGCTTGAAAGCCATGTTAAAAGATCCACAGCTTATTCGTTTAGATGCGGGTATTTTTATTCTACATTTAACGCTCACAGCCGTTTTTGTAGCGCTACCTTTTGTATTAGTTGATGCAGGATTTACCAAAGAACAACATTGGAAACTGTACTTCCCGACCTTTATCGGCGCGTTCTTGTTAATGGTGCCCTTGATCATTGTTGGCGTAAAAAAGAAAAACACCAAAGCCACCTTTCAAATTTCATTGGCGATCATGATGGTCGCATTAGCGTTACTCGCGATCTCAGCAAATCACTTATGGGTCATTGCGTTAGCGGTTTTATTATTTTTTACCGCGTTTAATTATTTAGAAGCCTCTCTACCAAGCCTCATTGCTAAGTTTTGTCCTGCTGGTGATAAAGGTTCTGCTATGGGCGTGTATTCAACCAGCCAATTTTTAGGTGCATTTTGTGGCGGTATGCTTGGGGGCAGCATTTATCAGTTTGTTGGCGCACAAGGAGTATTTATTTTAGCTTTGGTTTTAATGACTTTTTGGCTAGTATTAACCTTAGGCATGAAAAACCCAGTGCTACTGAAAAGTTACACTTTGAATGCAAATATCAAGGATAACCAACAAGCAAAAGTCCTTGCCTCAGAGCTGTCAGCGGTATCTGGCGTTGTTGAAGCCATTTTAATCGCTGAAGAGCAAGCTGCCTATCTCAAGGTGAACGACGAATTTGATTTATCTGCTGCCCGAGCAGTGTTAGCAACGGTGGATTAATCAAGACTAAGCGCGTACTATAGCCGTTACGCAAGTAAGCAATAATTTTTACAAAGTATCAGGAGATATTAATGGCCAGTCGTGGTGTTAATAAGGTAATTTTGGTTGGTAATTTAGGTCAGGATCCAGAAGTCCGCTACATGCCAAATGGTGGCGCTGTGGCAAACTTTACGATTGCCACTTCTGAAACATGGAAAGATAAGCAATCAGGTGAACAAAAAGAACGTACTGAATGGCACAGAATTGTGATTTATCAGCGTTTAGCTGAAATTGCGGGTGAGTACCTTAAAAAGGGTTCTAAAGTTTTCATCGAAGGTCGTTTGCAAACACGCAAATGGCAAAATCAGCAAGGGCAAGATCAGTACACAACTGAGATCATTGCCAATGAAATGCAAATGCTTGATAGCCGTAATGCCGGTATGGGTGGTCAACCATCTCAAGGTGGTTATGGTCAACAGCAAAACCAAGGTGGTTACAACGCACCACAGCAGCAAAAACCAGCTTATCAACAAGCGCCTCAGCAACAAGCACCACAACAGTCTTATCAGCAAGCACCGCAGCAACAAGCTGCTCCTAAGCCTGCTCAATCGGCGCCTCAGCAAGCCCCACAGCAGAACTTTACCCCGAATTTAGATGACGGTTGGGACGACGACATTCCGTTCTAGAACACGTCACATCTAACTTTTATTACTTTAAACCCAGCCCTGCGCTGGGTTTAACTTTTATTACAACCGATTAGCCTAAATCGTCTATATTTGATCATTATTATTGAATTGCAATATGCCAACTCATTTCTATTGGTATAGTTTGTTAAAACTAAACGGAGAAATATAATGACAAGGGCAGTCACATGTAACAAATTAACCGTTTTTACTTTGGTATTTATTGCGTTTTCTTCGCTCGCTCAAGTACCAAAATCAAAAATTATCAGTATTGCCGATCCCATGATCCAGCACCTTTCTCAAGATGTTAACTACGACTGCTTAGGCATTTCTCGTTCTGCTTTTTCACAGGCATTGTCGAAGGGAAAGAATGTCTGTCAATCACAGCTATCTAACACCATTAAACAACAGGATATTAATCGCTCTTTGGAGCAGTACACCAGTTGCGTCACACAACAACTACAACAACATTTTGATATTGCTGAAAGTAAATTAGAACGATGCGATCAACAAGCAGACGATTACACAACATCAATGCGTGCTTCAGAAGCAACCGCTAGCCCTGAAGATACATCAATGAGAGCGGCAGACACGACAACTAACTCTGAAGAAACATCTACTAGTTTGTCAATAGAGCTGATGACACAGATCAACAATGCGATGAAGCTTCATGCAGAATTTTCAGATATCGATGATGTCACTCTTCCCCTTTACCCCGATCACCATATTGTCAGTCACTTTCCTGATGGAATGAAGTCTGTCAGTGCAATTAATGGGTTGCCCGTGACAGTTATTGCTACAGATCATTTCATAGAAAACGTGATCAAATTTTATGAAAGAGAGCTGCATGGATTTTCCAAATTTCCTGTTGAGCACGGGGTGATATTTATGGAATCTGCACCCAAAGATTTTGATTTATTTCGTCATTTTTCTCTCTACCTCAACACTCCTCATGTGCTAATAGAAGATATGCGCCCTTCTAAGGTCGCCCGCATCGAAGCAAATACCAAAATAGAAATTAGCTATCGCAAAGACTAACGTGCTGCTCTCAATTAGATTTTTGATTTGCTGAAGTTAATTTTTTTAAGTTAAACAAAAAAGGAAATCGACGCTGAAATTCCCACTAAAGTACATGTTTAAAAACCAGAAAGCTGACTAGAAACTGTCAAGCCATAGGATAAATTTGTCGCTGTTTTATTGTCATGTTACCAATGAATAAACATGAATATTATCCTATTGATATGAGTCTAATTCGGTTACTTTCTAACTCAGCAGAGCCTTCATACAGTCAATTGAATGGTCCTGATTCAATTCAACAAGCTTTCATAGAAGCAGCTCAAGACAGTAAAAAAATCCAGTTGAAAGGCCTTTTAACAAAGCATCCAAAATTTGATCTCACATTCGAAGTCGATGATGAACCCTTTCTCTTCTATCTTGCCCGTTCACATCAATATGAAATGCTGTCAAATTGTATCCGACACTGTCTAAAATCAAGTCAAGATATTACTCAAGTAAACGAACACAATGAAAACTTGCTGCACTTACTGTTTAAACAGTACTTGCAAAATTCTAGTGCTCAGGCCGATCTTATCTTGTTATTGTTACCTCATATAAGCTTGACGTCAGAAGACGATAAACGGCAGCAACCTATTGAATTTGCCTTAAGAGCAGAATGGGATAACCAGCCCGAACTTCGAATGCGAGTGCTACAGCATTTAGAAACCGAGACACGAGATAATCCTTGTTATGTTCGAGACGATTGTCTATTAATTTTTTTAGCCGAACACCCCGATCTTTACAGCGAAGAAATACTGGATCAGGTCGCAGAGGTCGATGGACTCGCTGTCAGTAGTAGTTATTTAGTGATATTTAGAGCACACGATGAGTTAATGAAATTTATCCAAGATGCAGAGTCTAGCCCCGAAAGCATGCTGAACCCTGAGTTTCATCCGACCATTGCGGAGGGTTCCCCTCTAGCAATGGCCGTTGATTATAGCTCGTCCACGAAATTATTTGCAGCTACACCTGATGTATCAACATCAGATTCTTCAGTTCTACCGTCAGAACAACTCCCGCTCCCAGCTCCCCGAAAGAGCAAGCTTAAGGTTAACTTCAAAAAGCACAAAAAAGTTATTGAAAATTTCGTTATGCATAATGTATTAGGCAGACGACGACGCAGTGACGAAGGAGAACTTCTGTTAAACCGCGAAGCAATTGCCCATATGGCAAGAACACAGGCCGCTTTTGAACCAGTTCGACTTCTCAAACCATCAGAAAGAGAAAAAACGCTCAAAAAAATCAAAGCAATCCGAGCACAAATCGTAGCACAAAGACACAAAGAATCTTTGAGCGATGAGTTACGACTACAACGTCAACACTATCGCGTAAAATCCAGAAACCAACGAAGACAATCGAATTTGTCCACAATATCACCGCCAACATCTCCAATGTCAATGATACTAACGCCACCATCAAGTCCTGGTTCAATGACCGAAGTAGCGCCCTTGATTTCCTTTCTCCCTGTACCTGAATCGCATCATTGTCCCTCACCTGATATTTGTCATCGTCAGAATCCATATATTTATTCTGTTGAAGAACGAGAAAGCATAAAAGAAAAATGGAAAAACGCAGCTAAGCTGGCCATCATTCACCAAAAGCAACAGGCAACTGCAGCACGCCTAGCTAAAGAGAGACACGCGAAAACTGAAGCTGGATCCACGCGCTCATTATCTCAGTCAAGTCAATGTAGTGAACCATCTGAGCCAATCATCCATTTTGCTGAAACAAAGTTAAAAGAACAACACCAACAAAGGTCGAAAGAAATAAAAGCAGAAGTTACAGCACTACAGGAAAAAGCAAAAGACAAAGCCCAAGCACATCAGCAACAACTCTCGCCTCGAGAAGGCAGATCATTTGAGTTACCTCCAACCCATGTTGAGATTTCACAACAAGTTCAAGTAGAAGAGCCAAATGTCATTGAAGAACAGGCTAAAGCACTGGATGAACTCACCACTAAGCTCAACAGCTTCGACTTAGGCGATGAATTAGGCGCGGCCAACGACATTGCGAATGCCGCTGCCATGATTGTACAGTTAGCCTCCAATCTTGATACACTCAAAACTTGGGATGAAGCGCACATTATTCAAACTCTTGAGCAAGTAAAAAATGTCGCGACAACCGCACTTTCGACCTCTTCTGCAACGGCGAAGTTCCTCGGTCTAGTGTCGCCCCAGACACTGAAAGAAGTTTTTTTTGATATTGCGGGCGGCATTGCTGCCGTTTCTGAGCTCGTCAACACCTTAGATTCTTTGAAAGAAGCAATAGTTGACATAGCAAGAGTCATTAAGTACGCCATAGCTAAACATTCAAAATCGAGTGAAGAGTTAGAAGAGCTAGCAGAATTAAACATTCAGGACATCTGCTTAACTGGTGCCAATATTGCCAAAAATATTTTTGCCGCGGTAAAGTGCCTATTAAAAGCAACAAATGACTTATTGAAGTTAACGGATACCGTGTCAGTAGGTCTTAGTAAAGCAATTCCGGGACTGAGTATTGTTGTTCATTTATTAGATATTGCTCGAAGCACAGTCACCATAGGCGATCGTATTTTTTATTTAGCCGAACTGACCGAAATGCATGCTCGTTTTGTCGATTATTTTCCGGACTACTTTAACTTAACCGATGTGATTGATGAAGATGGTCAAGTACTCAGACACAATCTCCAACAATTTGCTTTTGAATACAATCCATTACAGACACTTAACGAAGCTGAAATATTCGAAGCACAACGTTTTGCTCTGACTGTTTTCCTTGAAGAAAACTGCAGAAAGCAACTAATTAGAGCATTTTTTAACGCTTCCTTAAGTGTCACAAAAATTACGGGAGAGGGATTAAAGCTCGGTGGCGTATCAAGCGGTGCCGCTATTGGTGTCAGTGTCGGCGCTATAGCGGTCAGCGCAGGCGCTAAATTATTAAGGTACCTCAAACAGGAATACCACAATTTAAGAGATGACGATCACTCATCTGACGCCAAACATTTACAAAAATGCCGCATGATTGAAGTTATGATCAAACAATTAACGCTTTTCCTTGATCAAGACTTTGCGGATGACTCCCAAATAGAAAAATATCTAGCCCAATATGCTGAACTAAAAATGTTTTTCTACGCTGCAGGATTCAAAATATCAGATATTAAAGGCAAAAAAATGGACGACAGCATGCTTAAACTTATTTACAAAAAATTAGGCCAACGAGAGTAACAAGGTAAATTAAACGAAAAAGAAAGTAATCAAAAGCCCTGAGTAGGGCATTTGAAAAGAATTGTTGAGTTGGCGCTATAAGCCGGGTTCTGTTCTGTCTTGCGACAGCGACAATCATTCGTCTAGGCCTGCAATCGCTCGCAGCAACTGGCTTTCAGAGCTTCATCTGGTACATAGTGATATATATAATTTTTAAGTAGTGTACCACTCTGTGTGCCAAGTTGTGTACCACCTGTGTAGTAGTAATTTAGAATCACAATCAACCCAATGGCTCATTCCAATATCTTTTTACCGTTCTTTCTGATATTCCCAATTTCTCAGCAACTACTTTTTGAGTAACTCCACTAGATTTGTATTCAAGTATCAACCTGTGTCTTTCAGTCTTCTTGATTCTATAGGAGTTACTTTTTGTATTTCTAACGACTCTTGCAGATACATAGCCAGAAGCTTTCCTAATCTGAGTTAATAGCCCTGTTAACGTTACACTAGGATTAATCACAAGCTTATTTTTTACTACAGAATCAAGCTCGGAAATGTCTCGCACTTCCCTTAGCAAACGCACACCTTTAATATTTTGATACTGTATTAATTTATCTAAACATTGTTCATTATTCTTTAAAACTAAACTTAAGATATCCTTGGGTGTTTTTTCTGGTTTCTTGGCTATCAAATTAGTAGCTTGCAGCATAATCTTTTTTGTCTGAGTGCTATGTGCATTAATTCTTTCTACAGGCTCTTTAGACTGTGAGTTCTTTAAAGCTTGCTTTTTAGCTAGCATCAAATACTTTGAGAATTCACTTTGAACCCCTGCTATATCTCCTCTTAAAGCAAGCTCAGTAATGTCTAGACTTCCACTTGATTCACTATCCACTTCACCTGATGAATAAACATCATCAAAAGGTTCACCAATTGAGTCGACTTCCTCATTAGTTAATACCCAGCTAGGAACACCACTTTCAGTAACTGTTAAATTCTCCTCAACCATTCTATTCACCTCCATTATTTTAGTTTTCGTGATTTATCTCCCACCTCCAACAATGAGACTGTTTCATTTGTCTCCATCAGGTGACAAAATTGCACAGTTCTCCATATATAGGGACTTTTCAGAATGTCCCCTTTACAGTTTTTTTCAGGTTTTCTTTAGTACCTTTCTACCCTCCTTTTTAAAATCAACAAATAACAACAACCTAAAATAAAAAACCCGCTAAAAATGCGGGCTTCAGAGACTTTATAGAGTTTAAAAACAACACTAAATAGTACGGTTTTACTTCAGTTAACTACTGGAATCACTCTAATTTATGGTGATTATTCTATTATCAACTTTTCATTTACTCTAAAATTCTCTTGAAATTTGGATACAAAAAAACCTCTTGTCCTATAGCCAAATAAATCAGCGGACGAAGAGGTTGTTTCATCATTAACGTTTACTACCTCATGTGGAGGACTTTTAATGAGAATGCTATACAGCCTATAGAGCTAAAAACCTAAAGTCAATTATTTTATTTTTCGTGAATAGTTTTTTGCTTGTTATCGATAAGTTTAAGGCATCGTTTCAAACGCCTTTAACTCATTAAACCGCCAATCTTGCACGCTGATGTGCTAACCCCCTTTCAAACTCAAGAACTTCTTGCATTACAAATGTTGCGTGATGGTTTGTATCTATCGATACCCATTGAGTTGTACTTCCTTTTATATCCTCGTTAGCACATCGAGCAATCATATTATCCCCCCAGCTAAAACTCACCCCCAGATAATATGGTGATGCAATCAACTTCTTACACAAGCCATACATTTGAGCCCCTTTTTCCCCTTGTTGGCGAGAATACCCCCTAACCACGAAGTATTTACCCAAAATGGTGTATCTAATTTTTCCATTAGCATCTGGAGCTATAATTTCATCACCTACTTGCGGACTAGAAATTCCATAATCACCAAAAACAATATTTTCTTGCGGATGAAAGCTCTTTAAAGTCTGCCAAGCAGCCATTTCTTTTCTAACAACCAACCCTTCAGAGTTTGTTTCTGGTACCATTCCATTGATATCAGGAGAAATAGAACAGCCAGCAATTGAAATAAATCCAAAGCCATAAGGACTCAAAAGCTCTATTGATTCTTTAGCTTTTTCCTCTATATCTATGATTGACATTCTTGTGACGTCAGCAAAATCTAGAATCACAGAGCAACTCGAAACATCCAAATCTAGATAAGAAATCATTTCATCAAGCATATCAATAAATGGCCCAACCTCTACCATGTCATCAAAAGCATACGATTCAAGTCTAATGCAGAATTTTTCATATCTTTGAGAGAGTGACCGTAATACCAGTGAATATTCCTTATCCTCCCATCTGTCATAGCCAACAACAGGAATAACCTCGCAGCCATAATTGGAAAGTTGACTAGAATAGAAGCCAAGAATATGCTCTCCGTTCTCTATTGTCGAACTAGGAGACCACTTAGATATATCTAGCATGACAGAAGCACCGTTCATTACACTAGCTACATTTGAAGCATTATTTCTTACAAACAGTTCAGTAGGATTCGAAACACTTGAGTACAACTTACCTTGTAACATCTTATTTGTTAACTTGGGCAACTCAAATAGAGGCAGCATTCCCCTTGTCACTGAAGAACTTAAATTACTTAAAGCGTCAAACTCTCCTTTTTTCGCTTTCAGAACAGGTACGTATTTTGGGGTCATGCTAACCTCGCTTACCAATATTGAGATGGGAAATGTTTTCTAACTTCCCCTTGTCCGATTAAATCGGAGAACTGGTTATATCTACCGAGCTCTCTTCTTAATCTTCCGGCTATTATAGATGGATGAATTCTTAACTCTCTTGAAAGCATCTCTATTGAGCTTGCACTAGGACTCAAATATGCTTCACTTCTTTTCCATGCTATTCTAGGAATTAAAGTATCTCTAGCTATTCGATTCGCTTCAGCTTCAATCTTATCTTTACTGTCAGACATCAGCTCAATATCATCAATAAATGTTTTATCTAAATCTACATGCTTCCATACGTGAACAAGCTCATGGAGCAATGTAAACCAAAAATTATCAAGCCTATCCTGCCGTAGTGTTAATGCGATAATAGGAGTACCATCATTATCTTTTAGGGCTGCCCCATCTACCGCAGTTCCTCTCAACGCAGGTTCGATAACAACTCTAATCCCATGCTTTTCAAGAAACTCTACTGCCAATTTTGGGCCGTAATCTGACCAACTCAAATGAGCCACATCTCTAAGGAAATCTTTATTTATAACGCTAGGGTCATACGGAACCTTGTCACCCGCACCATCTCTAGATTTTTGAATCACCCTCGCAACCCAAGCGAATAATTTATATTTAGACGATGGCGAATACGCATCTCCAGAAAGTGTTCTTTTAAAAGACGCCGAGGCTGACGTTCCTCCCAACTGCTCAATAAAGCTCTTAACCTGCTCCTCTACTCCATTTTTAATGGTCGAGCCTGCGTTCTTAATCCAGCCTCTAGAAACCATCTCCTTGATGGGAAACTTTGACCAGTTAACACCCTCTTTAGGTGTACTCGAATATCCAGAGTCATTTTCAAGTCCGAGCAATATCTGAGGGGCGATACCCAAGCCTACTGATAAAGAGCGAATCATTGGAACTGTTAACGGTCGCTTACCTGATAAAACTTCAGAAACCCTGCTTTTAGTTCCAAAATACGGTGCTAAATCAATTTGCTTTAATCCCCTTTCAGCCATGCGAAACTTTATCGCATCTATTGGATTTATCGGCTCTATTGAATAGTTCTCTTTTTCATAACTTTCAATAAGAACTGTCAAAACCTCCAAACGCTTCGACTCTTCTGAGTTGGAATCCAAATCCGCTTCCAGCAGCATTTCAACTTCAGATAAATATGCTTGATACTGTTCATCTGTTTTAATTACAGAAACAGGTTGATACTTACTCATCTCTAATTACTTCTTTAATCAACGCAATCCCCTTATTGAAAAACAACTTCAACCTTATCCGATGTTTTGTTGTACCAACTGAAAAAATAAACTCATTCTTACCTTCAGAGGTGCACCGAGGATACAAATTTTTTAAATCTTCAGCCTCTTTCCAGTTACAAGACTGTATATCTGTTGACCAAACAGCTATCCATATGTCGATATTCCTTTCGATATCAGAGAGAGCTTGAAGCTGTTTCATACCAATCAAACGCATTAAAGTTCTCCATTTGGGAACAATATATATCAAAACCATAAAAATGGCAACAAAGTTCCATATAATGGAACAAGAATATTCACTTACTTCTTATATGGTTTATGAGGATTAAAAATACAATTTCAAGTCAATTAACTGTATTTCTAAGAAAAAATAACGCTTGTTATGTGTATTAGCTTAAATTGAAAAAACAGTATTACGGATTTCAAAATTTCTAGCGGTATAGCAAACACCTTAGCTCAATGACTTAAGGCCTAGACACCTACAATCACCAATCATCAATTGCATCAACTACTACAAACAAATCCTTAACTGCAAAATCATGTGTATAGCGTTTAGAGATACCTAAGCCAGTCTTTTCATGCCCTACAACTGATTGAAATAGCGCAGTACGAACCCCCTTAGATTGAACCTTAGTAATGAATGTATGCCTAAAGCTATGGAGTGAATACCTTTGCCCTTTTATGTCGCATTCTGGAATCTCTAACTCTTCTTTAAAGTGATGTATTAAGTCAGTAAAGCGATTAGGTTTATGAGCATATTCACCGAATAAGTACCCTTGCTGTGATTGAGCAAACTTGATAAAGCCAAACTCCACCAGCTTATTGTGAATAGGGATAGCTCTAGTAGCTGCGTCAGTCTTACCTTTAGATATCCAGATGTAATATCGGTCAGTATCTTCATCACGTTTAATACAGTTATTTGTCAGTCCTAAAATATCCCCTCTTCTCGCTCCTGTATAGATTGCCAACAACACAGCCCATTTACGCCAATCATAGTAAGTTAAGGCTTTCTCCTTAATCCGTTTTATCTGGCTATCATTGAAGCAGGCGTAGCTGGTGGATTTAGCACCATACTTAATACCTTTGGTTGGTGCGTATTCAAATAGCTCTTTCTTTTCAGTCAAAAATACACTGAAAAAGCTTTGGCATAGCTTAAGAAGGTCTTTAACAAGCTTTGGTCTAATTTTATCTTCAGGTGCAATTTCACTTTCATCTAGAGCCATAATTTCTGATATTGTCATCTTGTGATACGGCTTAATATTCCCCTTTGGAAAATCTTGATAACGGCTGAGTAAGCTTTTTATTTTTGGCTTGGTAATACTGGTTACTTCAATATCTCCAAAATATTCAACCATGATATTAAAGTAGCGAATATTTTGAGTCTTTTGCTTGTGACTCCAACTCTCTTTATATTGAAGAAAATCAGCCCATGCTTGAGATAACAGGTAACTAGGTTGCTTTTCCTTATGAGTAGTATCAGAAAGCTTTTTGGCCTTATTGTAAAGCCCCTCAAATCGCTCTGAAACACCGTTCAGCGCTCTTTCTGACTGAGCTTGCATCATTAGCTTAAAGAGCCGTTCAAAGTCTCTCAGAGCGTTTAAATCAGTTGGTAAAGTTGTATCAATAGACCAATCATTTGATAAGTCAATATGACCTCCACCATCTTGTAAACTATGTCTAGCTTCAGATTCAGCCTCTATAAATCCTTTTACAATTTCATTGTCTTCATTACGTTGATGCGACTTCAAACTGTCTGCTTCACTAAAGTCTGATAATTCTTCAAATAAGGCTTTCAACTGGTTTGAATCTGAATCTTGCATTAATGCTAATTTCTCGATGATAGGTAACTTTGCACCAACTCTAACAGCGGCTATATGATACGAGCTAGTATTCAGTGAGCTTTTAATTTCAGCTTTTGGGTATACGTCACGAAAACGATAAGGAACTTTATAACGGAAGTAATAGGTGTGATTTCTTAACTGTAGATATCTCATTGGTGTACCAAGCTGTGTACCACTTGATGTACCAAACTGAAGAGTAATCCCTCCAAAGCCCCTATTACAGGGCTATAGAGAAATTAGTGAGTTGACCTATAAGCCGGGTCTTGTATCTCTTCCACAAGTGAAAAAGTGACAGCCATTCATCTAGGCCTGCAATTGCTCACAGGCTCAAGCGATCTACCCGGTTCCAACGCGAGCCACGCATTAACTTAATAAAAAGTACTGGAACCCTATTTGATCTTGCTCCGGGTGGAGTTTACCTTGCAACCAACTGTCACCAGTGGCCCGGTGCGCTCTTACCGCACCCTTTCACCCTTACCTCCTGATAAATCAGGTTGGCGGTCTTCTCTCTGCTGCACTTGTCGTCGGCTCACGCCGCCCAGACGTTATCTGGCACCCTGCTCTTTGGAGCCCGGACTTTCCTCCCCGCAATGACTATAAATAGCATCGCGCGGCGACTGTCCAGCCAACTCGGGCGAAAGTATACTGAATTCCTCCATGATATACCATGCTTCATTTACCCTAAGTGATACCATCAAGCTAAACGGCGATTCTTCCACCAACTCGACACGTTATTTCCTAACACCAACAAACACGGGGTTAAGAATAAGGTCAACACAGTTGCGAACGCTAAACCACCCGCAATGGCACTTGCTAATTGTGTCCACCACATTGTTGATGGTGCACCAAAGGCAGCTTCGCGGTTAATAAAATCTAGGTTCATCGACAATACCATTGGGATCAAACCCAGCACGGTTGTTCCTGCTGTCAGTAGTACTGGACGTAAACGTAGCTCTCCCGTGATCAACGCCGCTTGATAGGCTGAATGGCCTTCTTTACGCATTACATTGTAGGTATCAATCAATACAATATTGTTGTTCACCACAATGCCCGCCAACGCAATGATACCTAAGCCAACCATTACCACACCAAAGGCCTGTTGTGCGACAAGTAAACCAAGCAACACACCTGCGGTTGAGAAAATAATCGCACTGAGCACCAATAAGCTTTGGTAAAAACTATTAAATTGCATTAATAGGATCATCAACATGGCAAACACTGAGATAAAGAAGGCTTGAGATAAAAATACCCCTGTCTCTTTTTGATCTTCCGAGTCGCCTTTTTCGGTAATACGAATATCGGCTGGGAAGGTCTCGTTTTTCAGCTTTGACTGTAAGGCTTGTAAGCGTTCACTGGCTAAGAAGCCTTCTTCAATATCCGCTTGAATGGTGATGACTCGCTTGGCATCGACACGCTTAATGGTCCCCGTTTTAGCAACAGGTTTAAGTTCCACGAAGTTAGATAACGGAACAGAGCCAGACTGAGTTTGGATACTGAAATTCGACAGCTGATCCAAATTGCGCTCGTTTTGCGGAAAGCGGATCATAATATCCACTTCTTCTTCAGCATCATCGGGTCTAAAATCTGTCACTTTATAACCACGAGTCATCATTTGAATGGCACTACCAATCAGATTGATATCTGCACCATAACGCGCCGCTGCATGGCGATCAACCGTCACCTGCCAATCGATCCCTGGGAGGGGTCGGTTATCTTCAATGTCGATAAGCCCTTTGGTTTTCTCCATTTCAGCGCGGATCATATCGACCGAGTGGTAAATATTTTCTTGGCTAATGCCGCTGACTTGAAGCTGGATCGGTTTACCCGCACTTGGGCCGTCTTCTTGCTTACGAAATTCCAATTTAACGCCCGCAATATCGGCTGTTTTTTGGCGCATTTCTTCAAGGATTTTCGAGGCTGGACGACGCCATTTCCAATCAATAAATTGGAACTGAACCGTACCCACCACATCTTCAGCCAGCTCGTTCGGTGCTTGGTTATAAGATTGTGCTGAAACTGACTTAAGCTCAGGCATACCAATCAAACGTTCTTCAACTTGGCGAAGCAGCTTGTCCTTTTCGTATACAGATAAATCACCACGAGCATGAACCAGCACTTTGGCACTATCAGGCTCCGTATCAGGGAAGAATTCAGTGCCTAACCCGAAGGTGAAATAGCTCATGTAGCTGATAATGATCGCCATAATGGTCAAACCAAACACTTTAGTTGGATGGCGTAAACCTAGGGCTAAGGTTTTAGAGTACCAACCTTTGCCGTGCGCTTCAGCCTGCTCGGTATCATCAACCACAGATACTGAATCACTTTGAACGCTATTTTGGATACTACTCGCAGGCTTTCTGCTGATTGCAGCACCCAACACAGGTAAGAAAATCAATGCTACGAACAGGGAAGCAATCAAACAGATCATCACAGTGATCGGTAAGAACTTCATGAACTCACCCACCATCCCCGGCCAGCCAACCAAGGGGACAAATACCGCTAATGTTGTGGCTGTTGAAGCAATAATCGGCCAGCTCATGCGCTTGGCTGCCATACCAAAAGCTTGCTTCGGCGTTAAGCCATTATCGGCATAGCGATTGGCTAATTCAGTCACTACAATAGCGCCATCCACCAGCATACCCACCACTAAGATCAAACTGAATAAGACAACGATATTGAGGGTGTAGCCAATCGTGTAAATAACGAGAATACCCGCTAGGAATGAAGCAGGAATCGCCATCCCCACTAATAAAGACGAACGGAAACCCAAGGCACCGATGATGACTATCATCACCATGATCACGGCACTAATAACGTTGTTCTGTAAGTCCCCAATCATGGTATTGATTTGCTCAGATTGATCTAAGGTGTAATCCAAGTTCAAGGTGCTTGGCCAAAAGGCCTCTTTTTCAGCAACAATTGTTTTCACTTTTGAGATGGTGGCAATGATGTTTTCACCGACACGTTTTTTCACTTCTAGATTAATCGAGCTTTGTCCATTAACCCGTGCAAACCCTTGTGCATCTTTGTAGGTACGACGAATGGAAGCCACATCACCAAAGGTTACCACCGTACCATTTACGGTTTTGATTGGCAGCGCCAGCATGTCATCAATACCTTCAACAACCCCTGGTACTTTAACCACTAAGCGACCATCGCCATTATCAATAGCGCCAGCCGCCACCAATTTGTTGTTATTGGCGATACTGCGGATCACTTGCAGAAAGTCGATGTTATAGGTTTCCAGTACCAGCGGATCAACAATCACATCCAATACTTCTTCACGATCGCCACCGATATCCACTTCTAGTACTTCGGGCAAGGCTTCAATATCATCTTTTAAATCGCGTGCAAGTCGCAGCATTTGACGCTCAGGAATCGGACCCGACAAACTCAAAGCTAATACAGGAAACAGCGCCACATTCGTTTCATGAACTTCTGGCTCTTCACCGCCTGATGGCAATTTAACTTTGGCTAAATCCACCTTTTCACGTACGTCCAATAAGGCTTGATCAGAGTCGAACCCCGCATCAAATTCCAATGAAACTGAAGCATGACCTTCAGAGGCCACCGATTTCATTTCTTTAACACCTTCAATGCTGCGAAGCTCTTTTTCCATCGGGCGGATTAATAATCGTTCAGCATCCGATGAAGAAATCCCCTCATGCACCATAGAAACATAAATATTGGGAATGGCAACATCTGGTTGAGATTCACGTGGAATGGCGATATAAGCCACCGCCCCTGCTAAAATCAAACAGAACAGTAATAACAAAACGGCGCGGCTTCGCTCCAACGCCCAATCAATCATTTGCCCCATGCCGTTATTCCTTTTCTGACGTCACATACTGAGGTTCAACGGTTTGCCCATTGGCAACAAAGCCTTGGCCAACAGTGATCAAAGTAACATGATCGGGTAATCCGGTTACGTATACGCCTGAAATATCAGAACGAACCAAATCGACAAAGTAAGTTTTCACTTTATTATCTTTATCAATCCCTTTGACTTGCAGACGACCATCGGTGGCTAAGTCCAGCATAGAAGCTGGGATTTTTTGGGTTTTGCGCGAGTTCAAATCCAACTCGATTTTGGCACTTTGCCCAAAGGCAGGTAGCGCGTTTAAATTCGTGACTTTCGCTTCGACTCGATAAGTTCGAGTATGGGGATCGGCCGATTGAGAGATATAGCTGACTTCACCATGCAACTTTCGCCCATTGGTCAATTCAGCAGACACAGGTAACCCAAGTTTGATCTGTGCAATATCTCGCTGAGGCACCTGAGCCACAATCAGTACATAACTGTTATCAACCAATGTACCAATAGGATCACCCACCCCAACATAACTGCCGGGTTCAGCGGTCAGATCATTTAGAATGCCACTGAAAGGTGCTTTAACTTGTGTGTGTTGCAGGTTAAGTTGTAATTGTTTGACGTTCGCTTCTGCACTGGCTAATTGTGCTTGTGCTTGCTTATGTTGGTTGGATGAAACCAGCTTCTTTTTTAACAGACGTTCACTGGCTTTTAAATCAGCTTGCTTAACCAATAAATCAGCTTTAGCAGATTCTAGAGACAGCTTTCTATTGTTCACTTCGAGTTGAACAATCACTTGTCCTTTTTGAGCTTGCTCGCCCTTAAGGATGTTCTTTTTGATCACTTTTCCAGAGACTTCAGCTTTTAATGACACCTGTTTTGGCGCTTCGATTTGACCACGAAGGTTAAGGATATTGCTCATTTCCTTTGCCGTAAAATCAGCAACTTGAACTTTAAATACGGACTCCTCTTTTTGTTGCTGCTGGTGAGCTTTGGCTTGCTCACTGCTATCCTGACTGGTTGAAATGGTACCGGTAGCAATCCACGCAACCGCACCTATGGCCAGTAATGTTGCAATTGTGATTGAGTTCAATTTGAATTTCATATAATTGTCCAACTGTTCCATTTAATCCTTTTTGTGACTACTATCCATTTTATGACTGGCAGTCACCATCATATAAATTTTTTTATTTCCGTTTACCTAAAATACCTGCCAACATAAACTGACTGTTTATTTGTATAAAACGTTCTGGGGTTAACTCTGGGTAATGCAAAATTTCCCCATCCCATATCATGGCTAAGGTGCCGTGATATGCAGTGTGTAGCGCAATGACGAGCTCATCGATGGATTGCTCTGGAATTTCTCCGTTTTTCATTCCTTCCACAAGTAGCTCTTCAAAAAAGCATCGGTGCTCTTTCTCTATTCCATCAAAGGTTTCAACAATGGTCTTAGGTAAACGACGTTGGATCTCTGCACGTTTACAATAGTGAGTTACTTTGGTTCCTACGGGATCTTCCAGCGTAATTTTAAAAGCTTGCAACAGCACATGCTCAATCGCATCCATAATACTGGCACCGTCAGGCGTGTCTCCCCACTGCTCATCAAATTTATTAAAATGAGCCAAAGCAATCGCACCATAGATCTCTTCTTTACAAGAAAAGTGTTTATATACCGTACCCTTACCAATCTCAGCTTGCTTTGCGATTTGTTCAACCGTCACCGCTTGCCAGTCTTTTTGAGCGAAAAGTATCAATGCGGCATCAAGAATTTCCTGCTCTCTTCGAATAAACTCACGTTGTTTTCGCGTTTGTTGTCTGTCCATAAAACCAATAGTCATATTGTGACTCTTGGTCACAAATTAAAACATAAACTTTTATTAAGGAAAAGAGCATGAATAAAAATTATTCGAAGTGCTCTAAAGCAAATTTATATAACGCATTCTTTTTCAAGCCATAAATTTGTGCGGTGAGTGCTGCAGCTTTTTTTAATGGCAATTCAGAAATAAGTAGTTTTAAAGTATTAATTGCTTCAGTTGGCAGCCCATCATCACTTTTGGTTTCTGCACCTTTTACTATCAATACCATTTCACCTTTTTGCTGATTAGGATCGGATTCTACTTTTTCAATCACCTCCGCAATCGAGCCAGATAAAAAAGTCTCAAAGGTCTTGGTGAGTTCTCTAGCCATGACCATAGGTCTGTCTTCACCAAAGTGCTGAGCCATAGAATGTAAACTAGGCAAAATACGATGAGGCGATTCATAAAAGATTAACGTTCGAGTGGCATCAACCAAAGCTGATAAACGGTCACTACGTCCCTTTTCTTTAGCGGGTAAAAACCCTTCAAACGAGAAGCGATCGGAAGGTAAACCCGATGCACTTAAGGCTGTAATTGCTGCGCAGGCTCCCGGTAAAGGCGTCACAGGGAATCCTGCTTCACGTACTTGAGAGACTAAGTGATAACCCGGATCGGAAATGAGCGGTGTGCCAGCGTCTGAAATTAGTGCCACTGACTCACCTTGAGCCAAACGTTCAATAATTGATTGTGCACGATCGCGTTCATTGTGATCATGGACAGCCATGGTTCGGGTGGTTATCCCAAAATGGCTGAGTAATTTGCCACTGTGTCGCGTATCTTCACATGCAATAAGCGAAACTTGTTCTAATATTTCTACTGCACGCGTGGTCATGTCACCTAAGTTACCAATCGGCGTTGGTACAATATATAAACTCGCGTTTTCCATGATTTCCCCACATGCAAAAATTTCTGACTTTCGCCATTGTTAATAACAGTTTAAACTGTATTTTCTTGAAGCTGTTTTCAAGAAGTAATGGTGTTGAATTCTATCACAACTTATATGACAACAAAGAGTGAAACCGTGTTGAAAAGCCAAGCTATCGTTAAGTTTGTTATCGTATTTATGTGCTGCAACTTGCTATTTGCCTGCAGTTCAACCACGTCAAAAAAAACGCCTGAAGCCCCCGTTTCGCTTGAATTTGTCAATCAATCAGCCGCTCAATATCTAAATCAAGCCAAGTTAAGTACTAACAAAGTAAGAGAAAATAAACTGTGGTTACTTGCCATTGCAGCCGAACTCAATAATCACCAAACTGAGTCGGCCGAAAAACTGCTGAGCACGCTTTCAAAGAAGTTAACTTCTGATCCCCAAGTACAAGCCCAATTCCGTTTTTTAACCGCAAAAGCACAACTCAATCGCCGCCAATATCAACAAGCTGTACAAACATTATCCTATCCAACTCACTGGCAACTTCCACGTTGGCAATGGCAAAACTATTATCAACAAAAAGCTAATATCTATGCACAATTACAGCAGCCTTTTGAACAAATTCGTCAGTTGAGCTTATTGAGCACCTTTGAGTCAAAACAAAATGTGCAGCACATTAGCGACCAGATCTGGCAAGCATTGCAACCTGTGAAACAAGATCAATTAACGCAAGCGACCCAACAAACCAACGACCCCATTTATAATGGTTGGTTACAGCTGGCATTTATCGCTAAGCATTATGGCGCCGATCCTATGCAATTGATCAGCTATTTAAGTCGCTGGCAGAAAAAGCATAACACTCACCCAGCGGCATATCGTTTACCATCAGATCTTGAAAAAGCAATTAACACTAAACCTTATCAGCCAAAAAAGATTGCTGTTCTATTACCACTAACCGGTGATAAGGCTGATTTAGCCAACCCAATTCGTGCAGGCATAGTGAGCCGATATTTATCTGAGCTCAACAGTCAAGTGAGTTTGAACTTCTATGATACTCACTTAGGAGTTGAAGTCGCATATCAACAAGCGATCGATGCCGGCAGTGACTTCTTAATTGGGCCTTTGTTACCTAAAAACCTTGATGCACTGACGGCACTGCAATTACAAAATAAAACCGATAAAGTCATACCTCAGTTATTTCTCAATCAACTAGACAAAGCGACTGAACATAACGACCAATACTATTTTTCATTATCACCGCAACAAGAAGCTGTTGACGCGGCAAATTACTTATTTAAAGATGGAATTCGAACACCGCTGATTTTCGCTACCAATAATCCTGTAGGCCATCGGATGGCGAATGCTTTTAATCAACAATGGCAAGCACTGCATAATACAGCAGCGGAAATTCATTATTACAATGCCAGTAAAATGCAGACAACAGTTCAAGATGCCATGGGCGTTAAGGACAGCTTGAATCGAATTGGCAAGATGAAATCATTAATCAGCCGAAAACTGAAAGCGGACTTTAGATCAAGACGTGACATTGATGGGCTTTATCTGATCTCTGGTGCCAGTGATCTGCCTCTGCTCAAACCCTTTATAGATGTTAATTTTAGCGTGTTTGTAAAACCTTTGCCCATCTACGCCATTAACCGAGGTCGGCCCAATGATCTGTTAGGCCGTGCCGCTATTGAATTTAATGGTATTACCATGAGTGATTCACCTTGGTTAATGCGTAATACTCCCAAATTAAGAGAAGTCGATGGGTTATGGCCAAATTGGAACAACAGTCAGCTACGACTATTTGCTATGGGCCATGATGCACTAGAGTTGATCAATAAGTTAGCACAAATGCGTGCTTTTCCAGGTTTTCATTTAAGAGGCTACAGTGGCACACTTTCTATTGAACCCAGTGGCGTAATTAAAAGGCAGCTGCAATGGGGCAAATTCGATAAAGGTTACCTTAAACCACTATGAACTTAAACCAACAAGGACGCACAGGCCAGCAAGGAGAGCAACAGGCTAAACAATATCTTTTACAGCAAGGGCTCACCTTTGTTACCGCGAATGAGCGCTATAATTTCGGTGAATTAGATCTCATTATGCGTGACAACAACAGCTGGGTATTTGTCGAAGTAAAGTATCGCAGTAACCCTAGTTTCGGTGGCGCTGTCCATGCTGTTTCTGCAAAACAAATGCAACGAATCCGAAAAGCCGCAGCGCATTATCTTCAACGGAACAATATCAATGCACCTTGCCGTTTTGATGTCATCGCCATTGATAATGGTCAGATTCAATGGATTAAAGGTGCATTTTAAATTCTCGGCTTTTGACTCGCTAAGCTTTATGGCAAACTACTCACAATTAAGTAATTTAGGGTATCTCCATGTTAGACCGCATTAAAGACAGTTTTACCGAATCGATTCAAACCAAAATTGATGCAGCAGAAGCATTGCCTGAGCCACTTGAGCACGCGGCTCAAATGATGGTGAACTGTTTATTAAATGGCAACAAAATCTTGGCATGTGGTAATGGTGGTAGTGCTGGTGACGCGCAGCACTTCTCAGCTGAATTATTAAATCGTTACGAAATTGAACGTCCACCACTACCAGCAATTGCATTAACAACAGATACGTCAACCTTAACGGCTATTGCTAACGATTACAGCTATGATGAAATATTTTCTAAGCAAATTCTTGCATTAGGTCAACCTGGTGACATTTTGCTTGCTATTTCGACCAGCGGTAATTCAGGTAATGTGATTAAAGCAATGGAAGCAGCTTTAAGTCGCGATATGACCATAGTTGCACTTACTGGCAAAGATGGTGGTGCAATGGCAGGTTTAATGGGGCCAAACGACGTTGAAGTCCGTGTTCCATCCAACATAACTGCACGTATTCAAGAAGTACACTTACTTGCCATTCATTGCTTATGCGATAACATCGATAAGACGCTTTTCCCTCAAGACGAGCAATAATATGATCAGACTGACCGCACTACTACTTACATTTTCCATGCTGCAAGGTTGTGCAGGATTAATTGTTGCTGGTGTGGTCGGCTCTGCAGTTATGCTCAATGATGAACGTAGCGTACAAACCCAGCTTGATGATACGAATACGGATTTTAAAATCAGCGCAGCGCTAGCTGAGCACCAAGACATAAAGAACCATACTCATATTCGTGCAATAACGGTTAACAGGAAAGTATTGTTAATTGGTCAAGCATCAACTGAAATGTTACGAGACAAAGCCTTTCGCCTTGTAAAAGGCTTGAAACTTACTGACACGGTTTATAATCAAGTCCGTATTGGTCGACCAACTTCGTTTGGCACTCGAACAAATGACACTTGGATCACCACTAAAGTGAAAGGTCGTATGGTTGATACTAAAGGGCTAGACATTACTCAAGTGAAAGTCATAACCGAAAACAGTGAAGTATTTTTAATGGGGTTAATTGATAGAAAGAAAGCCCAATTGGCTGTCGATGTTGCTAGGCATACAACCGGAGTGGATAAAGTCATCAAAGTATTTGAATATACTAATTAAAATGAACTAGAGTTAATTTGACTGTGCTTTGAGTAAAAATATAAGCTTGCTGTTGGGAGGACTTTTCAATGGCAGGTTTAGAACCTCGAACAGCAGTAACAGAAGATCAACTTACACCTGCAACAGGGCAGCACTTTCAGTACCGTGAAAGAGTTACCATTGTTGAAAGAGAACTCACCGTCAAATCAGCGAATGGCAGTACAACTGCAAATTTCCACCAAGCTGAAAAAAATTCAGTGACCAAAAATAAAACACAAAGAACGATTTCAGATTACAGTGTAAAGTTGCAAGAGCTAGATAAAGCGTTAACCAGCATTGGACGTACCGTCAATGTCTATGAATTAGCGATGGTTTTCTGCCGTTCACCGAATGAATGTTTGCTGTACATTAACCTTATGCATTCAGAACCCAGTCCCACCAGAGCATTGAATCATTTTTTATTAACTCAACGCCCTCGTTCAACACCGCAAGCTCGATTTGTAGAACTGTTACAGGGATTACAAAGTGCAAACCGATTTGTAAATGGTGCTCAACAGCTTCAGCAAGTACTTAGAGCTCCTGAGTTTTCCTCTCTAATAACTGCAAACCAACGGCCTGCTATTACAGGTACACAAATTGCGAATTCCCCACAAGGTTCAATACCTCATCCTCTATTAAGCACCCCATTTATTTTTGAGCATGGAAGAAATAAGCTGCCCTTCAAATTCTGCATACAGGTCATAACACCATTATGTGCGCACTTACAAACAGCATTAAAAAACAATCCATCTCTAAATCAATGTTTTCAAAATCCACCACAGCCAGTACTGAAAGCAATGATAAATGTCTGTCAGGAATATTTTGGTCAAGATCAAGATTTTCGAACACTATTTACACCGACTATGAGAAATATCTCATCGCTTAAGCAGTCTTTATCTCTGGCAGTGTTATACGATAACTATAAGGCATTTAAATTAACTCCAGAGCAAGTGCTTGTTGCCTTATTGTTACTTGAAAAACAGCAGGAAACGAAACTGAAAACAAGTGAAATTGAATTATTTCAAAACCACCAGAAGCTTATTAATTTAGCATTTCAAAAATTGCCAACTAACCTTGATCAAATCACAGAAGAACAAACTGGAATTGTAGTGTTGCAGCTGATGATAAGTGGAATGAATCAACTTAATCGTACAAATTATCTGATGGAGCCAACAGCTTCGAACTATCAAGCAATACCATCAAAAAAAGCCGTTGCCGTTCACTCACCACACTCGAGCCAGAATAAAAAAGTAAAAGATAAGGAAGTACAAACTGAGGACATAAAGCCAACGGTTAGTGTAATTAAACCAGTTCCAAAGCAGACAGCAAAGTTTAAAGGACCATATCACTTTGCGATATCACAATGCTTGTTATCAGCTGAATTCAAGTCTCAATTCTTCCACATTCGATCAGGTTTCAATACAAATTCAACGCCTTATGAACTTTTAACTCCTGATGACAGGGTCATTTTTACTAGTAGTTATACCGTGCCCAGCCAAATTGCAAATTGGTTATCGACATTTTTAAGAAATGGAACAGAAGCACATTGCAAAACCTTCTATTCCATTATAGAAAGCTTAATAAATGAGTATCAATTAATGGCTGCTACGCTGAAAGAATCTCTCGATGAGCAGCTAACGCTATATAATGCCAAGCAAGTTTAGCAAAGCTAACTTTGCCAAACTCGCCCAATTCAGACTAAACAATCAGTCCAATCTTTTCATACACCTTTTTCAATGTCACTTCAGCGCGCGCTTTTGCTTTTTCAGCGCCTTCGCGCATAACGGTTTCTAAATATGCCTCATCATTACGTATTTCATGATATCGTGCTTGCAAAGGCTCAAGCATCGCCACAACCGCTTCACCCGTTGCCACCTTTAAGTGACCATACATTTTGCCTTCAAACTCTTTTTCTAGCTCAGGGATCGAACGACCTGTTGCGCCTGACATCAAACTTAATAAATTAGACACGCCTGGCTTATTTTCTACATCAAATGCAACACGTGGTGGCTCTTCTGAGTCGGTCACGGCTTTTTTGATCTTTTTAAGGACTTTTTTCGGATCTTCTAACAGCCCAATTAAGTTATTGTTATTGTCGTCCGACTTAGACATTTTCTTAGTTGGATCTTGCAATGCCATAACCTTAGCACCATGCGTTGGAATAAATGGTTCAGGAATAGTGAAAGTATCGCCATAAGCATTATTAAAACGAGTCGCAATGTCACGAGTCAGTTCAAGATGTTGTTTTTGATCTTGACCAACAGGGATTTCATTGGCTTGATAAAGCAAAATATCTGCCGCCATCAACACTGGGTAGCCAAATAAGCCAACATTGATGTTATTTTCATTCTTTTGAGACTTGTCTTTGAACTGGGTCATACGGTTAAGCTCGCCCATTTGCGCGTAACAGTTTAATGCCCAACTCAACTGAGTGTGTTGTGGTACATGAGACTGAATAAATACCGTGCTCTTTTTTGGATCAACGCCACATGCTAAATATAACGCTAAGGTATCCAAACATGCTTCACGCAATTTTTTCGGATCTTGTCTAACGGTGATCGCATGCAGATCTACCACACAATACAAGCAGTCGTGGCTATCTTGCATCGCAACCCATTGGCGGAGAGCGCCCATATAGTTACCTATGGTCAATTCACC
>JBMYXI010000003.1:0-108275 GCA_049608225.1 Parashewanella sp.
CGATGACCTATACCTTGGCAAGGTATCGCTCTACCAACTGAGCTAATGTCGCATTCAAATTAAATTTCCAGAAGTTGGAGCGACATATCGGGTTCGAACCGATGACCTATACCTTGGCAAGGTATCGCTCTACCAACTGAGCTAATGTCGCACTTCTGAACTCTTTCAATTGTGTTGATACTCTCGAAAGATGAGGCAGCATTATAGGGCTATTTTCTGCTTGTGCAAGCCCTAATTACAATCTATGTGCTATTTGGCTAAATTTTAAATACTTTGCTGCGATAATAAACTAATTCGGCAATAGACTCTTGAATATCTTTCAATGCTTGATGGGTATTTTCTTTAGTAAAGCCTTTTTGGATCTCAGGCTGCCAGCGATTAACTAATTCTTTAATAGTACTGACATCAATATTCCGGTAGTGGAAATAATCTTCTAATTCTCGCATGTACTTATTTAAGAAGCGCCTATCTTGACCAACACTGTTACCACAAATCGGTGACTTACCTGCTGGTACATACTGTTTCAAAAACTCAATGGTTTCAGTCATAGCCTGTGCTTCGGTATATTGACTCGCTTTTACTCGTTCAATTAACCCTGATTGGCCGTGGTGTTTTTGGTTCCAATCATCCATTGCATCAAGCACAGCATCAGGTTGATGTACAGCAATGACTGGCCCTTCACCAATCACATTTAATTCTTTGTCTGTAACCAAAGTCGCGATTTCAATGATACGGTCCGTTGCAGGCTCAAGCCCTGTCATTTCTAAGTCAATCCAAATTAAGTTGCTATCATCTAAGGCCATCAGCCGACTCCAGTTAAGTAAAATCAATAATTGATGTATCATACCTACTTTTAAAGCAACACCAAAACACCTTAGGAATCGAGTGAGTAAAAAGAAGCCCCTAAGCAAAGGTCAATTACGACGTATGCGCGCCAATCAACAAAAGCGTTTACAAAGAGGTAGTGACCCAGTAACCCAAGAAATTGAGCATGATTCGTTAGGCGTAGAACAAACGGGCCGTGTAATTTCTCGCTACGGTCAACATGTTGATATTGAAGTTGCCGATGGACAAACAGTTCGCTGTAACATCCGTCGCAATATTACCAGTTTAGTAACCGGTGATGATGTTATTGTTCGACTCGCGAAGGAGCAATCATCACAAATTGCAGGTGTTGTTGAAGCTGTGCAGCCAAGGCGTTCAAGCCTAAGTCGCCCTGATTTATATGATGGCGTAAAAACAATCGCAGCTAATATTGACCAAATTCTCGTTGTCAGCTCTGTGGTGCCAGCATTCAGCACTCAAATTATTGACCGCTATCTTGTGGCAGCAGAAGACACTGGCATTCAACCTGTCATCGTATTAAATAAAATTGATTTAATGGATGACGAGTTAAAACCTTATATTGATGAGGCACTTGAGAGCTATCAAGCATTAGGCTACCAAGTTTATCAATTAAGTAGCCATAGTGGTGAAGGTGTCGAAACATTAACACAGCTACTTGCTGGCAAAGTTAATGTATTTGTCGGGCAGTCAGGAGTTGGTAAGTCCTCACTTATCAATGCGTTAATGCCAGATGCTGAACTGCTGGTCGGTGATGTTTCATCTAACTCAGGTCTTGGTCAACATACCACGACAGCGGCAAAACTATTGCATCTCGAAGGTGGTGGCGATTTAATTGACTCCCCCGGTGTTCGTGAATTTGCTTTATGGCATTTGCCACCAGAAAAAGTCGCCTGGGGCTTTATTGAATTCAGGGATTACCTTGGTGGCTGTAAATTTAGAGACTGTAAGCACCAAAATGATCCTGGTTGTGCTATTTTACAAGCGTTCGAAGATGGCCATATAAACGAAGAACGATTAGAAAATTTCCATCGAATCATTGCTAGCTTGGATGAACAACGCCATGCTCGCCAATTCAGAACCAATACTGAAGATAAATAAAAGGACTCAACACAAGTGGATAAAGTTAAGATTGCGCTGCAGTACATGATGCCGAAACACCTCATTTCACGCCTAGTAGGAAAACTGGCGGCGGCTGAAGCGGGGAAGATAACAACTGCAGGGATTAAATGGTTCATTGGCCAGTACAAGATTGACATGAATGAAGCCGCGCATTCTTCACCTGAACATTATAAAAGCTTCAATGAGTTTTTTACTCGCCCACTCAAAGCAGGCATTCGCCCAATTTGCCAAGATGAGACTGTACTTGCTCATCCTGTTGATGGCGCAGTGAGCCAATTAGGTCCAATTGAAGACGGTGAGATTTTTCAAGCAAAAGGTCATTCCTATTCAACCTTGGCATTACTTGGCGATCAGCCACAAGATGCAGTCCGCTTCGAAGATGGCGATTTTGCCACGATTTACTTAGCGCCAAAAGATTACCACCGCATTCATATGCCAATCAAAGGCACTTTGTCAAAAATGACCTATGTACCCGGCGATTTATTTTCGGTAAACCCGTTAACCGCCGAAAATGTACCAGGCTTATTTGCACGTAATGAACGCGTTGTAGCCATTTTTGAAACTGAGATTGGCCCAATCGCTATGGTACTCGTTGGCGCAACTATCGTTGCTAGCATTGAAACCGTTTGGGCTGGAACCGTAACTCCTCCAACAGGCAAACAAGTATTCACTTGGGATTACCCAACCCACGGCCCTGATGCTATCACTTTAGAAAAAGGTGAAGAGATGGGACGCTTTAAACTAGGCAGCACAGTTGTTATGTGTTTCGCTAAAGATGCACTAGACAAGTTCGCTGATGGCGTTGAAGCTAAATCAGTCACCCGCATGGGCGCACCATTTGCGCGTATCAACACTGCCGAGTAGATTTGTATAAATGAGCACAAGCCAAATCAATTGATGGTTGATTTGGCTTATTAGTTCACATACTCTGAACTTTTCTGTTGAGATCAGCTTAAGTGAAATTGTTTCCGATTATCTTCGTCTTCTTTATTTGTATTTTCCTTTCCGCTTGTCATCACCCGAATAGCCTCAACAATGCTGATGCAATTAGCTCTGCATTGCCGCAACCGAATCATAAATTGACGCAAGCGCGCCCAGTAAGCGCCACTTTTCATTGCGACAACAACAAAATAAGCCAGTTTTACATCCAACAATCAGAGATTGCGCCTTTATCATCACGCAACCAAAGCCAATCAGCAGTAGTCAGTATCTATTCACGTGGTGCACATCACTTTTATCAAACCCAAAAGTTAACGGTTAACTTTAGCGGCAAATACACCAAGGTCGAACCATTAATTGGAATAGCATGCCCCGATGTAGTCTACGTACAGCCACAAGGTTCTGCTCATTTTCAAACTCATTTTGACGCAAAATCCATCTCTACTTTACAGCACGCGTTATATAAATTTAGCAATAATGAGATGCGACAAGCTTTGTGGAAAAATCTTTGGCAAAGTGTTAAAGCGGGTCAACTAGAGTTGGACACTTTTTTGAATATTATTTGGGTAAACGCACCTTATGAAAAAGACGAAGTGATTGCAGATTTCATTATTCAGCGTCTGCAACAAAGTCATGCTTTTCTCGAATTAATGAAGCCGAATCATCAAGAGTTTGCCAAGCAGGCTAGCATCGCTATGACACAAATGAGCTTGAGGCTGACTATGGAAGCAAGTCCCAACTCTGCATTGCAAAGTTTATGGTTTAACGCTTACGTAGAGTTTGCCCAGTCCAATTTTTCTTTGTCACATCTTTATCGATTGTTAACAGCTAAAAATCAACTCAATGGTATTTCGCCACTTGATCAAAAGAGGCGCTGGAACATTATTCGTCAATTGAACCGTTTTCAATATAGAGGTAGTAAAAAGTTATTGGAACAAGAGGTCGCAAGGGATACGTCAACCAATGGTAAGCAATCAGCGATAAGTGCTCAAGTTGTTCGCCCTAATCCTGCTCTAAAACATTATTGGTTAACACGCATTTTCAACACGCAACTTACTGACACTCAGTTAGCCAGTGTCATGAATAGCCTTTATCCTGTAGAACAAAAAGAATTGAGTAAGCAAACGGCTGAACAACGGCTTAATTATATTCTGGATTTGCCCAAATTTGATAAACCGTTCACTGAAATGTACTTATCAAACTTGCTTCCTATTTCTTGCAGCCAACATTTGCTTGACCATATTGACGCACTAACAGAAAACCCTGTAATACTTTCCCAACAAGCCTTATATCATTTGCATAAAGCAAAATTGCAGACCCAAACTTGTATACGAATTAAAACAAAAATGCAGCCCGACTAGAGCTGCATTTTACATAAAAGCAATACGTTATAGCAAAGACGCAAGAAGTTTAGGCAAACAAGTGCTTGATATTAGCAAGATCGCCTTTGCCTGATGCAATTTCTTCCTGAGTTAGTCCTGAAACCTCATGCGGAAATACCAACCATTCATCGGATTGATGAATAAAGTAGTCAGGCTTAATGGGTACTTTGGTGTTGGCAGGCTTGTAATAAGGGCAAGCGGTTCGAATATCTTTTGGTAAATTCAAGCGCATTTGCTCTTGCAGCTTACCAATTAACGCATGCACACTTCGGCCAGAATCAAATACGTCATCCACAATCAGCAAGCCATCGTCTGCATTGGCATTTTCAATAATGTAATGCAAACCATGCACGCGGATTTCTTTACTTTGTTTATCTGTACCGATGCCGTAATAAGAGGAAGTACGCACCGCAATATGATCCGTTTCCACCTTTTTAAAATCAAAATACTCTTGAACTGCAATGCCAATGGGTGCGCCGCCACGCCAAATACCGACAATAAACTGTGGTCTAAAACCACTTTCATATACTTGAGCTGCTAACCGAAATGAGTCTTCGAGTAATTGTTGAGAAGTGATGTAGTGTTTTTCTGTCACAGGTAGTTCCCCTCATTATTTTTATCGATGAGTTAGGGGGATCCAAGTTTTATGGATTGTCTCGCTCCCAAACTTGGGCGAGAAGTATAGCGCTTTTAACAAAAAATTGTTGAATGAATTGTATTGAAGTTTGAGAGAGATCAAATCAACGCCACTGTAAGCAATCATGCAAATGCTGACAATAGGCAATGACATTCACATGAACACTTAACAGATTAGCTCAATGGGATAGGCTAATTTTATTACGGCAGCTTATGAGTGAAAATCATGTAAGACTTCCAATAACTCATCTTCATAAGCAAAACGATTTTCAATGGAATGTCCTAAGCGCGACAAATCATCATCCAGTTCAAATAACACATTTTCATTTTTTGCTGTGGTGTATTTGTCACTAAAATCCAAAACAATATCAGTGCTACTGCTGATCTTCGGTAATAACTCTCGGGCGAGCTCTTGACTGCTTTTACCATTTCGCTCACACACCGACACGACCTGATCATACACTTCAAAATGCCCCTCAGAAACATAGTCAACCAAAGCGTTACAAAATGCTTTTACTTGGTCAAATTCTGGCAAGGACTTTTCTTGCGTTTCATAAGGAGGCAACCCTGCAACTTTGAAATAATGAATAAGCAAATTACGACGATTACTCAGCCATTGATCAACCAGCTTATTGGAACCGCCCCATTTTTGTTCGGCTTTTTCTAGCTTTCTTAGCATCTTGTATCCCATTGATGTTTTATGTCCCTACCATTTAATGTATGAAACAAATCCCTAGTTGATCAAGCTGTTTGTGCAAATTTCTTTAATATATATTCATCTGCATTTTGATCTGCATCACAACCTATTTTTTTCTTTGCGCTAGCTCAAAGTTTGATTTGACGCAATGGTTTAAAAAACTGCATAAAAATAACTGCTATTTCACGTTAAGTTTCAGGTAAACTATCGCGCAAAACTAGATAAATATTAGGAAGTCAGCCTGATGACAGAGTTAAAAAATGATCGTTACTTACGGGCGTTATTAAAGCAGCCTGTTGATAGAACCCCAGTTTGGATGATGCGTCAGGCTGGCCGTTATTTACCAGAATATCGAGCTACGCGCGCGCAAGCGGGCGACTTTATGTCGCTTTGTCGTAACGCCGAGCTTGCTTGTGAGGTGACATTGCAGCCTTTACGTCGTTATGATTTAGATGCGGCAATTTTATTCTCAGATATTTTGACCATCCCAGATGCAATGGGACTAGGCCTGTATTTTGAGGCAGGAGAAGGTCCAAAATTTGAACGCCCAACTGATACTGTTGAAGCGATCAAAAAGTTATCCATTCCAGATCCACACGATGATCTCGGTTATGTGATGAATGCGGTCAGTACCATCCGCAAAGAACTAAAAGGCGAAGTCCCCTTAATTGGTTTTTCTGGCTCACCTTGGACACTGGCGACTTACATGGTCGAAGGCGGGTCAAGCAAAACCTTCGAAAAGATCAAAAAAATGATGTATGCCGAGCCACAAGCATTGCATATGTTATTAGATAAACTGGCAGATTCTGTGATTTCCTACCTTAACGCTCAGGTTGCCAGCGGCGCACAGTCATTAATGATTTTCGATTCATGGGGCGGTGCTTTATCTCATCATGCATACCGTGAATTTTCACTGCGCTATATGCAAAAAATTGTCGATGGCTTAACCCGTGAAGCAGACGGCCGTAAAGTCCCAGTTACCTTATTTACCAAAGGTGGTGGTTTATGGCTTGAAGCAATGGCAGAAACTGGTTGTGATGCACTCGGTTTAGATTGGACGGTTGATATTGGTGATGCTCGCCGCCGCGTTGGTGAAAAAGTCGCGCTGCAAGGCAATATGGACCCATCAATGTTGTACGCCTCACCTGAACGTATTGAGCAAGAAGTGCGAACTATTCTTGCCAGTTATGGTCAAGGCACAGGTCATGTATTTAACCTCGGTCATGGCATCCATCAACATGTTGACCCAGAGCACGCAGGTGCATTCATTAAAGCGGTGAATGAACTGTCAGGTCAGTATCATAAGTAATAATTTAGCCTCTAAGCGCTATCATTGCGCTTAGAGGTTTACTATTTTCGATCTTAGATGGTTCCAGCTGATCGTTCTTTTAGCAACCAACCATAACGAGGTTGGAGAGGGTCTGTACTGACAATACAATTACGTCTTGTGCTTGTTTCTGTATAGTATATACGTTTATATACCCTTCCACCTTCATAGGAAGGCTCTGATAATCGCAACACCTCTTGTCCAACTGCCACGATTCTATTCTTTAATTGCGAAGCTTCTTTAGTTTTTGCATTTGCTTCTTTGTCAGAAAGATCCATTGCTAGTATTGCTTCACCTCTATAGCGATCCGTTGCTCCTGCAAAGTTTGAACAACAACACAACACATTTAATAGTTGCATTTTAGGATCACTGAAATCGAACGGCTTAACAGCTTCGCCTTGCTCAAACTCTATTCCGTCATACTCCATCTCAGCATTGGTGCCTGTGAAGCTTTCTCTAAATTCTCTTATTAAGCTTTTTATTTTTTTTTCAGCTTGCTTAATAAGTTCAGGGGAGAAATCAGGCAACAGTTCTGCAGGAGGCACACTTAAGTTTGAAAAATATCCTTGTTGCCAAAGCACTTGTGCTTGCTTACCTTTCATCATTTGCCTACAACCACAATACATGGCATGCATTTGTTCTGCATTTAATGAATCGAAATCAACGGTAGCCAAGATATGAGTAAAGGTTTCTGGCGCTTCGTTTGCCACAATCTCAATAAACTCTTTAGTATAAGGTTGACAGACAAAGGATAATTGCGACTTAAACTCAGTTTGCGAGCATGATTCTGCCAACAAGCCATGCTTTCTCGCCAATGTAAGCAAGTGCTGCCTTTGTGCCATTGGTATCGTTAAGGCAGAGTAAGTTAACACACCTTCTATTATGGTTTTGCGATCTGCATCATCGAGTTCTGAACTATTTTGTACGCAAGCATGTTCAACACCAAATAAGTTGATCAACAATTCATAATAACCAGTCAAGACCTTTTTTGACTCTTTCTTAGCTTCATTCGAAATTTGAGCGAGCTTTCCTAGACTTAGTTTCTCTGGTGTACTCTTTGGTCTATAGCCACCGCGACTGCGAGCTATTCTTAAAGCTTCTTGTTCAGCTTGTTCAATTAACTCCCTTTCGCGAGCGCTATTATAACTTGATGCTACTTTAGATGGGTTTTCATACTTGCTTTGATTATTCACTCCTTTTGTTTGAACGATACAGTCTGCTCTTTTTTGTGTAATTTTCTGGACAAGCATCTGTTCCTGCCGTTGATTTTTAAACATAAAGAAATCATCAACCAACCATATACCTGCTTTTCTTTGAGCTTTCAGATCATTGATCAAACCATTTAAACGATCAATTTCCTCATTGCAGGATTTTATCCGCTTAGCCCTTATACCTGCTCCCAATACCGACACATCTGCTTTGTCTAACTTATGTATTTCTGCTTCTTTCTCGCGTATCTGAACCTGTTGCTGTTTAACCTCTTGTTGTTTTTCCAAAATTTTATGTTCAATTGAGCTTTGATCAACAGCATCAGTTATGCTCGCCTCCAAATCAATTGATCCAAGCTCATTGTGTAATTGTTCCAACTGCTGCCGTAGCTCGATTAATGTAATCTGTAATCTCTCCAAATCTGCTTTCATTAAAGTAAGATTCATACTCCGAAAGCCTGTACCTATAGAGGCATCTGTTTTTTTATATTCGCCCTCTTTCGTTTTTGCTTCATACTCAGCTTTGCGTTGTTTATTACTATCCACATCTACTTGGTATTTTCCCACACCTTCGTTTCGGTCAATGCGCATACACTTATATAAAAAGTGATACGACATTGTAATTTCATCTGTGGGATCGATACCTAATAACTCACAAATGCGTGGCTCATTTTTTAACGCAGTTTTAAACATGCTATTCACAGAATTACCCAGCATATTGCTGGCTAACCAAGGCTCATCACACATAGATTTCCTAATATTGCCAAGCAGTAGCAATAAGTAGCCCAATGACGCTTTACCGCCCTTTATTCCCATCACTCCTGCTACATCAATTTGGCTTCTGCGCGCAACTCGCTCTTCGTCAGCACGAAGAATCGATACAAGCGCAGCAACATCAGCATATAAGACCCGTAAATTGTTTTGTTGCATTTGGCTCAATCTAAGACCGCTTTGTTGTTTGCTGTGATAAAATCGAGCAACTTCAATCAAAAAATCCGCAGCTAACTTTTCGCCTTTTTCTCTGTTTGTGGATTTCATAACAGCTTCGAATGCAGACAAAATACTGTCTGGTATCTGTTCGTCCTCAACATCCGAGGTTCTAACTGACACTAACTGCAATGCAACACTTTTCTCTACCTCTGTTGGAGCTGCCTGGCTGGCTAACACTGTACTCCAACGAGGCTCCACTTCATCATCTGAGCTATCGTCATGCTCACTTACAGCACGTGGTCTAGGCATTTCTGTTTGTTCCTGCATAGGAACCGTTAGCGTCTCTCCACTCAGTGAAGCCCGCTTTTCTTGCTTTCGCTGCCGTTTCAAAGTATCTGTCTTTTTAAGCCGCTTTAACGTGCTATAGTTCGTTTCATTCTGATCTTTATTCGTTTTAGGGCTGGGTAATTTAACCGCACTAGCTACGCTATGTGAGATCTCAGGCGAACTCGTTTGAACTTCTGCCCCGATATGTGTATTGACAATTTCAAGCAACCTTTGGCTGTATTCCATACAGTTTGTAACACTTACTCTCATAGACGAATGAATTCCTTTCCACAACTGAATAATCCTCTCATTTGCCTGCTCATCATCTAAGAGAATCAGTTCATCAATAACGCCCGCCAGTATCTCTGTGTCTTCGTTAATTAGCACCTTTAACAACCACTCAGGTAACTCTTGTACTAATAACTTTGCGATTATCGAATCTGGCTCCAAAAACAATTGGTATACTTTATCTTCAATACGCCCCTCTTCATGAAGTTGTTCAATGAGCTCTTGAATGTGCGCCGCTTCACCTTGTTTTGTGTCTTCATCAGTAGTGCTAGTTACAGCCTCTTCTTGGACAACTTTATCTTCCTCTAATGAGACTGATGAAGTTGTCTGCGACGATATAAATGTATTATCTATTTCATGATCGCTTGGTGTCACAACGTAAACATGATCACAAGTAACGGCTAATTGCGTTGAATCATCAGAGGAGGCATCCTCAGATTTAACTGAAACGACTGGTTCAACTGTCGTATTTTGTTTTAAATTTGTTACTGCAAGTTCAGGTATGACAGGCAGAGAAACTGCCATATTTGGCTCAGATGTAACGAATGAAGGCTCAGATTCTGTAACTAATACTTCTGCTTCCGAATCTCGCTCTGATACAACAGCAGGGGTTGCAACTTGAGTAAATTCTGATGCGATAGTTTTAAGTGTGTCTTGCGAGTTTTCTAACGAACTTAAAGGCGTTTCCACCAGCAAGGTTTTGAATGCGTTAGCGTACTCGTCAGCTCTGCTAGTCAAGTTCCCAACTAACTGCTGCCGTTCCTGCTCTGTTAACAAAATAATTAATGAAGTAAAGCGTTGTAACTGTGTAAGCAAATCAACCGATTTGGTTGCTTCAGCTATATCTTTAGCCCCAACTTCTGCTGTGTTATCAAGATCATAAATAGCAAATTCTTCATTCCGCTCCGCCATTTCTTCTACAGAAAAAATATAGTCGTACTCATCTGTTCCTAACTCAATTAAATAACGTTCAATAAAAGAGATAAACCACGTACGATCTTGTTGGAGAAGGCCTGTAACTTTATCAGTTTTCAACAATAACAATACAGATAGTGTTATTTCTGGCCGATCATTAAAACAGGCTGTTAGTAACTTTATTGCATTCTCATTTGGTAATTTTTCTAAGTACTTAGTGGCTTTATCAAGATGTTCAGGAGATAGGTCTAACAACACTCTTTGGGCTTTAGTAGCCTCATCTTGAGCATCAAGATCACCGATATAGGCATCAAGTATGTCCGCTGCTCTTTCTGCGGAAACTTTATTAAGAATTTGAGGAAGCAAGCTATCATCATGCTGCGTAAAACGAACAATTTCCGCAGCAGTTAATGCATTTTCACCTTCGGCGATGAAAACCTCAAACAGCATAGCTTGGCAAGTTAGATGCTCCTGTGACTGTCCAAAAGTACCAACTTTAGAGGCGAATGCCCTTAGTCGCTGCACTGTTAATGAGTTACCAGATGCCGAGAAGCGATACATATGTGTTAGCTTCTTAGCAGTTAACTTTACATCGATCGTTTCTTCCCGCTTGATAGCTGGAATAACTTGATTAACCAATATGCCACGATCATCCTCACTCACTTTAACTGAAGCTAACATTTGCTCTCCGACTCACAAAGTCACTTAGAACACCTTCTCTCCATAGAAAAGTGCAATAAACACATAGTTGACAGTTAAGCTAACTCTTTAAGGCAAAACAAGAAAAGTTAAACAAGAATTCATAGAGTAAAGCATTGTTAATATTTTGTTTACTTTTCACACAGGAGTTTGATAGGTAGTGATGAGTTTAATTTTAGACACAAAATGACAAAGCGAGTGAGCAAGCTATCGAACTTGAAGGCTGTCGATACTAAGTTAATCGCCAGCCTTCTGTGTTATCAAAACGCTACCCTTCTATTTGAATCATTTCACGGTAACAATGCAGAGCTTCGGGAGCTTGCCCAAGTTGCTCATACACTTTAGCAAGCGCATGCCAGCTATTTTTATTTGCTGAGATTTCATTTACCTTTTGCCAATAAATCACTGCATCATCGAGTTGACGAGTTTGAACATAAAGCTCTGCCATGCACTGATTAAATACAGCACTTTGTTCATGCTTTTTTTCAATTGAAAGCAATAATTCCCTTACTTTTTTATCCTCTGCGTTAACGATTGCAGGAATGACAACAAATATCGGTGAAGGATCAGCGTCTTTAACTCCCTTAATGAGCAGTTTTAAAGCTTGCTCTTTTTTATCACAGCGGCATAAACCTAAAATATACTGAGCCAGATTACTGGATTGTTTCCTTTCAGACCGAGACAACCAATGCCAAGCTTTATCCAGCTCTGCGGCGCCATGAGCTGAAGCCTCACGAATAATTTCTTGATTAGTTTTTTGTGTTAATTCTGCCAATTCATCATGTGCTAATAACTTTGTTTTTTGCACTTTGGGCAGTAATAACTTAACAGCCGACCAATCTTGTTGCAGCTGATATAAGTCCAAGGCAATTTTAATTAATGAAGATTTATTGGTTTTTTCTGGATGTAATAAATCGAGCTCTGATCTTGCAGCGGCTAATTCACCTTGTTGCATTAAATACCGAGTTTTGGTTATCGATACTGCTTGTTTGGTGTTTGGATAATTAGCAGCATTTGCCAAATAGCTATCTCGTTCGCCTGCCCGTCCTTGATGCTGTGCAGCTCGAGCAGCAGCAAGCCAATTAACCGTGGGTAGCTCACCACTGTCAGCGCCTTTTAACATTTCAGACTCTGCCGATGCCCAATCCTCTTCAGCCAGCGCGAGAGCACCCGATAAAGTATGTTTTCTGGCATTACTTTTTCGCCAACGAGAGGGCAATAAGTTAAATTTCACCAACATATTCAGTAGTGAAATCAGCACCCACTCGACCAGTTGTAATAGCGAATAAAACACAATTAACGCAACTAGGGCAAAAGCGACACTGGTTTCAAGTTCGTAGTCACCAAGAGAAAGGTAAACATAACCAGTATGTTCAACAAGCCAAGGACTAATACACAACCCAATTAAAATTAATAATAAATAGGCTAACGTTCGGATCATAATGATGTACCCTCTTTAGGAAGCGCAACATCATGGGATTTCAATTCACCATAGGTGACTAACTGCTTTAATAATGGCAATGAAGTAAACTTTTTAACATTAACCGACTGCAATCGTAATTTAGCCAATTCATTGATATTTTCTAGTGTATTAGTTGTTTTTTCATTTTCTAAATCGAAATACTCAAATATCCATTTACCTGCTAACTCCATCGAGTGTCGATAGTTCAAGCCATCATTTCGGTATAATGCCAATTGAGCTTGAAGCAGCTTATTTTTAATATTTTCAACTAGATACCAGTTCTGCTTTGGCGACAAAAGAGGTTCGATATCAGTTTTTCTTTTACGAATTTTAACGAAATCATTGACTAACGCCTGCCACGTTTTATCTAAATTACTCTGCCAATCAAAAATTGAATCGGTTAACTCTTTTTCTTGTTTGTCTTTTTTAATTTTTTGATCTGCTTGGTTCAAAGGCAGAGTCGGGATTTGTTCAAGTAATTCATCAATGGCAAATACCGCACCAGAAATGTCGGTTTTCTTTACCGCTCTCACATTAGAGATGTCTTTCGCCAACGCCTTTCTTAACGGTAGCAGAGAAGGATCACGCATGGCTGCAATTTGACTGTCAGCTGATTTCAACAAACTTATCGCAGTATTGATATCACCTTCAAGCCACAACTTACGTCCAGCCATTTGCACTAAAAAATCGGCCTCTGCTGCCATCCAATGGTTTGGTGTTTGTTGCGATAAACCAGAGACACTTTTTTTCAAACTCTGCTGCTGTTCAGACAGTTTATCTAACTGCTTATCAAACTGTTTTGACAATTCATCGGCTTGCAGCGACTGGGCAATTTGGGCTTGTTTAAAAGCATGAACTTCTGCCGTAATACTTTGTAAATCGGTTTGTTTTTGTTGTAATTGTTGATATAGATAATATCCACCGGCAATAGCACCAACACCGATGAATAAGGAAAGCAAAAGTAAAAAAACCACAAGCTTACTGGTTTTACTTTTAGTTGTTACCATCTTTTCAGTGGCCTGATTTTCAGTGTTGCGAATCATCGTTGAGGATTCAGGCTGGGGCAATGGCTCACTGCGTTGTGACTGACTTTCCATCTATACCATTCCTTTACTTATTTGTTGATAAAATTGCAGCTAGCATAGCGTCTTTCCTGGCCGATGCCGCATTCACGATGTTTTTTAATCCAGCTTTTCTTGCCAACAAGGCGACTCTAGCACTTGGTACGATCAGCATACAGCTTTCTAGCCAAGGAAAGTCTGCTCGTTTAACAACTTGCAGTAGGTTTTCAAGGATCTCACCGCTGGAGATTAAAATAATATCAACTCCAACTTGCTGCCAATGTTCACCTAGGTCATCCGATAAATTAGCGGGCTTTTTTCGTCGATAAGCATGACAATAGTCGACATTTGCCCCCCGAAGTATTAATTCTTCAGCAAGTTTTTCTCTGCCACCTTCACCACGAACAATAACCACCTTTTTATCTTTTACTTGCTGTAAAATATCCAGTGATAGTATACCTTCACTGTGTTGCTGTGATTGCTCAGAGGTAATGCTGTTTATGCCCAGTTCGGATAATGCTATTTGTGTTGCACTGCCGATAGCAACAATAGAAGCGCTATCGGCCAATTTAATGTTATTTGTTGCAGTGATGCAATTTACTGCATTTACACTAATAAAAATAACAATGTCAGCTTGGCTAAGCTTCCTTTGTACCGACTCATCAACAGCCAAAGGCTCAATGTGCATTAATGGCTGCACTGAATAAGCAATCTTTTTTTCCTTTAGTGCATCTTGCATTGGTTGATTGCGCCCCGCTGGACGAGTCAGTAACACGTGCATTTTATGCCTTACTTATTGTAAACCGCATCCAAAATCAGTTTAGCACCACGATCTAATAGCTTATTTGCCAACTGCTCACCCAATTCTACAGCTTGGTTTTTATCCCCGCTAACACGATCAAAAATAATCTGACTGCCATCAGGGTTACCTACTAAACCTCTTAGATTGAGCGTATCGCCTTCTATTTCAGCATAGGCGCCAATTGGCACTTGGCAACCGCCTTCTAAACACGTATTCATGGCACGCTCAGCCAATACCCGCAAACGAGTTTCTTGATGCTCAAGCGGAGCAAGTAAAGCTTTTACTTGCTCATCATCAGTACGGCATTCAATCCCTACAGCACCTTGACCATTAGCAGGCAATGACACTTCAGGTTCAATATAACTGGCAATTCGAGATGATAGCTCTAGTCGGATCAACCCAGCGGCCGCAAGAATTATGGCATCATAGTCGCCATTATCTAATTTGGCTAAACGAGTACCTACGTTGCCTCGCAAATCTTTAATCTCTAAATCTGGTCGCAATGCACGAATTTGACATTGACGGCGCAAACTTGATGTTCCGACAATTGCACCTTGAGGTAATTCATCAATCGATTTATAGCTGTTTGAAACAAACGCATCTCGCGGATCTTCCCGCTCGCAAATAACTTGTAAGCCTAAACCTTCAGGGAACTCAACAGGTACATCTTTCATTGAATGAACGGCAATGTCTGCGCGATTTTCTAGCATAGCCACTTCAAGTTCCTTTACAAACAACCCTTTACCGCCCACTTTCGCCAATGGCGTATCGAGAATCACATCGCCTTTGGTGCTCATAGGCACAAGTTCAACGGTTAAATTAGAATGAAGGGTTTCAAGTTGGTGTTTTACAAACTCAGCTTGCCACATGGCAAGAGGACTTTTTCGAGTAGCAATGCGGATAAGCGCTTGAGGCATGGGTAGATTCCATCGACGACTAGGAAAAAGCTAATGCTATCATTGCCTAGAAATCGACTCAATTGATCATTTTAAATTTGTACACTTCGCACCGAACAATAAGATTAACAATAAGTAACAGTTGTAAATGATAAACCTGCACTATACTAGTTTCTATTCGCAACCGGTAAGAAGAAGTGACATATGGCAACACCAACCACGGGTTTAGCACCACTGCAATGGGATAAAGAAAACCAAACCTACACCAACTTTGGTGAGGAACATGCCTCATTTATTAATCGTCAGTTAGATGACAAGCCAAACGAAATTGTATTTCATACAATAAATAGTAACGGTGAGAGCAGCCAAAAAAAATTCGAAATCAAACAAGAGTCATCAAATGCTATTTCTGCTAGGCTCTTAGTTCAAAAGGGCGGCTCTGCTCGCAGGTATGAGTCTCAAGCCAAAGCCTTAGAAGTCGCATATCATCAATATCAATTGAAAACCGTAAGGACAGAAAAAAAAGCAAAAGGACCCGAACCAATTCAATTGCATCATCTTTCTCAAAAAGAAGTTCTAGCATTAAAATCAATAAAAGGCTCTAGTAAGCCCACTGTTGCATTAAAGACAGTCAGTAAACCTGATGTTGTTTATGACCGCAGCATTAGCTCATTGAAAAAATGGGTTGATAACACTGAATTTACTCTTAATACTCTCATTTTAATAGATGCTAATCTCGTTTTATCTCTCAATAAAAGCAAACGAAATAAATTATTTGCCACCATTGCGATCAAGCAACTGCGCACAGCAAACATCAAGGTTGTATTCGTCCATCATGGTAAAAAAACAGAATTAGAGGGCATGATAGCAGAAAGAGAAGGTCAAGCTAACTATCTAAAAACTTCAGAGGCTGATTATTCCGATCTAGCAAGTTCAACTGAAGACTTACTAAGTTACTCAGTCACTCGAACAGCCAAATTAGATGAGAGGCATACAACAGACAAGTTAGAAGATAGACAGCCAGCGTACAAAACGGGAGCACCTCATGACATACTCCCAATCCAACATACTCATGTGTTCGTTAGAAATATCAGAGATGGAGACACTGTATTTAGTGCGTTGAAGGAGAAAGTACTTCTGAGTCAACAATATTATCTTTACAACCACGAATAATGTAATGGCCAACTAAATTACAACTCTTACCAAAGCCAAATAAAGCTGTGGCTTGCAAAGTTTCACTACGTCGCTACGAAATATCTTACTCGTATCTATGACGAGTTCAGCTTTCTGGACAACAAAGAACATCACAATAAAACAGTCCGTTAAGCAACAGACAACAGTGGTATAGCCGTCTAATCTATAACTTTCCAAAGATTATATTGCAGCATTTTATTAATCATTTAAATGACTAACCTCCAATTATAAACCCACCCAAATACCAATACATACAAACAGTTATATTAACAATCATTAACTAGCTTTATCCGAACAAGACAGCATAAAATTTATACAGCACAATGTATTTTAGGTTTGAAATATGGCATCAGCATCGACTTCTGTATTACCCCCCCTACCTATAGATGGAACTGCGGATGAGTTCAATGATAAGTTTACCCAAGAGCACTTTGATAACATACAGTCTCAGATAGCAGGAAAATCAACATCAACTGTTAAAGTGATGACAATTGATAAAAAGAATATAAGAGAAAGAAAATCGTTTACAGTCACTTTTGTGAAGAAAAGCAACAGCTATTCTTTTAGTCCAGCGACATCTTTTCACCTTGGCTTCAGAAAATCTTCACTAGCAAAATCATTGGAGCTAAAATTCAATACCCTTTTAAAACTTAAGCAACACCAAACACGCCAACCAGAGAGTCCTCGTCCCACAAACGAAATAAAAACTGAGAATCTCAGTCCAGCAGCCGAAATACAAACAGAGAACCCTTATCTCGCAACCGAAATAAAAGTAACGCCAACTCGACTACGAGACGAATATTATGCTCATTATTCGTCCTTTTCAGAAATGCTCGAAGCAATCATCGTAGAAAGCGATTCGTTACTCTTGATAGATGCCAAACTTATAGAAGCAGAATATTTGAAACTCACAGCACTAGAAGTAGCACAGTCAAAGAAAAAGAGCCTTTTCTCAGCATCGGCACCTGCAGCTGATAAACAAGAGTTGACTCTCCACGAAAAGGCATCAAAGGTGTTAATGAACAAGCCAAAAGCATTTTCGAAAAAAGAATGTTCTAAAAAAGAACTACAAAATTTAGCTATTGTGGTTGTCAGTCATTGCGATATTGAAAAAAAACATCTCGACGACGTACAGCTACACTCCTCTACTTATAGTATTCCAAAACTAACTGTGACATTTACAATGTGTCCACAGGAGGATAACACCAGTAACTTAAACGCCTTATTAACTCAATCTTTTATCGACAAACATTCAGTAACAAATCGACCATTTAAAAAAATTAATGTCTTTGCGCATACCGATGAATTAAGTGGCGCTTACCATCAAGCATTACAAGCAAATGATACTGAGTCACATTCTGTTTGCTATTTATATACAGCAAAAGATAAATCATGAGTGATCTGTGGCATAAAATATAATTTTTCGTGATCCAGCTCCAGTTTGCTTGCTGTAAAAAATTAACCTGTTAGCATATGAGCTTCGACGCCGGTGTGGTAATATATTTCGATGCTCGAACAACAGCGCTATTCTGATTTTGCAGAACAATTAAACCAAAAAAGGCTTGAAAGAGCCCTTTCGCTGCTACCTCATACTCAGCAACAATTATTTCGACTGATTCCGGTTCTACTTCACTTTCAACATCATGACCTTCCGGGCTTCAATGGCAATGATACACCTTGTGGTATTTATCAATTTAGCCTTGATGAAATCACAATTGAAGATTGCCAGATTTTCAACTTTGATGTATCTAAGCCATCAAATGATGACTATTTTTTTGAAGGCATTTATGCCATGGGCAGTATTGCCAGTTTTGGGCAAAGCAGCAGTAGCGATGTCGATATTTGGGCGGTACACAATAAGCAAGCATCACAGCATGATTTGCAATTAGTACGTGAAAAATTAACAGCCTTATCATCATGGTTTTTACAGTACGAGTTAGAAGTAAACTTTTATTTAGTTCATCCAGATCAATTTCGCCAAGAAGACGATTGGCAAACGCCCTGCGAGCAAACTCTGGGAAAAGAACACAGCGGTAGCGCTCAACATTGGTTGTTATTAGAAGAATTTTATCGCTCACAAATTCGTCTGGCAGGTCGTACTGTTGCTTGGTGGCCTCACATTAAAGAACTGCCCCAGCTGTTACATTTAGGTGATGTCCGCCAAATCAGTGCCAGCGAGTATTTTGGCGCGTCCTTGTGGCATTTATACAAAGGTATTGAAAAACCACACAAAGCAGTATTAAAAGTATTATTGCTGGAAGCCTATGCCAGTGATTACCCAAATTCTGTTTTGCTGACCGATAAAATTTGGCAAAAAACCCTTGAAAGTAACTTTTCTTGGCATAACGACCCTTATTTTGTGCTCTACCAATACATTGAAAGCTATTTACTCAGTCAGCAAGATAACAAGCGTCTTGAGGTTCTGCGACGCTGTTTTTATTTAAAGTGTGCCATTAAGCTCACTCAGCCGTTAGATGAGGATGATTGGCGTGTTTCTCATATGAAAGAACTGGTAAATAGTTGGCAATGGTCCCAAAAATTATTATCAACATTAGATGATTGTGAACATTGGCATTCCGGCCAACTGCAATGGTTTAATGATCAAATGCGCCAATCCATGTTATCTAGCTATCAAACCTTATTGGCTTTCGCGTCCAAGCAACAGCTTAATGACAGCTTACGCATGGACGAACTCAGTGTCCTCACCCGTAAACTTCATACTTTTTTTCAAGAAAATGAGCACCATGTCGATCAATTAAATCGATTATGGAGCCGTTCTATCGCAGAAACGAAATTAGGTGTGATCCACAGTAATCGTGACGGTAAATATTACTTATATCGAAACGTGCAATCTTCACAGCAGTTTATTGAGCAGGAACCCGTTGCTCATAGCGCAACTCAAGCTGGCTTATTAATGTGGGCCTGTTACAACGGTGTCGCTGATGAAAAAACCAAATGGTATCAATTAGAAGATCACCGCAGCAAAACCAGTCCATTAGACAAGCACAGCAAAAAACTCCTAAATGTGTTGCAACTAAAAAAGACTGAAACGCGAGTATTAAAACACGATCTATGTCGTCCATGGCATTTTCGGCATTTAACCATTTTGCTCAATATTTACCAAGATCCCACTCAAGATTGGCAAGGGCAAGAAATGATGATTGATATCCTCAACGTCAACGTGCTTTCGCTTGGACGCAAACAAATCAACATGCTTGGTAGCATTGATGTCATGAGCATCAATAGCTGGGGTGAGTGGCAGTGCCATAGCTTTAGTGGCAAGCTCGCAGTATTAGATTTACTCAGTATGATTGCACCTGGACTAAAGCGTTCTCATCACGATATAAAAGTCGACATAGTCAGTTGTTCAAAGCGGTTACAAAAACAATTGCAACAAACGGTGGAGAAATTGATCCGTCAAACATTACGTTTGTCAAAAGAAGTTAAAGCCTCATCTACCTTGCTGCAACCCTTACACATTGGTGATAAGCGCTACGGAATTTTTATTAATAATCACGGTATTGCTTGCCAAGACTTACACGATGCAAAAACCTTTTATCAACGTATCAGTAGTAACAAGTTGACCCAGTTACCGCGTCCTGAGTTATGTGACGACCCGCGAGTTTGTGCGCCATCAATTATTTTTGATTACGCTGCGACCAGCTCTATTCAATATTTTTTACGGCAACAAAATGAAAATGTTGAAGTATTCGTGCTCGATGACAACAATGAACTGAGTCATTATATACAACATGATCAGAAAATGACTGAAATTGTCAGCGGCATTAGTCGACACTATGCTTTTGAAGAAATCACTGAAGGGCGAAATCATTTCAATTTGCCGCAATTTTTCCAGTTAGAAAGAATTGAAGGACAACTGCAGGTGTTGCCCTTTGGTATTTCAGCTGAAGAGCAGCTGATCGACTTTTGATCACAGCTTAATTTTAATGCCACTTTGTTTTTCTATTGACTCGATAACATGTGGAATAAAATCACAATTATTGCGACTATCAAACCACTTTTTACCATCAAATCCGAAATGAAAACCACCGAAACGCGTTGCTAGCCATATTTCATGCAATGGTTCTTGTTTATTCATGACAATTTTTGAACCATCATCAAATTCCAGTTCAAGCACGCTCCCGCTAGCATTGATGTCGACATCGGCATCTTGTTCATCGATTAAGGTTTCGATTGCCGTTTCAATGGATGAGAACACTTCATCAACTAAGTGATGATATTGAGTGTCGGTCATATTCATCTTTTCTACCCTTTGCTTTTGTGTCATTAAATCCGATTATCCTTGAATATTCCGTTGAATACACGCACAAACGCCGAAATATTTTTAATAGCGAGTTTTATTAAAGTCGTAAATAATGGCTACCAAAAAGTCCCAACGAAAAAACACCAAAGTTCATATTGTAATAAATGGGGCTACTGGTCAGTACAGGTGATAAAAACATTAAACTTGCTCCAGATGATTTGAAAACAAGCAGAAAAATCAAAACTCCTCTTATCTGATTAAAAAATCGGATTAAGCTTTTCATTATAACTTAGTCCTTATAAACCCAACGATAAAGCGTAGGCAAAACCAACAGAGTCAAAGCGGTTGAACTGAATAAACCACCTACGATAACTTGACTGGGTACGATTTTTCTTTGTAGGACTAAGACATCCAACTGTGGCTCAATAACAGCGGTTAAATTACGATTAACGGCTAAGGTCGCTGTAGCCATGTGTTGAACATCAAGATTATCTAACCCCAATACAGGGCTGTTGATAGAGGCTAGTTTGATACCCGCCAATTTCATTTGCTCGGGAGTTAATTGTAGTGCCTCTGAATGACCTTCTTCATCAGAATGGGTATCAATTTTTGTCTTTATTACAGATTTAGCAGGCTCATCATGATGGTGTCCTTCTCCTGCATAACTTGTTGGGATAGCTATACCAATATTCATCAGAATAGCTAGGCTAAGCATCGACTGCTTTAAGGTGATTTTTTTATTCATTGTGTTGCCTCAAACTATGGCTTCACCATAACTTTAAAGACGGATCACAACTCAAAATGTGATCTGCCAAAGGTTTTATTTGATAACGAAATCAGGATGCCGGGAAGTTAAAGTGTCTTTGTAAAACAAAGGTAATTCGTTATCAGCGAATTTGATTAAACCTGTTGAGGCAATATGGGAGGGCGATACGCAGGGGCAATATCTGGTGGAAAGTAATTTACTAAAGCTAGAGTAACATCTGTTGAGCGTGTAATCGTATTATCGGTTTGAAGTTCGGGAAATAGAGAAACGTAAGTACCGTGACATTGGCAGTCTAAACACAAATCAACCACTTTACTGTGTTGGTGCGGCTCTTGATTAGAGCTTTGCTCCAAGTCAGCAATACTACATTGATCGTTTGCAACCGTTTTAGTTACTTCTAATTGTAAATGGGCGTGACTGTCACCTTTGACTTGGTGCTCAGTCTCATGAATTTGATGTGCGCCAACATTTGCTACAAATAATTGCAGTAGCATTTAAGATAGGGGCAAAGCTTGAAGAATATATTGCCAAGTAAAAAAAGACGATAAATTCAACAAACCTTGCGTCGGGAAGACTATTTATTTGATTTAGTCATCAACGGAAACAAGACCATTGATGTGTTTAAAGCGCACAGAACCTGAGCCTGATTCGATAATTTCCAGCCCATTGGTATGTTCAACATCAATTCCACCAGAGCCGTCATCAATAGTGACCTTGCCATTAACATGCCTTACGTAAATTGAGCCAGATCCGTCGTTTATTTTAGTATCACCACCGATCTGTTTAAGTTCAATGCTACCAGAGCCATCGTCAATATTAAGTGAACCATGAGCGTCATTTACGGTAATGCCGCCAGAGCCATCGGTAATGTCAATGCTTCCTGTTGATTTATCTAAGTTAATCGAACCTGAGCCATCATGAATTTTTATATCATTACCACCTAAAACCCGAATACTGCCCGAGCCGTCGTTTATTTTAATATTGCCATCGATTCGATCAATATCGATTAATCCTGAGCCATCATCAATATCCAAGCTGAATGAATCAGGAACAGTAACAACTAAGTTGACATAAGGAGAAGTTTGAAAAAAAGATGAAGACAAATGATCAAAGTCAGCAACGAGTTTAGCTTTATTACCAACCTGCTTTAATGATAAGTTTGGCTCGATACCATCATAACTATGGATGTCCGCCACAATGCGGACATCTTGCTGTCCGCGGACACCGCGAATGGACAACTCACCTGCCCCTGTTGTAGTCATCAGCTGATCGATATTTTCAGCATCTAACGTTAAGGTTTTACTGCTCGTTAAACTAGGTTGGCTAGCCTGACTGACTTTGATGATACAACCCGACAAACATAAGGTTACGCCAAGCACTGCGATTAATGGTTTCATTTTCATAATTAGTATCCCTGAAAAAGTAAATATTTCTTTGTACTAAGCAGGGATAATGCCAACTATTAACTAGCTGTTTTTAAAAGAATTAAAGTTAAGTCATAAAATCATTTCACTATAAACTAATAATTTTCATCAAATTTTGCTAAAAATGACAATGCCTCTTAACAATATTTCAAGAGAATGTCAGCATTCGGCGCAGCTTCGTGAATAATTAGTGCTGATTCATAGCATTACTGTGATTATTCACTGAAAAGTTAATGAGTTCGCCGTAAATATAAATTAGCTTGATACTCTAACCCTGCACCAGAATATGAAAAAAAATCACCAAACTCTTCAAGACCAGCCTCAAATTGAGTGACCAGATATTGCTTACCTACAATTAAAAACTTTTTGACTGCCGATGGCAGAAATTTGTCTGCTTCATTAGATAATCCATAAACTGAATGTACCGCTTCTTCTAGGTAAACCGTCATTGCTCCTCCCCCAAATTTGATATTAACAGCAGCGTTAAGAGTACATTTATCAAGCAACATTGATTAGCCCATTAAGTTATAAAGTTATAATCAACAGATGCGCTTAATTTTGATATATTACTGCCTGTTCTCATTGCTGCATAAATCACGGTACTCAAGATGTCACGCTCTCATTGTGCTTGTTGTTCATTCCCAAGTTCACATTGTTTATGTGCTTTTGCTCAAAATGTTGCTGCTCAAACTCACGTTGTCGTGTTGCAGCATCCTTCAGAAGTTAAGCATGGTAAAAATAGCGTAAGGTTGTTACCGTTAGCGCTTGATAACTTACACATAGCTATTGGTGAAACAGAAGCAGACTTTACGGAAATTCGCCATTGGTTATCATTACAAAAGAGACCAATATTTTTACTTTATCCCAGCGATAACAGTCGAGATTTATCTGAAATAAAGTCAGAGCAAAATGCGATTCTAGTGATCCTTGATGGCACTTGGCGCAAGGCGTTTAAAATTCTGCAACTCAATCCATGGCTGCTGGAATTAACACAAGTACACATCTCGCCTAATGCACCTAGCCGCTATCAAATACGCAAAGCCAATCGCAGTAACAGCCTTTCTAGCCTAGAAGCAACGGCCTTTGGTATTAAATCATTAGAGCCATCTGTCGATGTTGCACCGTTACTGCATTTATTTGATGCTATGATTGCTCAGCAATTACAAGCTATGCCCAGCGATGTTCGTAAACGATATGAGTAGGAGCTAGGATATGAAAAAAATAAAAGCTCTGTCATTCATTACATTACTCTGTTTCATTTGTATTAGTAATGTCGGTGCGGCTGAAACCAGAGCAAAAAAAAGAGTTAAATTGTCACCTCATAAGCCAGTTTCACTTGCCACCAGCAAACTAGAAAAGCAGCAACTTGAACGAGCTCGTGCTGCAGTAGAACAAACGCAACAACGTGAAAAAAAGCCATTGTTAGAAGCAAAACAAGCCGCTAAAACAACAAAGATTGAACAATGAATCAAACCCTATGTGCTTTATGTCACTCCACTGAGCTGACGTTTTATGTTGAAGATAAAAAACGCCAGTATTGGCAGTGTGAAACCTGTCACCTTGTTCAAGTGCCATCATCATTCCATTTGACTTCAGAACAAGAAAAAGCAGAGTACGACAAGCATGACAATAATTGTGATGATGTGGGTTATCGACGCTTTTTATCCCGTTGTTTAGACCCAGTACTTCAACGTATTCCCGTTTCAGCAAAAGGCTTAGACTTTGGCTGCGGAGAAGGAAAAGTTCTGAGTAAAATGGCGGCTGAAAAAGGAATGAGTATTGATAACTATGATTTGTATTATGTAAATCAACCTCAGCTGTTAATCAAAAGATATGATGTCATCACCATGACAGAAGTCATTGAGCATATTGCCGATGCCAATGCACTACTGATCCAGTTACAGTCCATGCTTAATAAAAATGGCCTGCTAGCAGTAATGACGAAACGCGTAAAAGATAAATCCGCTTTTAAGCAATGGCATTACAAAAACGATCAAACGCACATTTGTTTTTATTCAATTGCAACCTTTGAATGGATTGCTCAACGCTTTCAATGGCAACTTGAAGTAATTTCTGATGATGTGGTGATGTTTACGACTTAGCCTTAAGAAGACGTGTTTTTTCAAGTTGACTATTTTTTGCTTCCTCTGAATCAAAGTAACGTGAAAGCGGTCGTAATGAAGCCACACAAGTTATGACCCAGCAACACAAGCCAACAGCAATTGCCCCTCCAACAGCGGGAGCAGCGCCTCCTGAAGTAACAGCTATCGCTGCGCCTGTACCACCTCCTGTCGCAGCACCAAATGTACCTCCCGTAATATTGGCACATATCATGGTTTTACCTGAGGGTGAGCGAAAATAATCCGCAACCGCATTGCCTATTGTACTCTTAACAGGTTGCTCACTTCTCACCTCACCATTAGAGTCATCTTTAAATTGAGCATCAAATTGTACAAGAGAAGCACTTCCTTCATTGACTGTTGCCATAGACACCTAAGAAATTTTTAGTAAAAAAAGCAAGGTACTCTCAGCTCATCCACAGAGCCAATTAAGTTTCATTCATAATAGATAAAACAAATATTTAACAATTTAAGTAAAACGTGTAAGTTAAGCCCATAAACGAGGAGAAAACTATGCGTAAAGACATTAAAAAGCGCTTGCCTGAGATTGCTCATCATGCTGCTATGACACTCGGTGCTGACGCGACAACAGACATTGATGATGGCTACCCAGTGACAGTAAACAACCCTCAATTGGTTAAAGAAATTCGACCTGTTCTCGCCAGTGTTGTAGGAAAACAGCATTTAATAGAACCAAGTCTAATAACTGGTGCTGAAGATTTCTCTTATTATGCGCTTGAAACGCCGGGTGCGTTTTTCTTTTTAGGCGTGACACCGAAAAATCAAGACTTATCTAAAGCAGCTAGTAATCATTCCCCTAATTTCTTTGTGGATGAATCGGCGTTAAAGATTGGTGTTGAAGCAATGACAAAAATCGCATTAGCAGAGCTATCAGCCCAATAACATATTTAAAGTCAACAACATTAGTTACAAATTTTTTCGCACAAGATGCAGTTAATTGAATTAACCTAGCAGCAAACTATATAAAAGGAGCGACAATGAAGCGCACACTCAGTGCTCTAACCTTGTCATTGGGGTTAATGTTTGCAGGCTCAGCCGCAAGCGAAACCACAGCGCAAGATGTTAAGAGCTTTACCTTAGATAACGGCATGAAGATCATGGTGTTGGAAGACAGTTCAATCCCTAATGCCAATATGTACCTGTTTTGGAAAGTGGGTTCACGAAATGAGGTACCGGGAATTACTGGTATTTCCCATTTCTTCGAACACATGATGTTTAATGGCGCCAAAAAGTACGGCCCAAAAATGTTTGACCGTACTATGGAAGCAGCAGGCGGTGCGAACAATGCTTACACCACTGAAGACGTTACGGTTTACACAGATTGGTTTCCTGCCAATGCACTAGAAACCATGTTTGATTTAGAAGCGGATCGCATCGAACATTTAGACATTAACCCAAAAATGGTAGAAAGTGAGCGCGGCGTTGTTGCATCTGAACGTACAACAGGGCTTGAAAATTCAAATTGGCGAGCACTTCAAGGTCCCCTTAAAGGCGTAGCCTTTCAAGCGCATCCTTATTCTTGGTCTGTTATCGGTCATGAGTCCGACATTAAGGCTTGGACATTAGATGACTTAGTTAAATATCACAAAACCTATTATGCACCGAACAACGCCGTAGTCGTGATTGCCGGTGACGTTAAGTTCAATAATGTTAAAATGTTGGCAGAAAAATATTTCGGCCCGATCCCAGCTCAAACGCCACCAGCAAAAGTGCGTACTGTTGAGCCTGAGCAAAAAGGTGAACGTCGAATTTTTGTTGAAAAAGCATCGGTGAGCACACCCAATGTTATGTTGGCATATCATGTACCAGCGGCTAAATCTGAAGACCATTATGCATTAGCATTACTTTCTGACATTTTAAGCGGCGGTAAATCTTCGCGTTTGTATAAAGCGCTTGTCGATAAGCAAATAGCATTAGCAGCTGAAACTTATATGCCGATGTCATTTGATCCCAATCTGTTTTATGTATATGGCATCGCTAGCCCTAAAGTGTCTGCTCATAAACTTGAACGCGCGATGATTGAGCAAATCAATTTAGTGGCTGAAAAAGGCGTAAGCCAATATGAGTTAGATAAAGTGAAAAACATTCGTTTGATGGACTTTTATCGCACCATGGAAACCATTAATGGTAAAGCCAATACCATTGGTACCTATGAAGTTTATTTTGGTGATTATAAAAAACTATTCAACGCGCCAAAAGAATACAACAAGATCACACCTGCTGACATTCAACGTGTGGCTAAACAATTCTTGAAAAAATCGAACCGCACTGTGGGTACTCTTGCAGCAAAAGAAGGGGCAGACAAATGAAGTTTACCGCTAAATCTACAAAACTCGCTGCCATTGCATTAGGCGTTAGTTTAGCGCTGGCTGGCTGTGCAAGTACCAATACGCAACAGTCAAGTAGTGCAGCAGTTGTCGATACAGGCAGTTTCAGTATGCCTGCTTATGAAAAAATTAAATTCGATAACGGCTTAACTGTTTATTTAATGCCACGCAAAGAAGTGCCGCTGATCACCCTTGATGCAGTAGTCCGCGCTGGTAGCGTAAATGATACCCTCGGCGGTGAAGCTAAACTGACAGCCAACGGGCTGATGCTTGGTGCTGGTGGTAAATCAAAAGCTGAAATTGAGAAGCAAATTGGATTTTTAGGTGCGAGCCTAAATGCGACAGCAGGTAAAGAAGGTAGCTTTGTTAGCAGTGATTTCATGGCGAAAGATCTGGATACCATGCTACCGCTGATCCGTGATGTGCTGACCAGCCCTGATTTCAATAAAGCCGAATTTGCTAAGTTAAAACAGCGCAACATTGCGGGTCTTTCTCAAGCAAAAGAAAGCCCAAGAAATGTGATTGGTCGTTACTTTGATAAGCTAGTTTTTGGTCAGCACCCATATGGTAAACCAAGCTCAGGCAACCGTGATAGCTTAAAGCAACTTGATATTTCTAAGCTAAAGCAATTTTATAGCAGCTACTATTCACCGAAAAATACCGCCATTAGCGTTGTGGGTGATTTCGATCCTGCAATGATGAAGCAAAAACTTAAAAAAGCCTTTGCAAGTTGGAGCAGTCAAAGTACCGCCAAGCAACCTGACTTAACTCAACAATTGCCTCAACTAAACGACAGCAGAGTTTTGTTAGTGAATAAAGGCGATGCCATTGAAACCACATTCTTGATCGGTGGCAAAGGGATCACTTTTGATAATCCTGATCGCGTTGGCTTAACGGTAGTTAACACCATTCTTGGTGGTCGCTTTACTTCGTGGCTAAACGATGAACTGCGTGTTAATGCGGGCTTAACTTATGGTGCCCGCTCTGGGTTTGTACCTTACTCAAAGGCAGGCGTGTTCCGCATCAGTACTTTTACAAAAGCAGCAACAACTCAAGAAGCGATCGATTTAGCGTTGAAAACCTACAGCCGTTTATGGAAACAAGGTGTCGATCAAGCGACGTTAGACTCAGCCAAAGCTTATGTGAAAGGTCAATTCCCACCTAAGTTTGAAACGAACGGTCAATTAGCTGGATTGTTAGCTGAAATGTACTTGTATGACTTCAGTGATAACTTCATCAATGACTTCCAAGCGAAAGTCGATGGACTCACCATTGCTGATACCAAGCGTTTAGTCAATCAGTACTTCCCGCAAGATAACTTACAATATGTACTTATCGGCAATGCTGAAAAAGTTGCCCCTGTGGCAGCCAAATACGGCAAGGTAACCCAAGTCGATATTAAAGACATTGGTTTTAATGTTAAATAAGTAACATTTTCCATAAAAAAGCTCGGTGTATACCGAGTTTTTTATGGGAAAATTAATCCTCGAAAGAAAAACTTCATCTTCAAGTATTAAGAATAAAACTTGTTGTTTTAATAAGATTAAGTTATCAATAAATTAATCTTGCTTCATAATGTGTGTTCTCATCGAATCATTGTCTAAGCTATAACCGTTTTCATTTATTTGGGGTTTGTTATGGCTGTTTGCTTACCAGCTCAAAGACATTTAAATCAGTATCAATTAACTGACAATCCTAAGGTAGTGACAACTAGCGGAGTATCTCAATTCAGTGATGAAAGGGGTGAGTTTATTCTTACGTTTATCCTTCCTGATCATTACAGCAATAAGCCGATTTATTCAGTAAGTTATCGATGTAAAATAGTGATGGAGCATCATTGGCTTTATCAGACTAAAGTAGGGCTTGATTACATGAGTCTTGAAGGTGCGAGCTCTCAGTCGCTTGAGGCTTTAAATAAACCGTGGCTAGTAAAAATGCAAAATGCAATCGCGACGAATATGTCCAGAAGTTTTGCAGCTATTACGGTAGCAAGCAAGGGGAATGTTGAGCTGCTTAAAAAGTTGATCGATGAAGGCATTGATTTAAATATACAAAATAAATCTGGTGATACTGTTTTAACAGCTGCGATAAAAAGCAAAAAATTTGAAGATAGTTTTTTAATTTGGCTGATGAACGAACACGCTGCGAACCCGTTTATCATAAACAATGAAAATAAATCAACACTGTTTTATGCCTGTGAACAAAACAAAAAGAAGCTGGTGCATGCGATGCTGAATAGTAGTTTACCTTGTATTAAAAACAAAACAGTGAGAGAGACTGTACAAGCGCTAAGAGCTCAAGCGATGAATGCCATTAGCGAAGGTCGCATAGGGCACACGCCTTTAAGCTTAGCTTGCACGTTTGGATACTCCAGCACTGTTAAAACAATGTTGAAAATGCATGCAGACACTAATATTCCCGAAGGTGGAATGAATTTACCTTTATACATAGCCTTAAGAAACGGCGATATAGACTTGTTTAGAGAGCTATTGCGTTATGGAGCAGAAACTGCAAAATCGGTTCGTTTTTATGGAAATAGGCTTAGCCTTCGTGCTCTCATTAGTAGTGCATACCCACATACTGAATTTCCAGATTTATTGAAAAATCGCCCCAAATTCGCGCAAGAAGCATATATGTTGGATGCGACTGATACTAGTTCAGCTGATGACGAACAAGTTGAGCTCACATTTGAAGATTTTAAGCGTGCTGAAACGCAAGAGAAATGTGAAAAAATGACATTAAAGGAACAAAAGCGTGATCAATCAGATGAAGAAAGTGATGGTGGCTTAAATCCAACATTTATCACTAATGAAGAGCTTTAACCTGTAGTTATTACTATAAATATGAGGTTAATAAATTGGTTGGGCACAAAATATAACTTGCTTGTGCCCTTAACCGTTTCTTATTACCTCATGGTAACGAACTCTTCTGCGCCAGTAGGGTGAATAGCCACGACAGCATCAAAGTCGGCTTTCGTCGCGCCCATTTTCATTGCGACACCAAAACCTTGTAAGATTTCGTCCATACCAAAGCCAATACCATGAATACCAACAACAGTTTCATCATCGCCTGCGCAAATTAATTTCATTTTACAGGCTTGGCGATGCGCCGTTACAGCGGTATACATTGAGGTAAAAGTCGAGTTATAAACGGTAATCTTGTCTTTACCAAATTGTGCTTCTGCTTCTGGTTCTGACAAGCCCATAGTGCCGATAGGAGGATGGCTAAATACCACGGTTGGAATCGTGCTGTAATCCATCTTGGCATTGCTCATGCCGTTAAATAGACGTTCAGATAATAATCGACCCGCTTTTACTGCCACAGGAGTCAGCTCTACGCCGCCTTCCATAATGTCACCGACACAGTAAATTCCTTTAGCTGCCGTATTTTGTTGGTCGTCGGTTTTGATATAACCTCTGTCGGTTACTTCAACATCTGTATACTCTAGCCCAATTTGATCAGTTGCAGGGTGACGACCAATCGCCCAAATTAGGCAATCAACGTCATAGCTTTCACCGTTTTCTAACTTTAAGGTAATGCTGCCATCGGCATTTTTAACGACGGATTCAGGTGTGCTATTAGTATGAAGGGTCGGTCCTTCGGTTTCCATTGCGTCCATTAACGCTTGAGATAACATAGGGTCAAAATTTCTAAGTGGCGCATGTTTACGCACAAACAAATGTGTTTCACTGCCTAAACCATGTAAAACTCCGGCAAGTTCGACCGCAATGTAACCTGCACCAACAACAGCAACTCGTTTAGGCTGCTCACGTAATTCGAAAAAACCGTTGGAATCGATACCGTACTCGGCTCCGGGAATGTTTGGAATGGTTGGCGCACCGCCTGTAGCAATTAAAATATGATCAGCGCTGTATTGTTCGCCATTCACTTCAATGGTGTTGCCATTAACAAAGCGACCGTAGCCATTAACTAAGGTAACGCCATTACTCGCTAAACCACGATCATAAGCGGCATGGATTCTATCAATATATGCTTCACGGCTGTCGACTAATGTTTGCCAATTAAAGTTATTTACTGACACATCAAAACCATAATCTTTCGCATAAAGATGCAACGCCTCTGCAACCTGTGCGCCGTACCACATCACTTTCTTTGGTACACAGCCCACATTAACGCACGTGCCGCCCACATGTTTCGCTTCAATTAATAATACTTTCGCACCACGCATTGCTGCACGATTGGCTGAGGCGATGCCACCACTACCTGCACCAAGGCAGATATAGTCAAAATGTTGTGTCATAAATTCTCCGTTGACCCAAATACTTAATTACCTAATATTGTCTTAGGTAATTCTTTTCGTCGAGTATATCTGATCTGACGATATTTCAACAAAGTAGAGAGGTCAAAAGCGAATTTAATTTCAGCGATGAAATTGGCAGCGAGTGTAGTCTTGAATACTTGGCCCTTCAACGCCACATTTCATACAAACCCATTCTTTTTGACGGGCCGATAACTCTTTCTGATGATGCCCATATCGCATTCCCATTCCACTACTCAATTGCTTCTCTAATAATTCCATACGATCATCTAACCAACGACAACTAGGATCATTAGCAATATTGGCTCGCGATTGGAGCATTTCTTTACGGGTTAAATCTTTAAAGCGGCGCTGAGTGATTTTTTTACGGTTGTTCGTTATCTGCGGCTTCAGTCGTTGCTTGGTGAAATGATATTCCATGGCAGGTTCTTCAGCGTCAGGAATCGTAATAGGATTACCTTTATCATCCAACACCTGATTTAATAACGCGGGTTCACGACTCTCATCAGCATGTGTTGCATCATTCACACATAAATTCATACCTAAGCTGACAATCAAGATTGATAATAATCGAACAGACTGAACAGAAGACATAACACACTCCTTGTAATGATATGTCTTTATTGTAGTTACTCGTGTTCAATTTTCGAGCGCTAAAAATTGTAACTGAACTTAAGGCCGCCATAAGTTTGATCTTTAGCCGTTGCAGGATTAGTACGCTTCATATCTGTTAATGCCCATGAATGCGCTACAAATCCTTTAATGGTTAATTGATTTGACACTTTGTATCGCAATTCTGAACGAATTTCTGCGTGCTGCAGACCATCAAAATGTTTACTGGTAAATCCATGGTCGAATCCTTGCTGAATTCGAGGATGAATACTCCATTTGTCAGTTAGCTGCCAATGTCCATCTACCGACAATTGAATGAAGTAGCCTTTACTTTTCATATCATAATAAGTGTGAACTTTTGGTACTAACCAAGATAACTTATGGTAGCTAATTGCCACATCGGCCTCATTGCCATAAAGCCTTGTTTCAGCATCACGCATTTTCAGCCCGAGATAACCAAACTTAATTTTCCAATTTTGAGCAAATTGAGTTTGGTAGTTCAGCCCTAGGTTATATTCACGATAATTATGCCAAGTTCCGAACCACAGCAACGTAGAAAAGCCGTTATATTCAGCACCTATTTCAGCTTTATAAATTCCGTCTGAAAGAAAGGTTCGACCTTTGGATATATATTTACTTTCCCAAGCAGTATCAATGTAAGTAGAAATGTTGTTTGCATAAGTTGTATTACTAGCCATTAATACAGCCAGTATAGGTGTAACGGTAAATCGCTTCATTAAATAGAGTCAGTAACATGAAAAATGACAGTGAATAATAAGTGCGCCAAAATGAATTTAAAATCACTTTGATTGCATTTTGTGACATTGAGCAGAAAATTTAAAGTCATATTCTTAAACTGGTGAAATGTTGAACTAAATTTCCAAATTAGAGCGCTGAACCTTGATATTATTGCTTACTGTCCCAATCTATAACTTACTATCCAATTTACGAATTGAGAGCTGCCCTAGATGACAAACCCATTACTAATTAAAACTGAATTACCTAATTTTTCTGATATCAAAGCTGAACACATTCAACCTGCGGTTGAAAAGGCAATTAAACAAAGCCGCGAAACCATTGAACAAGTTCTTAAAAACTCAACACCTCATACTTGGGAAACCTTGATCGCACCGCTTGAACAAGCTGACGATGAGTTAAGTCAGATTTGGTCTCCTGTGTCTCATATGAATTCAGTTGTTAGTAATGATGAATGGCGCGCTGCACACGATGCTTGTCTGCCATTACTCTCAGACTATGGCACTTTCGTTGGTCAGCACCAAGGTCTGTATGACGCTTACGTGAATTTCCGCAATTCAAGTGAATTTGACAGCTTAAATCAAGCTCAAAAGACCACTGTCGATCATGCAATTCGTGACTTTAAATTGTCAGGTATTGGGCTGAAGGATGACGACAAACAGCGTTACGGCGAGATTCAAAAGCGCATGTCAGAGTTAACCAGTCAATTTTCAAATCAATTACTGGATGCAACCCACGCTTGGAGCAAACTCATCACTGATGAGTCAGAGCTTGCAGGACTACCAGACTCAGCCAAGGCAGCAGCGAAAGCCATGGCAGATGAAAAAGAGCAACAAGGTTGGTTATTTACCTTAGATATACCATCTTATTTACCCGTAATGACTTATAGCGATAATCGCCAATTGCGTGAGGAATGTTACCGCGCCTTTACTTCGCGAGCGTCAGATCAAGGCCCCAATGCTGGTGAATTCGACAACAGCCCGTTAATGGATGAAATTGTTGCATTGCGACATGAAATGGCGCAATTGCTTGGTTTTGATAACTATGCCGATAAATCATTAGCTACCAAGATGGCTGAAAATCCACAACAAGTGATGGACTTCTTAAATCAACTTGCGAAGCGCTCAAAGCCACAAGCTGAAAAAGAATTACAAGAATTACGCGACTTTGCCAATAGCGAGCATGGCATCAGCGAATTAGCTGCTTGGGATTTAGGTTATTACGGCGAAAAACTGCAACAACACAAATACCAAATTTCACAAGAAGAGTTGCGTCCTTACTTCCCTGAAGAAAAGGTACTTTCAGGTTTGTTTTATACCGTAAATCGACTATTTGGTTTAGATATAAAAGAGCAAAAAGGGGTAGATACTTGGCATAAAGATGTGCGCTTTTTTACTATTGCCGATGCCAGTGGTCAGCATCGTGGTAGCTTTTATTTAGACTTGTATGCACGCAGTGGTAAACGTGGCGGTGCTTGGATGGATGATTGTCGAGTGAGACGTCAAACAGCCACTGGATTGCAAGCTCCAATTGCTTATTTAACCTGTAACTTCAACTCGCCAATTGATGGTAAGCCTGCGTTATTTACCCATGATGAAGTGATCACCTTGTTCCATGAATTTGGCCATGGTATCCATCACATGCTAACTCAAATTGATGTAGCTGACGTTTCTGGTATTAATGGTGTCCCTTGGGATGCGGTCGAGCTTCCGAGTCAATTTTTAGAAAACTGGTGCTGGCAAGAGCAAGCATTAGCACACATTTCAGGGCATTTTGAAACAGGCGAAGCTTTACCAAAAGATATGCTTGATAAAATGCTTGCCGCAAAGAATTTCCAGTCTGCAATGATGATGGTGCGTCAATTAGAATTTTCATTATTTGATTTCAGCTTACATATGAACTTCAACCCAGAGCAAGGTGCTCAAATTCAACAAGTATTAGACGCTATCCGCAAGCAAGTCGCTGTAGTCATTCCACCTGAATTTAACCGCTTCCAACATAGTTTTGGTCACATTTTTGCTGGCGGTTACGCTGCTGGCTACTACAGCTATAAATGGGCTGAAGTGTTATCGGCGGATGCATTTTCCCGCTTTGAAGAAGAAGGTATTTTCAACGCTGAAACGGGTAAGAGTTTCTTAAATAACATATTAGAAATGGGTGGCTCATTAGAACCTATGGAACTATTTAAACGTTTCCGCGGGCGTGAACCTAAGATTGATGCGTTGTTGAGACATTCAGGTATTGCGGCTTAGGTGTATTAGTTTAGAGTAGCGAGCACTTTTACCACACAGATAAAAGTGCTCATAATAATGCGTTAGTTGCTATTTGGCAGCAATGATGCTGGTATCGCTATCGGTCTTTCAGTTCGCTTTGTGTACTTGCGATTGTCGATATGTTGTACAATGTTAGAGCCAGTGTAAGGACTCGCTTCAGGTAAGGTTACTGAGATTTCGAAATATTTAACTGCTTGTGTTACTGAGTATTCATTTCCTTGGATATTATGTAGATCCCACTCTGCTTCAAACCAAGTTTTACAGTTAAGATCTGTAGAGGTATCAAACCCTTCTGGTTGACAATCTATAGGTGCAGTCGTATTTTCGTTGGAGAGAGCAGAGGAATATCGTTTTAACATCAACTTACCGTCTTCGATAGTCCAGCGCCCACTCGTGATAGTGAACTCATCGTTAGAAAGTTCACTATCGAAATTACTGTCGGCTGTTCGAACGTAAAGCAAGGTATTATCTGCTTGCAGCTCTATCCAGCTTTTATCTAAAGGAGACAACATATCCCAACTTAGTGCATAGATCCCTTGCGCATTTTGTGCTGTCCACGCAATATCAGCTTGCTTTTTTAATGCATAACTACTGATAGGTGACGGTTTAAGGTCAGGGGTTGCAATAACTGGAGATAGCATGCCATTCATCATATAAGGTGATTGGTCGGTAAAAAATGCAAAATCAAATTCAACAGGTAAACCGGCGACACTGGCTTTCAAGTGATTATCATCAAAACTAATTGTTGCAGGAACCTGTATGCCTGTTAAGTTAGGCTTACCGTCGTTATCAACAAAACGTGTCAAGCTTGCGTTACCTGAAGCGTCAATATTCAGTTTCATGATACTGCGTTGTTTTGATAGGTAAGGATCGTCAACATAGCTTGGTAATGCTCGTAATTGATCTGAATCCATCCCACCAGGAACAGGTATCGAGTACGTTCCCGCGATGCCAGCATCAATTACACTTTGTGGATTAACGACACCAGACTCTTTTATCAGCTGAGCTTCGTATTGCGGCGTTGTAGCAGCAGATTCAGCACCATCAGACTCTAACCTAAATTTATGTTCATGCTGCACTACCACCTGTGCAGAGTGCGTCGCTGTAGCTAACATTTTAAAGGTGGTTTTCATACGCATCACTTTATAAGGTGATGATGGAAGATTGTCATCAGTAACAGTTCGGTCATGAGATTCAATGCCTTCTGCACCATAAGTGATCTCTAAGCCTTGATCATTTGCCTCCCAACTGATGTTTGTTGGTGACTGCTGAAGATTATTACTGGTAAAGGTTCCTGTTCCGCCAGCAGCCAAGGTGATCCTTTCGCCTTCAAAACGTTCATCAGCGGCTTTTAAGTAAAAATCACCAAGTTGCTCAGTAACAGTACCGACATTATTTGTGATCAAGTTCGGATCGGCGTTGATATCAGCTAACGCCTGCTTATGTGATTCTGGTGCTGCTTGAATAGCTGCATCAAGATATGATTGCACTGTTTCCATATTCTGAACTAATGCTGCGGTATCGGCCACGCCTGCAGGTAAGCCGGGGACATTAGTTAATGTTTCTTGGCTTTGTCCGTCCTTGCCAGAATAATCAATCACCATTTTTATCGCGGTAGCGAGTGGCATGATTAGGTTAGGTTCAAACTTCATGCTGGTTTGGTCAAACTCTTTCAAGGTGTCGATGTCATTGCCTGCATTAGCAATTTTCATTAATGCGTCTGTAGCCGTGGTTACATTGGTCACGTTCAGAGCAAAGACTTGTTGCTGCGTGACTTGGTTAGCAGCATCTTTTTTATCAATTAATGATTGTAGACTGCCGACATTCGATATTAAACGCACGATCGAGTTATCTTCAGCGCCAGTGGCAGTGATCTTTACAAAATCATTTACATTGGTTTCTTCATAACGCAAGGTTGCACTGTAATCACCATTTTCATCCGCTTGTACTTTAACAGGTTCGGCAGAGCCAACTTGAATACTGACTTTTGCGTTGGCAATTGGTCCATCCGTTATTTTGCCCTTTATAACCATGTTTTTTGTTAAATCATTTACCGTGAGCATTGCTTCATCGGAAGAACTTGCACCTTTATCATCTGTAACTGTGACTTTAAATTTCCAAGTTGTATTTTCGTCAACTTGCGGAGCAGTAATTTTCAGAGTGGATTCGGTTAAATTTGAGAGTGTGATGTCTGGACCAGAAACTTTTTGCCATAAATAAGAAACAACTTTGCCGTCTTTATCGTCAGCATTTGCAACTAATGTCGCAGTTGTGCCTTCGTTGGTAGTGACATTCGAAACTGACACAGTTGGAATGCTGTTTACTACTTCCTCTTTAACTTCTTTACTGTTGTCACCACAGCCAGCCAATAAAGTTAACATTGCCAGTGGTAAACACATCACTTTATATTTTCTTGGGTTACTCATTACATCGACTCCTTGATTGAGCATAAAAACAACAGAATTTAAATTATAGTTTCAATGTGGAAGAAGAAGATTAATTATCAATCAGTTAGTAAGGATAACTTGTTTACTGGTCAGACCTTTGTTAGTCTTCTGTAAAATTTAATCACAAGTTCTCTTATGAATCTGTATTTTCGTTTTTTTTGGTTACTTTTTTGGCGTATTCGCCATTGTCGTCAGATCGAATTTCTTGAAACTAGTAAAATAGATTACCGCGTAATGCCAAGCGATTGTGATGTGAATTTTCATATCACCAATTCACGTTATGCCGCTTTTATGGATCTCGCACGTACCTATATGCTTGCTGAAATGGGGCTGTTGAAAAAGTTTTTTAAACTTAAGTGGATGCCTATCGTCAATGCCGTAGAGTTCACTTATATACGCGATGTAAAACCATTTCAGAAGTTCAGCATTGAAAGTAAAGTCGTCGGTTGGGATGAAAAATATTTCTATATTGAGCAGCGTTTTGTCAGTGATAAAGGCTTACACTGCATCGCTCATGTTCGCGGCGTATTTGTTAAAAACCGCAAACAAGTGCCAATTACTCAAGTCGTTAGTACCGCTGGCATTGAAGGAGATAGCCCAACTTTACCTGCTGAAGTTGTAAAATGGATTGCATTTTTACAAGAGAAGAAACAGCAGAATATTTAGTTTTTTCAATGAGAGAGGTTTTTCATTGGTGCCACGTCTCAATCAAAGTACACAAGAATAAAACTTAATGACTACTACTCGATATCATGGGCTTTTAGTTTGAAAAAACTACGTTAAGAACAACACGTTTAATCATACATAAATAATAATTAACTTTTTTTGCAAACTTTCAGTGTTACGCTGTCGAGTAGTGTGTAATTCAACTTTTATATTATGGCTACCGTACCAGCAACGCAGTCTTTGAGCTATCAGGGTATTGAAAGGTGCTATTATGCTTCCGTTTATGATAATTGCTGGGAAGCAACACATGATCATTTGCAATTGGGGGCTGCGGTCTACTCTGCGAGAGTTGTTAATGTTAATGGAGAAGGCGATAAGCAGTATTCAACTTCTCTAAAAAGATCTGCATCGTTAGCACTAAGATACCAACCAAGCGCGACAGCGCTTGATAATGTACATTCCCAACTACGAAATGAAACAAGAATAACCGAGAAGTATGCACGGGTATTGAATAGTCGCAGTGTTCAGGCTAATGCTGCGGTATTGGCTGCTTACCATAAGGTGAAAAGCGGTAGCCAACGAGAAAATATTAAAAGCTTAATTTCATCCAGTGGCTCAAGCATAGTAGATTGCTCAAATCCTACTAAAAGACAATTACTGGACTGTTATATTCAATCCATAAGATTTAGAGGAAAAGAAACCACACATTCAGCATTTTACGTAAACGGTGCTCGTCTTCAAATTACTCAGTCCCAAAATGATAAATGTGAAGTTATCATGGTTTCAACGGCTAACTTGGATCGCATCGCACAAGTTAACATTTGTCAAAAACTGACAGAAATATTAAATGACTCTGATGAATCTGCCGCCATTATTTATGCGAATATGTTGTGGCAAAGGCAGTTTGCTGAAATTAAAGAATGCGACCCAAATACACCAAGTGCTACTGTGCAAGCCGAACCGCACCCGCTGAGCGAAGAAGAGCTATTATGTCATCTATTTGCAAGACCAGGGGTCATGATAATACATGAAGTGGGTGGAGGATTAATTTTTGCATTAAACAATGGACTGTTGTCAAACCTCTCGCAGGCTAGGCAGCGTTCTGGTGCTTATTTGAGTAGATTCAATCAACCATTAACCATTAATTACTATAATCCAGTAACCAAAAACATAGAAGAAGTCAAGTCAACGCCACAACAGTTCAACGATAAAATTCAATCAATTTCTGATTCTCAACCCCAACTTGCATTGAATATGATTAATGCTATCTGCCCTCAATTGGCAGAGCTTTCGCCATATAAGTTCGAGTTACTTGATTTAGTTAACGACATTGAAAAACGCCTAGTTGTGGCTATCAGAAAAAGCGTCAACTCGCTATCTAGTACCAAATATTCAAAATTAATAACAAGTTCACATTATTCAAAACAATTGCAAAAAGAAGATGAGTGCATTTTAACTGGTAAAAAATTAAGTGAATTAAACGATTTAATAGAAGTGTATACGGGCAGGGAAGATATACCATGGGCTTTGATATCGAAAAATGCAGTGTTAGAGATGCTTAAATCGGATCATCCTCTAAATTCTCCATGGAATCAAAACAAATTAACAGTGGATAGCTTTCGGCAAGTACCACTTTATCTTCATCAATAATCCCGTTATTGAGGAAACACGGGCGGATTATAAATTCTTTAGTGTTAGCCAATAACTTTGAGCCAAGGCGACGGATTTAAAGACTTTCAGTCGCAACCGCTCTGCTAAGCCAGCATGAACATCTGGTTCAAGTAGATTATGCAGTTGCCTTCTTAACGCACCAGCATGTTGGCGACGACGGGATTTATCAGATAAGCCTTGAATACGCTGCTCTAATAAAAAGTTACCTTTGTTTTTGCCTCGAACTAATAGGGCTGACTCTGGCTTACCAATTTTATTGGCACTGGCATTAACATAACGAATAGCGAAGCCGATGCGTCTATCACTGGAGTGATTAGCACTTGAACCATGTGCCAGTTTAAAATGATGTAACGACATTTCGCCCGTATTCAACTCCATAAACACTTGGTTCGCTTCATCGAAACGTTCATCATCAATTGTTTGACCGCGAGTCAGTAAGTTATTTTTTGCATAAGTATTTTGCTGTTCGAATAAAATCTGGTGACTTTCAGGTATTACTTTCATGCCACCTGAATGCTCATTGGCAGGACTTAACGCCACCCAAGCAGTAACCACATCATCGGCTTCCACGCCCCAATATTGTGCGTCTTGATGCATAGATACAAAGGCTTCGGAATTCGGCTCTTTAATAAAAAGGTTGGTCATGTAACACAAAATATTTGGTCCAATGAGACTTTCAACCGCATCCAAAATTTTAGGGTGATGCACAATTTCATCAGCCCAATCGAACAATAAGTAAGATTTATTACATTGTGCTCGATTTAACTTGAAACCTTGGCTGGCTTCAATTGATTCTAATGATTGCCTGAGTTTTTGAGACTGTTCTTTGGAAAAAACTCTAAGAGGACACAAGTAACCTGATTGCTGATAGCGATCTATTTGTTGTTGGGATAATGACATAATGCCTCTTAGATACTTTTCTTTGACTCCCCTATTCTACGTCTAATGAATAAGGAAGTGGTTGCACCTCTAGCATACTGTTTACATCGCCCGCTATACGTAGCTTTGCGTCCATCGGTGTATCATTTGCAAGCACAGCCGTCAGCAGAACTTCATTTTCTCGTTGCACCCATTCGACGACTTTTCCTGCGCGTCTAAAGCCGCTTTCCAATGCAATCTCAATACTTGAATCTGCAGCTACTTGTTCAGCCGTGCTGCCTGAAAGCACATATAAAGCACGTTTATTTCCGCCACGATATTTCATTCTAGCAACGGTTTCTTGCCCCATATAGCAGCCTTTAGTAAAGCTAATACCACCAATGGCATCGAGATTACACATTTGTGGAACAAACTCACCACTGTGATGTGCAGCAATATTAGGATAGCCTGACCTCACTTCAATTTGTTGCCAAGCCGTTGCATCAAAAATTGTTTGATCTGCTAACCAATCCGATTCACATTCAGAACGGATAATGACAATAAATCTATCTGCGTCTTTGATAACAATACCTTGCTCGAAAACATGCACATTGCTTTCTAACTTTCCAAGATTGCTCTCTATAAAAGAACTCGCGCCTGCGCCTGCGACGCCATACATAGCCCAGTTATCACTGGCATCGCTTAATTCGACTTTACTGAACACTGCGTATTTTTGCAGTTGAGCGAGATCGATTGCCACAGCAGAGATTGGCATTAACATCATCAATTGCTCATTTGCCTCGAATAACCGAAAACTGGCCAGCATTTTTCCTTTTGGATCACAATGTGCTCCCCAACACCATTGCCCTTGTTCAAGAGATATAACATCAGCGGTAACTTGCCCTTGAAGAAATGATTGAGCTTGTTCGCCTTCTAAGCTTAATAAACCTAGATGAGATAATTTGCTGATCATGAGATCTGGCATTGATTGAGAGAGCTTCCAATCAGGTATTGAAACTTGTGTTGTCATAGTCGAACCTGTTTATTTTTTTAGAATTGTACCTAAAAAATAACTCAAGGAAAAACCTTGCCAAACGTCCAAACATGAACAAGTGATGAAGAATAAATCACTGTTCAATATTTAAGTGATCGATTTATGATTGTATTCTCGTTAAACAAGAGCAAGCGACAGAATGGCAAGTTCAAGGGCGTCTTTTTCTCCTCAAGATATAGAAGCGTTCGTAGAAGGAACAATCGATTATCAAAACATTAAAAAGGGTGAGCGTCCGCTTATTTTTACCGTTTCATTTCAACAAAAAACATATCAAGTCGCATTTACAAATGAACGTGATCAAAAGCCACATATTTATCTTCAAGGTATGGTATTAGCGAGAACTGAATTAGCTGAAGCAGTCACTAAATCGCTTGAGCAATCTAAGAATCCTTTTGAGAAGTTCGCTATTGTTGTTTTGAAAAATAAAAAAATGAGTGCAGCATGCACTGCCTTATGTCTTCAGTTTAAAAAATATACAGGTGAAAAACATGAATTGTTGATGCAAGTGTTCAAAGAAAATGATGATTTACGCGACTGCTTTAGCAATTACACTCTCCCTAGAGATAAACAGCGCCTTCTGCAAAGTGAAGGGATGTTTGCGATAAAACTCCAAGCACTAAAAGAAAAGCTAAAAAAGCCAACATCTTCGCAACCAATAGGCGTAACGAAATGCCCTATGCCCGCAACCCACTCCTTAAAAAGTGCAATTGCAATTTTAAAAAAAATGGAACCGACCTTCACAAAAATTAGTTCTGAGTGTTTGCAGCAAGTCCTAGAAGACGATCAAGGTTTATTGAAGATGGTACTCGAGCCAAGCGCGCTAAGAAATAAAGCAACGATTATTTTTCTTGTTGAATCGAAAATGTCGGTTAATAAAACACCAGAAGCTGGCGTTCACCACTGTGTTAATCCACTTGCCACAGATAAGCCCGAACAGCATAAAGTTTCAGCTCAAGCTATGCGAGAAGGGTTTATTGCGTTAGCAGATAAGAGTCCTTTCATTACACCGAAACACTATCCACTTGCACAAAAGCTAGGACTATTAACTCAAGCCCATATCATTCTTTACCAAAAACTTGCCGATAAATTACAAGAGCCCGAAAAACAACAATTACGTATCTATATTGCTCAACTTGAATCAGCAATCGCCACAGACCGAGCAACACTTGACGATAAACAAAGGTTCAAAACAAAACTTATCAATAACTATAGACATCAAGGAGTGACAGAGCAGCTTCTGGATTTACCTGCGGTGAAACAGAGAATAACTAACACGTTAGTTTATAATTGTTTACACGATAAGCAGTGTGCTCATCATTTAAATAACTTTGCTCAATCATTAATAACGGACTTTCTCCAACAAGTGACGGCTCTGAACAGCTTAGTCGTATCTCAAGCGAGAGTCGCCGCCTCGGATGCACAATGTTTACTCAATGATGAAAAAAAGAGAGCACTTAAACAACAGTTAACTACAATGGGGCTGCTAAAAAGAGCACCAAGTTTTGAAGACATGCTCCTTAATATTAATCCACAGTGTTTTCTGGTAACCGAGCCGATACCATTTGTCACTAAAGTTTGGTGCTTTAGGCAACTTCAGGCGCATCAAACTCATTGCAATAGACCTGAGCTAGGTCGCTTACCTAGAAATTACGTCACAGATGCAGACCTATACACAATGGTTAATCATGATGTGCTCGTCCCCTCAGATGTAAAAAGATTAAAAGAGGATCCGAAGCATAATTGCTTTTTTTTACTTAAATTTATCTTAATGCAAACACCATCCCCACAAATGCAAGCAATTGGCTTTACCCCATGGAACAATACCTGTAACTTCAATACAGCTCTTCAAGTATTAATAAGAACACTACCTCCTAAACTATTCAAAAGTGAGCATCTCGAACCTGACGGATCTTTTTTATGCAACTCCATTAGAGACATGATAGAAGAAGGTAAATCGATTCTGAATCCGATTGGTGGTTCTAGGCCTCGTATGTTTACCCAGCATCAACAAAAAGTATTTTTAGCCTGCCGATACTTAGCAAAACACAAAAAAATTGATGCATGTTTTAATGTCGAAAGCATCGATAAAATGAAACAAATAGATACTACAGAGCTTGTTAAAGGAATGCTAACCGCTGTCGGTTTACAACAAAGCCCTGTTTTTTGTGCTGTTCAACAAGAATGTGAGTTTGCGATTCATAACGGCAAAACTCTAAAACGTGTAACCCATAATCGAGAAAAATTTTGTGTGCCAATAATCAACTGTTTTGGTTTGGAAGTTATTGGTAAAAAAAAGGGGAACCAAACATCAATTCGAGATTGGTATGACATATTTTGTGAGCATCCCTATCCAACTCAAGATATCAATACACAATGGGAAGTCCTTAATCCAGCGACACAAAAAAAGGATGTTTGTGAACTGGATACTAAAAAACGCTATGTACAATGTATTGATGAACAAAGTTTCAAATATATGTTTCTTGCGCTAGATGCAACAGGGATGCCTGAATTAGCAGAAACGGCCAGAGTATCGTTTAAAAATAGCGGTGAAACATTAACGATACCTATCGTAAATAAAAAGGGTCGCTTTGGTAACGCAAATTTGCGACTTCGCGTTGTCGTTCTGCACACGTCAACGAGTCGCTCATCCGCTGCTGGGCACTTTATTTCAGCTACTCACCATTATAATCCTTCATCTCCACCCTCAAGCTTTTATACCTTTCAAGACGACAATCGAGATCTAAGTTTCTCAGCTTTTATAAAATACATTGACCAAAGTGATACTACTGGTTTAGCACAAAGGTGGACAGATATTCATAAACTCATTGAAAGTAAAAAGTATACACCTTGTATGATGGTTTATGAACTAGATCACCTAGATTGGGAGTGATCTCTACCAGCGAGTGATTAGCTTGGAAACAGGTACCAACTTAACACCTAGCTTATCTAGCTTATGTAAATTTTCTTTCAAAAACTGCATGGTTTCTGTATGGGGGTGGGCAATAACGATCAATTGCTGTTCTCGTTTGGCACGCGTTAACATCAGGCTGAATTGCTTTTCTAAGTCCACTTGTTTAACACTGTTATCTAAAAAGAACTGCCGCTTCATGTTTGGCACACCATGCTTGTAAGCAACATCTTTAGCCTTGCTAAACTTAGTCGTTCGGCTATCAATAAAGTACAGTCCATTTTGTCGTAAAAACGACATCACTGAATGCATAGGTTTAGTAAGTTGCGTTAGCAAACTGCCCATATGGTTATTGGCACCTTTAGCATATGGAATTTCTGTAAGCGCTGCAGACAACACTTTTCTAATTTGCTGATCATTCATACCATTATCTAATCCGCCTTTGCCCAATCGCTTACCGTTTAGTGCCTGCATTGGTAAGTGCAACATAATTTCATGGCCTTGAAGGTGAGCTTTTCGCGCGATATGACTGGCTTGGGGAGTAAAAGGAAGGATCGCAAGCGTAACTTCTTTTGGTAACTCAAAAACTCGATGGTCAGTCTGCTTATAACCAATATCATCTATGATCAATGCCAACTTCGCTGCTTGCGTTGAAACACTGCAAAGCAGAAAACTGGCAAAGATAATGATTCGAGCGCTGAGGTTTATCACAAGCTAAGTTTGATCCTTTATCCAATTAATGGCTTGGTTTATAACCATATCATTATGTTGTTTCAATAGAGAAGCATCAACACTGGCTTTTTTTATCTGAAACTCAGCGCGATTCGCAGGAACAGGAGAAATTAATATATCAGGCGTAATGCCTCTATCATGAATATTATCGCCTTTCGGAGTTAAGTAATTGGCAATCGTCAGCTTTAATTGATTACTCGGATTTAACGTTGGGATCATACCTTGAATACTGCCTTTGCCAAAACTGGTTTCCCCCATTAATGTCGCGCGGTGATTTTGCTGTAGGGCAGCAGCTAGTACTTCAGCTGCGGACGCTGAATGTTTATCAATTAATACCAGCATGGGTAATTGATTAAATAAACTTAACGGCGAGGCTGAATACTTGCTATTAGCTTCTGCGAAGCGCCCTTTGGTCGACACTATCACACCTTGTGGTATAAATAAGTCTGCTACTTTTATCGCCTGTTGCAATAAGCCGCCCGGATTATTGCGTAAATCAATGATCAGTCCTATTAGGGATTCATCTTGCCATTTGATCAACGTTGCCTTTACGTGTAAGTAGCTTTTCTTTTGAAAACCATTGAGCTTTATATAGCCAATATTGTCATCGATAATGGATGCCGTTACAGCAGGTATAGAAATCAGTTTAGGTTGCAAGCTGATCTGCCTTTTTTGATGACTATCTGTGCGTAGCGTCAATGATAACGGCTGTTTTTGATCGGCAGCTTGGCGAATTTCACTCATTAACGCTAAGCGATTTTCAGATGAGAGAACACGCTCATTAACACCAATGATTTTATCCCCTTGCGCAATGCCTGCTTGTTCTGCTGGCGAATTAGCAAAAACATCAGTAATGGTAATGTGTTCACCTTGCTGGTTTACTTCAAAACCAAAGCCGTAATACTGGCCATTATTATTGGCTTGTTGCTGACTAATTTGTTGTGGTGTTTGATATTCAGAATAATCGTCTAACTCTGTCAACATTCCTTTGATTGCGGCATCGACTAACTGTGACTTTGGAATTGGCTTAACATAATAGCGCTCAATGCTATCAAGAATATCAGCAAATAAAGGTAAATGATGGTTGGGAAAGGGTTCTCGACCATTTAAACTGGCACTCACACCAATAATAAAGCCGACGAATACCAAAGAAATACTGCGTAACTTCCTGTACATACGTTCTCCTTAAAGGAGAATCATCAATGACCACGACCACAGTTATCGACAGTAACGCGCTGGGTCGACCGCTTCTCCCTTGTACCGTATTTCAAAGTATAGGCCAGGTTGAGCTTGTCCACCGGAGCGACCGACTAATGCTAAACTTTCACCTTTGAGAACACCATCACCATTGGATTTCAATAACGCTTGAGCATGACCATAAAGGCTCATATAACCTTCTCCGTGATCCAGCACGATCACCATTCCGAAACCTTTTAGCCAATCAGCATAAATCACTTTTCCGTCGGCAATGGCATTGATACTTTGTCCTTCTGGTGCGCTCATTAGCACGCCTTTCCAGCGCACAGGGCCACCACGGATATTGCCAAAGCCTTTTTGAATTCGACCTTTCGTTGGCCATTTCAATTTACGTTTAAGTGCCTTCAAGCCTTTTAAATTCGGTTGGGCGCTAGCAGCCATTAATGCTTGTTCAATAACATGCTTAAGGCTAGCTTCTTCGATTTGAAGTTGTTCCAATTGCTCGCTTTTACTGCTCAATGTGCGTTGTAATTGCTTTAGCGTATTTTTTCTTTGAACTTGCTCTTGAGACAACTGCCTTGATTGTTGTGTTTGTACTTTAATAACAGCCGCTAACTTTTGTTGCTGTTCAGACAAGCTCACCTCAGTATCGGTTAACTCATCAATGGTTTCTTTTAATTGATCGATAGCTCCAATACGTGCTTTATTCAGATACTTATAGTAAGCAAGCATTCGTTCTATGGTTGAGGGATCTTGCTGATTTAATAATAATTTTGTGTAATCGTGACTCCCTGACAAATAAGCACTTTCGATTTGTTTTGCTAATGTCGCTTGCTGAGCTTTTTTAAGTTTGGTTAAATTTTGAGACTTTAATTGCAGATCTTTTAAATTGCCATTTATCATCTTAGACTGCTGACGACTCTTGTTTAACAATTTTGCCGCATGACTGATGGCCAACTCATCTCTTTTCAACAGTTGCACTAATTGGCTGCGTTGTTTTCGAGTTGTGCTGAGATCAGAGCGCTGCGCATCAATTTTAGCTTGGATCGCCTTTAATTCAGCTTGCCTATTTTCTAGGTTTTCAGCCTTAATTGAACCTGAAATACAAAGCATAAAACCTAACGATATGGCTTTATAAAATAAGTGTGATTTCAATGTATTCAAGTGACAATTGCCTATCATATCCTGCTCAATGGGTACAAAAATGCCGCTATCGAGCGGCACTTTCAATTAACGGCTTATTCTTCAATGGTTATCAGCGGCTGTCCAGTCATTTCTTCAGGAACTGCCTCACCCATTAAGTTAAGCATAGTCGGCGCGATATCACTTAATCGCCCACCTTCTTTAATTTTTGCTTTACGACCCACATACAATAACGGCACCAATTCGCTGGTGTGAGCGGTATGAGCTTGGCCTGAGTTTTCATCAACCATTTGTTCTGCGTTGCCGTGATCTGCGGTTATCAAACACTCACCGTCCACCTTCTTCAGCGCTTCAACAACACGCCCTATGCAGCTATCAACAGCTTCACAGGCTTTAACTGCGGCGTCAAAGTTACCCGTATGACCAACCATATCACCATTAGGATAATTACAGATAATGGCATCGTATTTATTGGCCTCAATAGCTGCAACTAACTTGTCAGTCAATTCTGTCGAATTCATTTCTGGCTGTAAGTCATAAGTCGCAACTTTTGGTGACTCGATTAAAATACGATCTTCACCATTAAATGCTTGTTCTTTGCCACCGTTAAAGAAGAAAGTGACATGGGCGTATTTTTCTGTTTCTGAAATACGCAATTGCTTCATCTCACGGTTTTGTAACACTTCGCCGAGGGTATTTTTTAAATCCGTTTTACCAAACGCAATCGGCGCTTCGATATCACCTGCATATTGCGTCAACATTACAAAATTTGTTTTTGGCGTGCTCTTACGAGCGAAGCCATCAAAATCGGCATTGACAAAACTACGAGTAATTTGGCGAGCACGATCAGCACGGAAATTCATAAAGATCAACGCATCATTATCGTTAAGTTGAACCTGTTCACCGATACGTGATGCCGCAACAAACTCATCATTTTCGTCACGTTCATAAGCGGCAGTTAATGCTTCATTTGCCGTTTTGTATTCAAAATCAGCTTGTCCTTGGGTGATCAAGTCATAAGCTTTTTCAACACGATCCCAGCGATTATCTCGATCCATTGCATAATAACGCCCGACAATCGAAGCAATCTTACCTGTGCCAAGCTTGTTAAATAACGCATCAAAATGAGTCAAACTATCAGCAGCACTTCGAGGCGGTGTGTCACGTCCATCCAAGAAAGCATGCAAATAGACGCTCTTAGCACCGCGCTTTACGGCAAGTTTACACATAGCTTCAATGTGCTCTTCATGACTATGAACACCACCTGCCGACAGCAATCCCATAATATGCACGGCACCATCTGCTGCAATTGCTTTGTCTATTGATTGTGTTAATGCTGGATTATCATAAAATTCGCCATCAGCAATAGCCTTAGAAATGCGCGTAAGTTCTTGATACACAATTCGGCCAGAACCTAAATTGATGTGACCGACTTCAGAGTTACCCATTTGACCATGTGGTAAGCCCACGTCATCGCCTGAGCCTGAAATTAAACTATTGGCATACTTTGCATACAAATCATCCAAAACAGGCGTTTTGGCATGGTAAATAGCATTCATATGAGTATCTTCACGATTGCCCCACCCGTCCAGTATCAACAGTGCCAATGGGCGCTTTGCAGTTGTCATGTATAACCTCAACAATAAAGAATCAAAAACAAAATCTATTCTCATGCTTGCGTTGAATGCCAATTACTCTAATTGGTATTACAAACAAAAACAGGAGGATAAATTCTGGGCTCAAAGTGTACTCGATCTCACATCATCTAAAAAGCAAAGTGGTAAAAATCAGTGCAAGTGATCGCATTTTTTATGCAGGTAGGTATACTCTGTTACCCAAGTGTTATTGCCATCAAAAAGTGAAGTTAACTCATGCAAGAATATATTAGTTTTTTCCAAGCCAATCCTCTTTTGTCTATGGCTTGGGTAGGCTTATTTGTCGCCGTTGTGGTGATGACCGTCAAATCAGGGTTGGCAAAATTTAACAATGTAAACCCACAAGAACTTACCATGTTAATCAACCGTGAAAATGCAAAAGTAATTGATGTACGTGGAAAAGAAGAGTTTAAAAAAGGCCATATTATCGACGCGATAAACGTGCCATTGGCTGAAATTAAAAATAAAAAGCTTGCGAGCCTTGAAAAGTATAAAAGCAGCCCCATTATCTTAGTATGCAATGCTGGCATGACTTCATCTCAAGCGGCTCAACTGTTGGTTGCACAAGGCTTTGAACAGGTACATAACCTAAAAGGCGGCATGGGCGACTGGAAAGCAGCGAATTTGCCTGTAACTAAGAGCAAAAGATAAGGATGTTAAGCACAGTTTTGACGACCATTTTGGTTTAACTATAAAAAATAGTTTTTCAGACAATGGTTGACTGATACGTAAAAGTGTCATACAAAACTGGCAAACTGATCCTAAGGTCGACAAGGGCTTATGCATTAAGAGTGTTAAGTTTGTAAGACACATTAGATCGAACCCAGCAGTTCGCTGGTAACCTGGGATGGTTCAGAGTTCATTAAGGCCTCATGTAACACAAGCCCTAACCGATGGCTTTCATAAGAAAAGCCACCTTAACAAATTGATAGGTAAAATATTATGGCTGAAGAAGTAATCAACAACGAACAACAAGAAGCGCCACAGTTCAATATCCAACGTGTTTACACGAAAGACATGTCTTTCGAAACACCAAACAGCCCAGAGATCTTCCAAAAAGAATGGAACCCAGAAGTTAAGCTTGATCTAGACACTCGCAGTAACAAGTTAGCTGACGACGTTTACGAAGTTGTTCTAGCATTAACTGTTACTGCTAAAATTGGTGAAGAAACTGCATTCCTTTGTGAAGTACAACAAGCGGGTATCTTCTCTATCTCTGGCTTAACTGAGCCACAACTTGCACACTCTTTAGGTGCTTACTGCCCGAACATCCTATTCCCATATGCTCGTGAAACTGTAGCTAGCCTAGTAGGTCGTGGTACTTTCCCACAACTTAACTTAGCGCCAGTTAACTTCGACGCATTATTTGCTCAGTACGTTGAACAACGTCAGCAACAAGCAGAATCAACTGAAGAAAAAGCAGAAGAAGTAACTGCTTAATTCATGAAAGACATGGCCGACATAACGGTATTAGGGGCGGGCTCTTATGGCACCGCCCTTGCCATTTCTTTAGCCCGAAGCGGACACAAAACGCGACTTTGGGGTCATGAGCCTAAGCACATGAAAACCCTAGAGGCAGATCGATGTAATCAGCAGTATTTAGCTGACATCCCTTTTCCTGAAACACTGCAAATTGAGACTGACCTTAACCTTGCACTTCAAGCGAGTCGCAATGTATTGGTTGTAGTACCCAGCCATGTATTTGGCTCGGTGTTAACACAGGCTCAACCATTACTTCGCAGTGATGTTCGTATTGCTTGGGCAACCAAGGGATTAGAACCAGAAACGGGACGTTTATTACAAGATGTAGTTCGTGAGTGTGTAGGGACTGATATTCCACTTGCCGTGGTTTCAGGGCCAACCTTTGCGAAAGAATTAGCCGCAGGCATGCCAACTGCAATATCAGTTGCAGGCACCTGCGATGTGTTCACTCAAGATTTAGTTGAGCTTTTGCACTGCCCTTCAAGGCTTCGCGTTTACGCAAACCCTGATTTTACAGGTTTGCAGCTAGGTGGTGCAGTTAAAAATGTGATTGCCATCGGCGCAGGTATGTCAGATGGGATAGGTTTTGGTGCTAATGCTAGAACAGCCCTTATCACCCGTGGCATGGTCGAGTTAACCCGTTTAGGTGAAGCCTTAGGCGCAGAGCCCACCACTTTTATGGGGATGGCTGGCCTAGGTGACTTGGTCCTTACTTGTACTGACAATCAATCGCGCAATCGACGCTTTGGTTTAGCCTTAGGTCAAGGTAAAGATGTCGAAACTGCGCAAGTTGAAATCGGTCAAGTGGTCGAAGGCTATCGCAATACCAAAGAAGTGTTTACCTTAGCGAAACGCTTAAATGTTGAAATGCCAATCACTGAGCAGTTGTATCAGGTTTTGTATCAAAACAAAGCTGCCATTGATGCAGCAAAAGAGTTACTCGGACGAGACCGCAAAACGGAAGTACTGAGCTAACTCCACTCAAGTTGAAAAACTCTTGAATTGAACATGCAGAAAGGTGCTAGAATTAGCGCCTTTTTTTATCGGTGAAGTTTAAGGTGATACCAAGATGCAAGATTACGATGTGGTAATAATCGGCGCAGGTGCGGCAGGGTTAATGTGTGGCGCAACCGCAGGTTATCGTGGTCGTAGTGTATTGGTATTAGATCACGCAAAACAAGCCGGTAAAAAAATCTTGATCAGCGGTGGTGGCCGTTGTAATTTCACCAACGAGAACGCCCAACCAAACAACTATTTATGTGAAAACCCACATTTCGTAAAGTCCGCCCTTGCCCGTTATAGCGCACAAGATTTTATTGAATTAGTTGAACGTCATTGTATTGAGTATCACCACAAAACACTCGGCCAATTATTCTGTAACGAGTCAGCAAAAGATATTGTAAAAATGCTATTGACTGAATGCGAATGGGCGGGCACTAAGGTGCAATTGAGAACCGAAATCATCAAGTTATCGCGTGAGAAAAATGGGCTGTACCAGATCCAAACCTCACAAGGTGATTATCGTTGTCAAAGTCTTGTGATTGCCACTGGTGGTTTATCGATGCCCAAACTCGGCGCAACTCCTTTTGGCTATAAAATCGCTGAGCAATTCGGTTTAAACGTGTTACCAACCAAAGCAGGCTTAGTTCCCTTCACTTGGCATCAGGAGGATAAGCAACGTTTCGAACCGTTAGCAGGTGTATCGGTACCAACGCGCATTACCGCAAAAGATGGCACTCAGTTTACCGAAGCTATGCTATTTACTCATCGAGGCTTGTCTGGCCCTGCTATTTTGCAAATATCTAATTTCTGGCAAGCCGGTGAAGCCATAGAAATTGATTTACTGCCCGATGTCGATTTATTCGAAGCTTTAGCTGCAATCACCCGTAAACATCCCAAACAGAGTCTTAAAAACACACTGATAAAGTGGTTACCAAAACGATTAATTGAAGTCTTGTTTGATGATGCATTACTGATCAAACAGCTCAATCAACTTGATCATCCTATGCGAAATAAGCTGGTCGCCGATCTAAAACACTGGCAATTAGTGATGAATGGCACCGAAGGTTACCGCACCGCAGAAGTGACACTCGGCGGCGTTGATACTAACGAGTTATCATCAAAAACCTTCGAAGCTAAAAAATCAAAAGGACTCTTTTTTATTGGTGAAGTGATTGATGTTACCGGCTGGCTAGGGGGCTATAATTTCCAGTTTTCTTGGGCTTCAGGCGTTGCTTGTGGTGAGAGCTGTTAACCTATATCACAATAGAATTCATCACTTCTGAGAATTAAGAGTTAACAAAAATTAATTTTTTCAAAAGCATCTGTACACTTTAGTTATGTAACAATGCTGTTATCACAAATAAATGAGAATCCCGTGGCAGCAGCAACTCCTTCAACCTATACCCATGTTTATTTTCAAACACCTGAAAACTTCGATCCTGCTACGCTCGAAACAAACCGCATTCTGCTCCAGCACGGCTCTAATGAAGCACTTAAGCTTCATTTTAAATACGCCATAACACCTTTATCCAAGCATCATATTGCACTTTGGTTAACCTCTGGGAGTGAAAAGCCTGATGAGTTCTCGATTGGAAAATTCTGTATTACATTCACAGATTCAGAGTATCAAAGTGAACGTATTCAACCAATTGAATTTAAAAGTGATGGCCAAAAAAAGGCATTCACTTACTTTTTTGAACAAACCCAAATGCGAATTACAGCTTATGCCAGCGGGCATTTAGGTGTATTAGCAGCAATAAAGAAAGGTACAGTCCGATCGTTACCAAATATTGACCATCAAGCATGGTCAATGAATCAAGTGAGCGATATTTGTGCTGAACATGCAGCCACAGCAGGAACGTTCGTATGCATGGATTTGGACCATGTTATTGTTAAAATTTCACCAAATCAACAAGATCATTTTTCCGATCCTGAGTTTGTTTTTATTGAAGCTGAATTTCCACAGTTAATCTTGCAACTCAAGTCAGCATTGCCTGAGGCTAAGTTTTTATTAGTCACTCATACCGGTGATAAATACTACCAACGTAAAATGGAAAAGCTGGCCAAGATAGGGTTTGAGCAATCTTGGTTTGACGCATGTATTTGTGCAACTAACAAAGGCACCCCACAGAGGAAGGTAAATGTTGTTGAACAGTGGGCGCAGAAGCACTCTTTTCCCATCGATTTTGTGATAGCAATTGACGATGATCACAAAATTTTGGCTGAATTTAAAAATAAATATCCTAGCCACAAATCTTGTACCATTCAGTTTATGCCCGCTATCCCTGCACGGATCCAAGAACTACAAAAACTCGGAAAACTAAACGATGAGAGCCAATTATTTCAATATGACACTCATTCCGCAGAGCAATTAAAACTCTATCACCAAGCCGTTTTGTTAACGAAACATAGCCCTAAACCCTGACGATAAGTCGTAAGTTACATTTCAGCTAGGTGAAGGTATGGCAAGTTCTCGATTTGAATCATTAACGATAACCGTTTCAGAAACTAGCTGCCTTCCCTATTATCAATTGTCAGAAACCGAACATATCAAGCTTGTAAAAGAAGTTGCAGCACTTCAAACCGCTTTAACTAAAACATCATCAAGTCAAAAATTTTTCACTGTGCATTTTTCCCCTACATTTCCTACATCAATAAATTTAGCCGATCCCTTTTATTCATCCTTTGATTTTCAAGTGTTTTTTCAATCACCCTATCAGTTTTTTCTCGGGGGTGACATGGGTGGGAAAAAAGCACATTTTTCAGCATCCTTACACCACTTTATTGATGCCGCACTGTATCAAATTAACGCACAAAAAAAACTGCTAGCCACGATCCCAGCTTTAACTGTCGATAGGCAAATATTGAGTGTTCGCGAGTTAATCACACTCGATAATCGTTTACTCACTCAATCCAATTTATATTGGGTTATCGATCTTGATGAAGTCATTGTTACCCCTACTGGTGACAATGATAAAACGACCTATGTCATGCTAGAGCCAGAGTTCTCCCTAATAATGCGGCAGCTCAAAGCCCGTAACCCAAACGCTGAGTTTATTTTACTGACACATACTCACAGCTCTTATATTGCTGAGAAACTAAAAAACATTGAGGGAGAATGCTTTCAAAGAGATCTATTTAATCATGTTCTTTGTTGTGATAACGAGAATAAAGGAAGCAGGTTAGCAAGACATTTTATAGAGCAACAAGTAATTGATCCTCGCATTATTGCCATTGATGACGTTACTGATAATCTTGATAGCATTAAGCAAGCATTTCCAAAGCAAACGACTTGTGTTCAATACATGGCTGGGATCCGCCCTAGGATAGAATATTACATGACCTGCTCACGCGTTTATTCTTATGAACGCTTTATGGAACACAGTAACTCTGAACTCCAAAAGCAATATGATCAATTGCTTCGTTTTCATGCTAACCGTAAACAATAAAAACATTCACCTCAGCTTCGATGCATTTCAAAATAACTTCAACCTTTCTCCCCTTGAATCCGTAAACTTTGCCCTTATATCTATATCAATCATTCACTGCTAGCTTTTGGGCAGTCTATTAAGAGGAATTTTTTGTGACTACAATCGTTTCCGTTCGTCGCAACAATCAAGTAGTTATTGCTGGTGATGGTCAAGTGTCTCTTGGCAATACCGTAATGAAAGGCAACGCTAAAAAGGTCCGTCGTCTTTATCATGAAAAAGTATTAGCTGGTTTTGCTGGCGGCACCGCTGATGCCTTTACCTTATTTGAACGCTTTGAAGCCAAACTTGAAATGCATCAAGGCCATCTACTGCGCTCAGCAGTCGAGCTCGCTAAAGATTGGCGCACTGATCGCATGCTACGTAAATTAGAGGCAATGCTGGTAGTTGCCGATGGTGAAAGCTCACTTATCATAACGGGTAACGGTGATGTTGTTCAGCCAGAACATGATCTGGTTGCTATTGGTTCAGGCGGTAATTTTGCCCAAGCAGCGGCGTTAGCTCTACTAGAAAATACCGAATTAAGTGCCAAAGACATTGCCGAAAAAGCACTCACAATTGCCGGTGATATTTGTGTATTCACCAACCAGCACAAGACCATTGAAGAACTTAACTATTAATCAGAGCGGTAACGAATTATGTCTCAAATGACCCCACGTGAAATTGTTCACGAACTCGACTCTCACATTATCGGCCAACAAAAGGCGAAGCGCTCTGTGGCCATAGCTCTGCGTAATCGCTGGCGCCGTATGCAATTAGATTCCGATCTTCGCCAAGAGATCACCCCAAAAAATATCTTGATGATTGGCCCAACAGGTGTAGGTAAAACTGAGATTGCTCGTCGTTTAGCTAAGCTTGCTAACGCGCCTTTCATTAAAGTTGAAGCCACCAAATTTACTGAAGTGGGTTATGTTGGTAAAGAAGTTGAACAAATCATTCGTGATTTGACTGACTCTGCTATAAAACTGACACGCGAGCAGCAAATGACGCAAGTGCGTCATCGCGCAGAAGAAGCTGCGGAAGAACGTATATTGGATGCATTATTGCCGCCAGTAAAAGATGACTGGGATGCTGACAACAATAAAAATTCGTCGACACGCCAAGTGTTCCGTAAAAAATTACGCGAAGGCCAGTTAGAAGACAAAGAAATTGAAATCGATATCGCTGCACCGCAAGTTAATGTCGAAATTATGTCACCACCGGGCATGGAAGACATGACCAATCAGCTTCAAGGCTTGTTCCAAAATATGGGACAAACGCCAACCAAGCGTAAGAAGCTGAAAATCAAAGATGCTATGAAGCAGCTAATTGAAGAAGAAGCTGCAAAGCTAGTTAATCAAGATGACTTGAAAGAACAAGCCATTGAACTTGTTGAGCAGCATGGCATTGTGTTCCTTGATGAAATCGACAAAATTTGTAAACGTGGTGAAGCATCGGGTCCAGATGTATCTCGTGAAGGCGTACAACGTGACTTGCTGCCTTTAGTTGAAGGTTGCACAGTTAGTACCAAACACGGCATGGTAAAAACCGATCATATTTTATTTATTGCCTCTGGCGCTTTCCAAATGGCGAAGCCATCAGATTTGATCCCTGAGCTGCAAGGACGTTTACCTATCCGCGTGGAATTAAGCGCACTATCAGCTGATGACTTTAAGCGTATTTTAACCGAGCCAAATGCGTCGTTAACAGAGCAATACGTTGCCTTGATGTCGACCGAAGGGGTAACCATTGAGTTCGCTGACAGTGGCATTGATGCCATTGCGAATGCCGCTTGGCAAGTAAACGAGCGTACCGAGAACATAGGTGCGCGTCGTTTGCATACAGTAATGGAACGGTTAATGGAAGAAATGTCATACGATGCGTCCGACAAATCAGGAACTACGCTGGTTGTTGACGCAGATTACGTAAACAAGCACCTTGATAATCTTGTTCAAGACGAAGACTTAAGTCGTTTCGTTCTTTAATCGCAACATAATTAAAACTAAGCCAGATGCGCCTGTATCTGGCTTTGAGAAACACCATGAATACCACACCTAACGTAACCAATTTAACACTCAAAAAGAAAAGCCGCGTATTACAGATAAGTTTTTCTGATGGCAGTGACTTTGAACTAAGTTGTGAATTCTTACGTGTGCATTCTCCTTCTGCTGAAGTACAAGGGCACGGCACACCGACTCTGGTTCAACACAAAAAATTGGTTAACATTTCCAGTATTGAGCCTGTGGGTCACTATGGTGTAAAACTGGTGTTTGATGACGGTCACGATACTGGCATTTACTCTTGGTCTGTGCTGTATCATCTCGCCACTCATTATGATGAACTATGGCAAAACTATCTTAAATCAATTGCAATTAACAAAGGCTCCCGTGAAGCGCTGATATCAATGGCGGTGAAATATACTCCTTAACTCGTTTGTGATGAAAATAATAAAAATACCAGTACATTTCTTATCTTCTTCACAGCAAGAAAAATTGTCTGCTATATCAAAATATTAAATAAAAACCAGTACCCCCCTCTCTTTGTTAATTAATTATTCAAAATAATTTCATCCTATTGATTCAGCTAGGGTTCAGCGTATAGCAGCGTATATTAGGGCTACCTGTTGCTCATTATGAGTAAGCGCATACTCAAGTTAAGCGCGAGTAATATTGATCATATCTGCAATGGAAGAGTGCATTTATCCAAAAATATTTCATTTTCGCTGGATAAATGTTCAATTTGTTAGGTTATAGGATCCAAATTATGACATCCAAAACATCAATCTCTTTGTTAGCGAGCATTATTGCTGCCACTTTTTCGTTTTCAAGCTCTGCTGCGGACATTGTAGACTTAGGCTCTATGAGCCAGTCTGCAACCACAGATCTAAGCCAGCATTTTCAGTTAGATAATCAAACAAGTTTTAAAGCTGGTAAAGCCATTCCGATTGCCCATGGAAAAGTGAAATATCGTTTACAACAGTACTATCAAGGCATACCTGTTTTTGGCTACAGCATTTCATCTGCAAAAGACAATATGGGGATGTATGCTGACGTACAAGGACTAGCTGTAACTAACTTTAATCAAACCGATAACTTTAGTGTGCCAAGCATCACCCCAGAACAAGCACTGAATATCGCCATTCCATTGCACCAATCCGATGTAGGCATGCAACAAAGTAAGCCGAGAAATAAAGATGCCAAACTCTGGGTATGGTTAGACAGTGATCAACAACCACATTTAGTCTACATAACTAACTACTTACTTGAAGGTCCACAAACGAGCCGTCCTTATACCATTGTTGATGCACATACAGGTAAAGTCTTAGATCAATGGGAAGGTTTAACCACTGAAAAAATTGCCACTGGTTTTGGTGGTAACGAAAAAATAGGAAAATACGAATACGGCAAAGACTTCGATAAAATCAATGTCACCAAAAAGGGCAATACTTGTTATATGAAAAATGACAAGGTGATGACCATTGATTTAAAACATTGGCACTTCTGGAATAGCTGGCTGAAAAAACCGGTAAAATTTGATTGCCCTCGTTATGACGAGAAAGAAGTCAATGGTGGCTATGGTGAAGTAAATGATGCTCAGTACTTCGGTGGTGTGATCTTTGATATGTATAAAGACTGGTTTAATGCCGCACCTTTGACGATTCAATTGGTTATGCGAGTTCACTATTTGTGGGGATTCGATAACGCCATGTGGAATGGTAAAAACATGACCTTTGGTGATGGACAAATGCTGTTTTATCCACTAGTCGCACTGGACGTCACTGCCCACGAAATCAGTCACGGCTTTACCGAGCAAAATTCTGGCTTAGTCTATAAAGGTCAATCTGGCGGCATGAATGAAGCCTTCTCAGATATGGCAGGTGAAGCGGCTAAATATTATATGCGCGGTAAAAATGACTTTAAAGTTGGTGCACAAATCACCAAGAAAATGAATGCGCTACGCTATTTCGACGATCCCACCAAAGACGGCATGTCGATTGGTAGCGCCAAAGACTATAAAACCAGCTTAAATGTTCACTTTAGTTCAGGTGTTTATAATAAAGCTTTCTATACCTTAGCAACGACCAATGGCTGGAACACCAAAAGTGCATTTGAAGTATTTGCCAAGGCCAATCAGTTATATTGGAATGCAAATAGTAGCTTTAAAAATGGCGCTTGCGGTGTCGTGAAAGCGGCAAAAGATATGGATCGCAGCCAAGAAGATGTGCTTAACGCCTTTGCTGCTGTAGATATCGTAAATCCATGCAGTTAGTTTAAAGGAGGCCACCTTTTTAACATTGTTGAAAAGGTGGTTTATCAACCATCAAGACAGTACTTTAGGATATCAATATGTCCCGCATTATTGAGCTAAATGTTTATCACTAGATCTTAAATATTATAACTTCTCATGGCACTAACAGCCGAACGTCTAAGACAGCATGTCATTGAACATCCACTGCAATTTCGACCAACACAAGCTGAAAATAAACATATAGTAGAGTTATCTTTAGGTTGGATGAAAAAGTTTCATCTCAATTTTGCTCCTTCTCCAAAAGGAATCCTTGAGTTTCACTCAGTAAAACAAGTGGCAGGTTCAAAACAACACGAAACTCATGAATGCCAAATTATTCACAAGGCTTTTCAACATTATCGACTTCCTTGCACTTCATTACCTACAAAATACCAAAAATTTAATGAAGATAAAGTAAAACGAAAATTGACCTCTCTGAGAGCGATATGCGGTTTGCAACCGTTCCCATCAGATTGCAGACTCATTGAACTTCATCACCCAAGCGGTGATATCCTTTATTGTGATCCACTTGGCCAGTTCTCTCCTATTGCGCAGTGTTCAACAGCAGCAGATTGGGTCAATTATGAGTTCTTACCCCAACGCCCGAGTCGTGGTACCGAGAGCGAAGAGAGCGCTAATTACCATGATCAGCGACTACAGGAATATGTATTAATTGAGAACGAAGGATCTGCTCTGGAAGTCTCAGACTCACTAGTCTCGAGCACTCTTAAGTGTCAACGCCCATTTGTCTGCGGTTCAATGAAAACATTAGATTTTAAAGATGAACAATCAGTAACCCTCCACTTTAATCGAGGATTTGAATTAACAGACTGGCAAATCCGTACAAATCATCAAATGGTCAGAATACTCAGGCCATTTTCGACGATATGCCCTTGCATTGCGATAAGCAGAACTAGCATGATTTGCGAAAACGCAGGGCAAGACCTATCCATTCATTTAGCACATGGAGGTTCAATGTCCATGTCTCAGTTCAGACAACTTTGCATCGACATGGGAGAAATTCATCAACGTAATATCATTTTAGGTGATATAAAACTTGCCAATTTAGCCATACAATTTGACAGTGCAATGGTAAAAATGATTGATCTCGACAGCATACAAACTCTAAACCAAGCAGTTACAAATTATAGAATGTTAACCATCACCCCCCGCTATATAACGAAAGGTTTATATGAGGCTATACGAGAACAAGATGCATTCGCTCACCTATCCAGAGACAGCTACGCTCTGCTCTTGTGTATGATCCAAGCAACGACAACAGCTGAAATTAGAACATTAATCAATAGCCTTGATGGTCGGCAACAAAAAGGATTGTTGTCTTGCATAAAAGTATCAATCGAGCAAAAAAACGTGATTGAAAAATGGGTGATGAGCCACTTTAAATCGGACCATCATCAAGCATTATTCGATTTCTTAAATGATCCATATAAAAATTCATTAGTTAAACCACTCTCTCAGATGTTGGCATAGCAATCGAGCATTACCTATTATCAAAAAAATGCTATAGTGCGCTCCATGTCACAAAACCTGAGTTTGCCTACATGAGTTACAAGGATTTACGCAGTTTTATTACATTTTTAGAAGAGGAAGGTGAATTAAAACGCATTAGCCATCCTGTTGATCCAAACTTAGAAATGACTGAAATTGCTGATCGAGTATTACGAGCCCAAGGTCCAGCATTATTATTCGAGAACCCTGTCGGCCATGACATGCCAGTGCTGGCAAATCTGTTTGGCACACCCAAACGAGTGGCAATGGCGTTAGGAAAAACCGATCCCCTTGAGCTGCGTGAAGTAGGCGAATTATTAGCATTTTTAAAAGAGCCTGAACCACCAGCAGGATTTAAAGACGCATTAAGCAAGCTACCTAAGTTTTCTCAGGCATTAAAAATGCCAACCAAAACCGTAAAATCAGCACCTTGCCAACAAATTGTTATTGAAGGTGATGACGTTGATTTAACTAAACTGCCAATTCAACATTGCTGGCCGGGTGATGTTGCACCTTTGGTGACTTGGGGACTGACCATTACCAAAGGCCCTAGCCAAAAACGCCAAAACTTAGGTATTTATCGTCAACAATTACTTAGTAGAAATAAGCTGATCATGCGTTGGCTTGACCATCGTGGCGGCGCACTGGACTTTAAAGATTTCAAAGAAAAACATCCCGGTGAAAAATACCCTGTCGTAGTCGCGTTAGGCAGCGATCCTGCGACTATTTTGGGAGCTGTCACGCCTGTACCAGACTCCATGAGCGAATATGCCTTTGCAGGATTATTGCGCCAAGAACGTACAGAAGTCTGTAAAGCCATCAGCTGTGGGTTAGAAGTGCCTGCTACCAGTGAAATTATTCTTGAAGGTTACATTGATCCAGAAGAAACGGCTGAAGAAGGGCCTTATGGCGATCACACTGGGTATTATAATGAAACAGAGTGGTTTCCTGTATTCACAGTAACCCACATTACCCATAGAAAAGATGCCATTTATCACAGCACTTACACAGGCAGACCACCAGATGAACCAGCGATGCTGGGCGTGGCACTTAATGAAGTGTTTGTACCAATACTACGTAAGCAATATCCAGAGATCATTGATTTTTATTTGCCACCAGAAGGCTGTTCTTATCGAATGGCGGTGATTTCAATTAAAAAGCAATACCCCGGCCACGCAAAGCGCGTGATGATGGGGGCTTGGTCATTCTTGCGTCAGTTTATGTATACCAAATTTATTATCGTCGTTGATGATGATGTCAATTGCCGTGACTGGAATGACGTCATCTGGGCAATTACAACCCGTATGGATCCCAGTCGTGATACCACTATGGTTGATAATACCCCCATTGATTATCTTGATTTTGCCTCTCCTGTTGCTGGACTCGGTTCAAAAATGGGGCTTGATGCAACTAATAAATGGCAAGGTGAAACCCAACGTGAATGGGGAACACCGATTGTCATGAATGAAGAAGTAAAGCAAAAAGTTGATCAGATGTGGGATCAGCTGGGAATAGAGCAATAACAAATAAAGGATAGAATTAAATCTAATGAATACAGCTTGTCGTGTAAAAAGTATTACCCCATTCAATGATGCCGTGTATCAAGTTATTTTGATGCCAGAAGCAAATATCGACTTTAAAGCGGGCCAGTATCTCAGTGTTGTTATGGGTGAACAAGATAAGCGTCCGTTTTCCATTGCCTGTGCACCACATTCAGAGCATATTGAATTGCATATTGGTGCTGCTGTTGCAGAAAGTTACCCCATGCAAGTGGTTGAAAAACTCAAGCAGTGCTTAGAAGAAAACACTTCTGTGGATATTGAAATTCCAGCAGGGAATGCTTTTTTGCAAAACAGCAATCGTAAAAAACTATTGATTGCAGGCGGTACAGGTTTTTCTTACATCAAGAGTATTATTGAACAGCTGATCCATAGCGGAAACACCATTGAAACCACTTTTTATTGGGGTTGTCGCAATGCTAACGCTATGTACTATTTTGAAGAAGCAGAAAAATGGCAGCAACAACACCAATGGCTAACCTTTATCCCTGTTATTGAACAAGCGGATGTAAACTGGGCTGGAAAAACGGCTAACTTACTTGAGCAAGTAAAGCAGGATTATACTGATGTTGCAGATCTTGATATTTACGTAGCAGGCCGATTTGATATGGCAAAAGTGGCTCGTGATATGCTGCGCGAACTTAATGTTAATGAAGCGCATCTATACGGTGATGCGTTTGCTTTTATCAAATGATAATAAACGTTTTTTAATGCTATATACGTTGATTTTGACTTTACTATATTAATCTGAAATCAACGTATCATTATTCTCAGGCTCAGAATGACTAGCTAAATATTCTTTATAAACAATACTAAGCCTTTTCCCTTCTTCATTTTCAGCCATTTTCTTTTTATCTGTCGAAAAATGATTAACTTCCTTTGTACTGCTATTAAAATATACGAAATAATCTCTAGTTAAATATTGAACGTTCTTTTCTTTTGTATTTCCTTCAACCCCATGGAGTTCATATGACGAAATTGGAAAACGTACTATGGCATAAGGTATCATACCAGTGAAAAAGTTTGAGGTTAATCTATGATTTTCAATCGCATCTTTAATCGCCGCTTTATGAACGTATTGAAAAGATGAAAGCTCTATTTTCCACTTACCATCAAGTCCTTTAACTTCTTCCAAAACACATCTACCTGAAGCATCCACTGTATGGCTAGTGCCTTCGACAATCGGAAATGTCAATGTTCTAGTCTGGCCTTGAGGAAGAGCTGCTGCCATACTCCTAGCTCCACAGTATATAAAATTTAAGTACGCTTACATTACCTCATTCAACTGCTTTTTTTTATTAAAGATAATTTAATAACTCTGCTTTCTTTAAAAAACAAAAAAAATTAAAAATAGTGCTATAAATTCAGATTGTTATATAGAAATACTAACAAACATTAGATAAGATAAGTCGTAGTCTCCCCCACTGTGATCGTCAACTATGCAATTAAACTTTCTTAATCAATCTACCTACGATCACCTTTATCGTGACATTACCGAATTTCGTACCACTTTTGATTTGCCGGTGGCAGAGCCAACAAGCCTTGATAATAAATCTGATGCCCTTCATACCTCACTGATCATTGAAGAAATGACCGAACTTGCTCAAGCTGACTCATTAGTTGAGCAAGCCGATGCCATTGTGGATTCGGTGTATGTGCTGATGGGGCGATTAGTTCATTTAGGAGCAACTAAATTTGATAGCCATATCGAAATCAGTTATCTAATCGACTTATTGCTGGCTGTAGCCAATAACTTACGCATTGATTTTATCCGCTGTTGGGATGAAGTTCACTCAAGCAATATGAGCAAAGTTTGCCAAACAGAAGCTGAATATCAACAAACGGTCGAATTTTATGCCAAACAAAGTGTAGAACTGTTTCCAACCCCAAAAGGCGAATATATTATTGCTAAGTGTGCAGCCGATGTTGAAATGCAAGGAAAAGTCGTTCGAAAAGGAAAGGTGCTGAAAAATGTGAACTATCGTCCTGCTGATCTGAAAAAATTGTTGAAATAGTTTAAGTCATGACGACCAATTCAACATGCTAGCTAGGTCAGTCGTCAGTGGATATTGAACAGGATCACACAGAAAATTGATGATATCTTGCTGAAATTCTGGTTTCACATTTGTTATACACCATATTTTAAAAAGATATCCGTTTTTTTTATTACAAATTCCCAATTTTTTAGTTCCATTGGCTGACGACACCTCTCTTGCTAACTCTTTGTCTGTTGCAGCACACATAGTTTGTAACAGGCAGTAGTTATCAAGCTGTTTTGCTAAGTGAGGATTATGTTCTCCGAATCTTTGTATAAATTTAACCGTTAAATATTTATTTGTATGTACTTTACCCCCAACGACAAGTTTGTCATTAAGTTTTGACCACTGCGCATCGTCTACATCAATAAACCTCACTTTGGCATTTGCGCTTTTAGCCACCATGTTTCTAGGTTTTATATCGCCGAGAATAATGCCAGCTTTGTGCATTTCAGATAAATCTGTACAAGCCTGTTTAAATTGAGCGATTTTAAATTGTTTACCTGCACCGATAAATGAAGACACATCTTTACCACCATCAATTGCAATTTGCACAGATGAATTCACTTGCTGAACGCGACAAACAGAGGGGTATTGGCTCAGTTTCTGAAGTAATAAACGTCTATTTCTGATCTCGCCTGCAGTCATTGTCCTTACACTTTTAGCTGCTAAGGCAACAAAATGGTTGTCTTTTCCCATTAACTGTTTAAAGCCACCTGAACTACCGCTGATCACCGGTAGTTCAGGCATTCTTACATGCGGCACTTTTCCTTCAGGATCAAAATAATATCGAGCTCCTGTTATTGGGCTTTGTGCCTCCTTCAGGCCATAGCGACTAATGGGCAGTTGTTGTTTCATCCTTAAGAACGCTTTGCATTTCTGCTCGATTAACTTAGCCTGCTTGCTATCTTGTTTTGCTCTAAAGTGAACAACCTTTTCGAATGTACTCTCAGCCTCACCGATAGAAGCAACAGCTTTTCTTACTTGGTGAACTTCTCCGTATTGAAAAAATAAGCTGAGCTTTGCACACAAGGCTTTGAATGCTCTTGCATCGTGATAGCTTACAGTACTAAGCTCACCTTCTTTATTAAACTTGATATAAAAAGGTGGTTTTCCTGATAAAGTTAAAATATATCCACTTTGATTTATAGCAGGTTTAACGACGCCATGCTTAGTCACCATTTGAGCAAGTAGATTATCTCTTTTTATATCCATATAAACATCAATAAAAAAGGCCTATCTAAAGTATAGATAAGCCTTTTTAGTCAGGGCTATTGATCCTACAAAATAAAATCAGCAGCCATTGCGGTGAACAAAACTAATCCTGCCCAATTATTATTCAAAAATGCCTTAAAGCACGCTTGTCGTTGACGCTGATAAATGAGTTTTTGTTGATATAAGCTAAAGCCCGCAAAAGCAACTAAGCCAATACCGTAAATCCAGCTCAACTCATGACTGAGGCCTGCAATCGCAAATCCGAGCAATGCCAGCAATTGCAACAAGCCTATGATCAATCGGTCATATTGACCAAACAAAATAGCAGTAGATTTTATGCCGATTTTTAAATCATCTTCGCGATCGACCATGGCATACATTGTGTCGTAGGCAACAATCCAGCACCAATTAGCGGCAAATAACCACCATGTCGACCCATCAAGCTCACCGTTAATCGCCGCATAAGCCATTGGAATAGACCAACCAAATACCACGCCTAGAAAGAACTGTGGCATGTTCGTTACCCGTTTTAAAAACGGATAAATAACAGTCATAACAATGCCAACCACTGCGAGTTTGATCACCATGCTATTAAGCGTTAACACTAAGCCAAATGACACTAATGCCAATAGAGCGAACAAAAACAAGGCTTCTTTGACAGTGACCTGACCGCTGGTTAAGGGCCTGTTTTTCGTGCGTTCCACATGAGAGTCCAAATCACGATCGGCATAATCATTAATGATGCAGCCACAGGCGCGCATCGAAAATACCCCAGCAACAAAAATCACCAAAATAGAGAGCGGTGGAAAGCCATCTGCGGCTAAAAATAACGCCATCAAACAAGGCCACATGAGTAGCAAACTGCCAATAGGCTTATCTAAACGCATTAACTGTAAGTAAGCGGAAAAGTTGTCCCTTTTTAACATGAGAATCCTTAAATCACATCTAGTTTTGCAAACGCAATCGCCAGCTTTTTAACGCCAACATCGTCAAAGTTCACTTGTACGCGTGCTTTATCACCATGGCCTTCAAGATCCATGATTTTTCCGTCACCAAATTTCTTATGATTGACTCGTTGACCGACTTTTAAGCCACTATCATGAGTTTGAGTGAATGCAGGTTTAGCTTGCATCGTTACCGAACGTTTTTCATCAAATCGACTATGGTTGTGCGATGCTCTTGCTGTTGGGATAGAAACCTGCGTTTTTAAGCGAATTTCTTCAACGTACTCATCGGGGATTTCTTTCAAAAAACGTGATGGACGTGCGTAATCCTCACGGCCATAAATACGACGAGCTTCCGCATAAGTGATGGTCAACTTTTGCATTGCTCGTGTCATACCAACATAACAAAGGCGGCGCTCTTCTTCTAATCTATCGCCTTCTTCAAGTGCCATTTTACTCGGAAAAATGCCCTCTTCGACACCAGACATAAACACCTGTGGGAACTCCAAGCCTTTCGCTGAATGCAATGTCATTAATTGTACAGAATCGGTAAAGGCATCCGCTTGGCCTTCGCCTGCTTCAAGTGCAGCATGAGACAAGAAGCCGTTTAACTCGCCTAACTCTTCAAGCTCATCAGGTAGTTCAAATGACTTAGCCGCAGTAATTAATTCGTCCAAGTTTTCAACCCGAGACTGAGCTTTTTCACCTTTCTCAGCTTGATACATGGCTTTTAAGCCAGATTCTTGAATGACGGTATCAACTATTCTTGGCAGCATGGAGTCTTGCGTGTTCCTTTGCATAGCAACTATCAGATCCATAAAGCTACGCACTGCATTGCCTGCTCTAGCTGTCAGCATTTTTTGATCAAGCACCTGCAAACACGATTGCCATAAAGTCAGTTGATGTTGCCTTGCGGTTGAACGCAAAATATCTAGCGTTCTCCCGCCAATACCCCGTGTGGGAGTATTAACAACCCGCTCGAATGCCGCATCATCATCTTTATTACTTATCAAGCGTAAATACGCCATGGCATCTTTAATTTCTTGACGCTCGAAGAAGCGTAATCCACCGTAAATTCGATACGCTAACCCTTTTTGAAGCAAGGCTTCTTCCAGTACCCGTGATTGAGCGTTAGAACGGTAAAGAATGGCGCAATCTTCTAACTTACCGCCTTTATCTTGCCAATCAGCAATACGAGAAACAATAAAGCGTGCTTCGTCGAGTTCGTTAAAAGCACAATATAGGTTAATTGGTTCACCGTCTTTATCTTCGGTCCATAAACTCTTTCCCATCCGATCAGGGTTATTTTCAATCAGTTTATTGGAAGCATTAAGAATGTTAGCGGTAGAACGATAGTTTTGCTCCAACCTAACGGTTTCAGCCGATGGGAAGTCTTCTAAAAATTTATGTAGATTCTCGATTTGCGCGCCACGCCAACCGTAGATGGATTGGTCATCATCGCCCACTATCATGACATTCGCTTTATCACCCGCAAGAATGCGGATCCATGCATATTGAATCGCGTTAGTATCTTGAAATTCGTCCACCAAAATGTGTTTAAAACGATCTTGGTAATGAGACAACACATGCGGTTTATTGAGCCAGAGTTCATGCGCACGCAGTAAGATTTCGGCAAAATCGACTAATCCGGCACGATCGCAAGAATCTTGATAGATTTGGTAAATTTTTAATAAATTTTGCTCTATGGGAAAAATACTGGCATCAATGTGTTTTGGGCGTAATCCCTGATCTTTCTTGCCATTAATATAGCCCTGAGCTTGACGAGGTGGGTATTGCTTTTCATCTAAATTAAGGCTTTTTAAAATACGTTTGATCAACCGAAGCTGATCATCCGAATCAATAATTTGAAAGCTTTGAGGCAAATTTGCATCTTGATAGTGAGTGCGTAATAAGCGATGCGCCAAACCGTGGAAGGTACCAATCCACATCCGTCCCATATTAGTACCGACGACCTTCTCCACCCGTTCACGCATTTCTGCCGCTGCTTTATTGGTAAAGGTTACCGCCAGAATAGAATAAGGGCTTTGGTTTTCTGCTTGTAATAGCCAAGCAATTCGGTGTGTCAGTACTCGTGTTTTACCACTACCTGCACCTGCCAAAACCAGCATGTTTGATTGCGGTGCTGAAACGGCTTGCTGTTGTTTATCATTAAGACCGTCAAGTAAATAAGATGCGTCCATTTCCGCCTCCAAAAAGATGAGGCAAGAATTATATACCCAAAATCATTCAAGGTGCAGGAATTCAAAGGATAATCATCAAGGCGATAGAGAGTGAATTCTGCTATCGCTGAAATCCTGTATCTTCAGATATCACTAGAGAGCACTAAACTATGCCCTTGGCATTGGACCTCTTGGACCTCTTGCTGCTGTGGCTTTTTGTTGAGGCACTTTTTTGTCTTTATTAGAGATGCCTTTCGACAAGTTATATAGCTTTAAATCCCACTCTTCCGCGGCTTCAATTAGCTCTCCAACTGACTCTTTGATAAATCCTTTTGGTTTACCCGAGATAACAATATTACGGTATAAAGTGACATTTTTACATTCAGGCAAAATACCTATTCCAAAACCGCCACGAAAAGGCTCGATAGAACGTTCCCCAAAAGCCAACATAAACTCTTCAGGTACTGATTCAGGAATAGTGTTTTGTGTTGTTACCGATAAACGCAAACTCATTTCTTGATGATCTCGATATGCCGATAATGACAAAACGATATCACGGCCCTCTTCTTCACGTGACAATTCACAGGTCAATACGTTGTCATCACCGAAGGTTATTCCTTCAATACCGAGCTCTGAAAACGCTTCTTCAAAAATGTCCATTCAATCACCGTTAATTTATTGTTGAAATAGGATTTACTCATACATACTTAAATCCTAGCCAAGGTCATGAAAATTACCAATATCCTGACTATTTTGCGCTGTTAAAACCGTTAGGATCAACTTTTACAGATGAAATTTCGTTAATGTAGTTTTTGCTTTTCTGTTAGTTCAACAACTTTTGGTATTATCAGTACAGCTTAGAGCAAGCTGTACTGTCGTTTCATGCAGTTAAACAATAAATTATTAAGATTTTTCTTTAAGACCGATACTGTTAAACCAATGATCAAAGTCCATCATATTACCAGGCAAAATTACTTTATTCCCTTGTTTGCTCAGCCCTGAGAATTGCTTCATATATTGCTCACCGAGTTGCATTCTGAGCGCATTATGACCACCAGGTGCTGCAATCGAGTCAGCAAGGCGTTCGATGGATTCAGCCGTTGCTTTGGACAAAGTTAAAATCTCTTGTGCTTTACCTTCTGCTTCGTTGATCCGCTTTTGCATTTCACCTTCTGAACGATTAATCATCTCAGCTTTAATACCTTCAGAGCGGTTAATTTTACTTTGTTTATCACCTTCACTTTTTGCCAATAATGCGCGACGTTCACGCTCAGCATTCACTTGCATTTCCATAGCATTTTTAACGGTATCAGGTGGCGTAATATTTTTGATTTCATAGCGATGAACACGTATTCCCCACATGGCACCAGCTTGGTCTAATACTTCAACCACTTTGGCAGAAATAACATCGCGCTCTTCAAAAGTTCTATCTAAATCAAGTGTACCAATGACTGAACGTGTTGTCGTTTGCGCAAGTTGAATAGCAGCATAACGATAGTCAGTAATACCGTAACTGGCTTTTACTGGATCAGTAACTGACATATAAATCACGCCATCGACTTCCACCTTAACTTCGTCGCGTGAGAAACACTCTTGCGGCGGAACGTTAATGGTTTCTTCTTTCAAATCGTGTATGTACGCCACTTTATCAACAAAAGGGATCAAAGCATGAAACCCCGCATCTAAGGTACTGTGATACTTACCTAAGCGTTCAACAATATAGGCAGATTTAGTTGGCACTAATCGAATGGATTGAAACAGCTTGAGGATAAACACCATGAAGATAACTCCCCAAATGCCCATCACAATAAAATCCACATTCATGTTATTTATATCCATTAGCCTTTCCCTCCTTTGCCTGAATTGGAGGCAACCGTTGCAGTCACTTGCTCCATCCCTTCAAAGAATCCTTCTAGTTTAGCCAATTCAGCAGGCACCACCGATACCTCAGATTGTTGTAAAATATCGCCAACTTGTTTAATAAATTGCTCTTTAAGCAACATATTCATCGCGTCATTACCGCCATTTTTGGCAAGCGACTCTGAGATCATTGCCATACCTTGTGCTTTTGCTGTCGCAATGATTGAGATTTCTTGCCCTGTTCCTTTCGGTTCATTAATGCGCTTTTGTTTTTCGCCTTCCGACAAATTGATCGCTTCTTGACGCTCACCTTCAGACAAATTAATCGTCGCAGCTTTTTCTGCATTGGCTAAGGTAATCTCAGCACGTTTTTGTCGTTCCGCTTCCATTTGTTTTTCAAGGGTATGAATAACGTGATGCGAAGGGGTGATATTACGAATTTCATAACGTAACACTTTAATGCCCCATGGTTCGGAGGCGATATCAATTTCACGAACGATGGATTCATTAAGCTTATCTCGCTCTGCGAACGTATCACTTAAAGTTAATTTACCAATTTCGGAACGCATAGTAGTTTGTGCTAAATTCACTGCCGCACGGCGATAATTTTCAATCCCATAACTGGCAAGTCGCCCGTCCATCACCTTTAAGTACACTAAGCCATCAACCTCAAGTTGAGTATTATCTTTCGAGATACAACTTTGAGTTGGCACGTCCAACACCTGCTCACGGGTATCGTGTTTGTATGCCACGCGATCAATGAAAGGCACTAGAAAGTGAAACCCCGGTTGCAGTACATCACGGAATTTACCCAGCCGCTCAATAACAGCGACTTCACGCATGGGCACCACCAGCATAAGCTTCCAAATAATAAACAGCAATATCACTGCTGCAATGGTCATTGTTAACATAAGTTATCTTCCTTGTGTTCATCACCTTTATCGAGTTCAACGACAAAGGCAATGTTTTGCTGACATATAATACGTACTTGCTGACCGATATTAATCACAGAACCATCTGCAATCGCGGGCCAATCAGAACCCTGAAAATGAATTCTTCCTTGCTTTTCACCCGGGCCAATTGTTGCTTTAACCTCAGCTGGTTGTTGATACAAATCGACCGCTTCATCGGTATTATCAACGTGTGCATCACCGCCAATGAGTTTTTGAGTGAGCCCTCTAAACACCAACAATAAGATAATGGATGAAATAAACCATACCGTAAGGCTTTGAGCAATGCCTTCAACAATTCCCGCCCAAAGTAAACTTGAAACCAACAAGCAAGCAACGCCAAGTAAAATTACGATACCACCTGGTAGCACTATTTCGGCGATAATTAGAAATAGACCAATCACAGCCCACAAAACGATCGGATCGGAAAACGCCATATTACTTCCTTGAACAGACAAACCAATCTTCTGACTATACCAGTAGAACAAAAATAAAGCGACATATTATGTCGAATTGAGAATTAATTAAAAAAAAGCAGATCACCAAGATCTGCTTTTAACAATGAATGAATTGTAAGCTACTTAAACCAGCTTTCTCGCTGCATCAACCACCAACTGTACCGCATGACCTTCAGTCTTTTTCATCATGGCTTCATCTGGTATTTCTTGTTGAGTACGATTTACGATAACACCTGCAACACAAGCTGCACGCCAACCTTGAGAAGCACACATAGTAAATAAGGTCGCTGATTCCATTTCATAGTTCAGCACGCCCATGTCTTGCCACTCTTTCATTGATCCTGCAAAGCGACGAGTCACACGACCTGAAACAGTATCGTAGCGCTCTTGCCCTGGATAAAAAGTATCTGAAGAAGCTGTAATACCCACATGTGGCTCAATGCCTTTATCACGACATGCTTCCACCATGGCTGTGGTACAAGCAAAGTCAGCCACCGCTGGGAACTCCATTGGCGCAAAATGTTGGCTTGCGCCATCCAAACGCACTGAAGCTTGCGTCACAATCACTTCGCCTACATTAACATGTGGTTGAATTGCACCTGTGGTACCGACTCTTAAAAAGGTGGTAACACCCAGTTGCGCTAATTCTTCAACGGCAATCGATGTCGATGGGCCACCAATCCCTGTTGAACAAACAACCACGGCTTTGCCATTTAAATATGCGAGATAGCTGGTATATTCGCGATGACTTGCTAAGAACTTTGGATTATCCATTAATTCTGCAATACGCTTTACCCTTTCAGGATCGCCAGGTACGATTGCCGTTACCGCGCCATCCAACATTTCCTTGGTAAGACCGAGATGAAATACATCAGCCATTTGAAACCCCTTTATGATTATTTTCAGTACTTATCTACCTGATACTTTACTCTAGATCAATCACTAATTGAGTTATGCAGTTCACAATTTAATAATCCGATTTATTTTTATACGACAACAACATATCTCTGTGAGGTATGCCATCTTCTAGGTACATTTTTGACACAGTTCGAAATCCAAAGTCCTGATAAAAATCGACTAAATATTCCTGCGCACCCAATTGAATATCTTGCTGCGGCCATAACTTTTGTATAGATACCAATGCGCGTTGCAGCAATTGGGTTGCTAAGCCTTTTTTTCGCGCTTGTGGGGCAATAACCACTCGACCTATGCTCACGTGTGGGTAGCTCAACCCTTGGGGTAAAATTCGACAATAGCCAATTAATTGATTATTGGTATCCAACAACATTAAATGTCGCGTTTCACTATGGCAGTCTTTATCATCTAAATCGGCATAAATACAATTTTGCTCTACCACAAACACATCGATTCTAAGCTTGATAATTTGATAAAGCTCAACGTTTGATAACCTAGCAAAGGTTTTTTCTACCCACTTCATTCCTGAACCCAACTTCCATCTTTATTTGGTTTAACCCATGCGTGTGAAAACCAGTAATACCCAGACTGAGTTTTACTTGGCGCGGTGCAATTATAGCGCGAACGCCCGGCTGGCAGTGGCTGGCGCGACTTAACTTCGAAAATATCTTTCGTTTTCCAAGTTAACTCCCCTTCTCCTTGGCCTGAAACATAACATTTCAACAGATGTTGATGAATGTCTTTCATGGACAACTTGATACGTAACAGTGGTTTTTGCTGTGATGCTGCCAATTGTGGATCCATTGGCGTTTGTTTAATGACTGGTAACGGCAAGCTGGTCAGCTTTATTTTTAAGCGTGACAAATCTGCATACTTTCCCGCCACAGGGAAGCGAGATAGCGCTTGCATATTTGAATGCTTACCCACGGCACCAGACTGTTGACCAAGAGCCGTAAATTTCATATCGGCCAATAATTGCATTAAGGCTTGATTGTATTCACCATAAGGGTAAGCCAAAACCTTGTGCGACTTTCCAGTATGCCGCTTAATTACGGCTTCGGTTTTAAGTAAGTTTTGTTTAACTCTTCGTAGCCACTGCTGTTGTGACTCGTCTTTTTGTTTACGGATTAAATGATCATGCCCATAACTGTGATTCATGATCTCAGCGCCTTCTTTGGCTATTCTCGTTATCTGCTGCCAATTCATCATGTTGTTATAACCCTTTTCGATCGGGTGAATAGCAATAAACATGGCATAAGGAAATTTATGTTCTTTTAAGATTGAATGCGCATTGTGTAAAATATTGCTATAGCCGTCATCAAAGGTAATGGCTATGGTCTTTGCGGGTAATGCTTGACCCTGTTGTAATGCTCGGATCAGTTTGCTCAAAGAAATAACGTTAAAATGATTAGCAGCTAAATAATCCATATGCTGTTTAAATTGCTTTAACGACACGCTAGTCGCCGAAGGCGTGTCATCAGAAACATGATGGTATTGCAATATTACCGCACTATTTGCAACTTTCGCTATTAGCAATAAGGCGATTAAGCTAATATTCAATATTACTTTTTTTAACATATTCATTTCCTTATGAGTCGGTTCGTATTTCTTTTCTCAAAACAACATCATCACCGACTCTGGTCGCTCGCGATCCCAATGATATTGTCGAATATTAGTGTGCCCCTACTCGGCCTGATTGATACCGCAATGGTAGGCCATTTATCTGCAGCACACTATTTAGCCGCAGTCGCATTAGGATCAACCATTATAACCTTGATCTCATGGTTGCTGGGATTTTTGCGCATGGCAACGACTGGACTGACCGCACAAGCCTTAGGTAAGCAAGATCCACAAGTCCAGTGCCAATACTTAATGCAGGCGAGCTTTATCGCCATAACACTTGGTTTACTCTTGGTTACCCTACAGCAACCCATCATTGATGCATCGATGTGGCTCGCCAACACCAGCGAACAAGTTGAACTTTACTGCCGGCAATATGTGGGCATTCGTATTTGGTCATTACCTATCGTATTGATGAACTTAGTCATGCTTGGTTGGTTACTTGGCAGACGCTTGCCCAAAGTCACTATGTGGCAATTAATCATCGCCAACAGCGTTAACATTATCCTAGATGCATGGTTTATTCTTGGCCTAGGCTGGCAAGTTAAAGGCGCTGCTTGGGCGTCAGTACTTGCAGATTTTTCTGCTTTTTTAATCGCTTTCTATTTCACAAAGCAGCAATTACGTCAACTTGGTTTTTGGCAACACAACAAGCTAGTTTATCTCATCTTTCAAAAAGGCTACCAACAACTCATTTCGCTCAATGCCAACATTTTTATACGTAGTTTATGTTTGCAATCCACCTTTGCTTTTATGACGTTTTATGCCGCAGGCATTAATGCTGTCACCCTCGCCGCTAATGCCGTTTTATTGAATATTCTTATGCTGATATCCTACGGCTTAGACGGCATCGCCTATTACGCTGAGGTCGAAGTTGGACAGCATTATGGCAGTAAAAATGAAGCCGCATTAAAGCAGTCAGTGTTTTTTTCTTGGTTTTGGTCCGGCATTATTGCTGTGGGATTTACCTTGCTATTTGGACTATCTGGCGAACGATTGATCTCAATGCTCACTGATATTAGCGAGGTAATTACCGCAGCCAATGAATTTTTACCTTGGTTAATTCTATTACCGTTATGGAGCTTTAGTTGTTATCTATTTGATGGTGTATACATAGGTGCAGCCAAAGGTAATGTGATGCGCAATAGCATGTTATTTTCAACAGGGTTATTTTTTATATTGTGGTTTGTTATTCAAGCTTGGGGCAACCACGCTTTGTGGGCAGCATTATCAGTATTCATGTTGAGTCGAAGTGCTACGCTTGCTGGGCATTTCTGGCTCTACTTACGTCAACAATCGTCTACTCTATGATGTTGTAGAAGTGGGTCTTGGGGTAGGTCTAGTCTCGGTTGGAACGTCGAGACTGGGCAATGGTAATGAAGCGGTTAGAGTATTTTCTAAGTCTGTAGCTGTGTCGGCGTCAATATGATGCTCGTCATCATCAACTGTCGACTGTGCAGACAAACTTGACTGTGTGGATTGCTGAGTCTGATAGCGAGGGACTTCATCAAGTTTTGCTGCGTTTAAATCTGCGGGTTCATTTAAGTCCGTGCTGTCATTATCTGAATCAATGATGAAATAATCCATATTTTGCGCAAACGTTCGAGACTCTTCTTTCTCAGCTGCACATTTTTCTTTGCTGGCTAATTCTATTTTCGCTTTATATTCAAGTTGTGTTGTGGTCTTGATATATTCTTTTAAACTATCTAGCCCACTTTCTGCTGCAACCAACAAATGCGTAAATTTACTTTTTGGATTTAACTCTTCTGCCGTCTGTCTTGCGGTTTTACCTGCTGCGTTTTCTACCATTAAGTTAAATTGCTGATAATGAGTTAATAATAGATATTGAATAGTATGGAACTCATTTTTTTGCACTAACCAATGCAGCAATGTCACTCCATTTGGAAGTAACTGATTCACATCAAGCAAAGGAGCTGTGGGTGCATTAGCCGCATCAATTAACTGAAACTCTTCTTCGTCATTTTCACTTTCTTGTACTTGCTGTGCTGTGACTAGTTCAAGGCTTCCATTGTCAGTATTAGACACAATCCTCTCTTTTGGTGCTGATTTTTCGCCTTCACTCCCATTCACCCATTGATAAGTAATTGGTACATTAACCGTTTCGTTAATTAAAAACGTCAACAACTTCTGTTGATACTTTACGTTCTTAACTGAACAAGCCATTTGTAACAATGTTAGATCTCCTATGGGAGCTACACAAAAATTAATAGCTATGTTATTAGCTTTACATGTTGCCACTAACACTTCTATTTTTTGAAAATCCTCTTCCGTTTCCAATTGGCGAATCAATAAATAAATAGGGTTCATGACAGTTTCTAACGCTAAACACCGCCTTGCAGTGTCAATGTCCAACAACGCCTCTAATGTTTGTTTATCCACTTTTGTGACGGCATAATGCAATGGAGATAACCCATTAAAATTAACAAGATCTAGCTTGGCTCCGGCACCTGATAACTGATCAATAATATCTGAGTTCCCTACCTGACAAGCCAGATGCATTGGTGACTGCCCCCAAGAGTCAAGGTCATTGATTTCACGACTCGATGTAGCCAATATTGCAGCAACAATATCTCGGTTGGATCGTAAACAAGCACAGTGCAATGGAGTATAACCATTGGTATCTTTGACACTTAGCAATGGAGCACACGGTTCTAACAATAAATTAAGCATCTCTAGGCTACTTCCGACGGCATAATGCAATAATGTTTGCCCACTATTTTCCGCTAGATAGATATTAACGACTCTCAAGCCTAACAATATCCTTACGGCATTGATCGCATTAGAGCTTATCGCGATATGCATCGCAGTTTTACCTTGCTTATTTTGATGGTTCACTAGCTCTGAAATTGTACGACTATCTTCTAAACCGCTCGATGATGTAGCTTTTATCATTCTTTGCATCAATTCTTGATTATCTAAACTGCATGCCTTTTGAAAGTGCGTATTTCGTTCTGAGTCTTGCCTCCATGGCATTTCTGATTCCGCTTTTACAAGTACTGCTTTTAAGTTAACAAATTGAGTTTCACGTTGTCCTACATCTTGCTCTTGAATGTTTTGTTCGGCCTCTAATCGTTCAAAAACAGTTGAATGTCTATTGTTTTTGATATGCACATCCGCGCCAGCGTAAATCAACGTAGTAAATATGCCACCATTACGCAGTTGCGAAGCGTAATGCAGCGGTGTAGAGCCAAGGTTATCTTGAGAATTTATGCCATAACCTTCCGCGCTCACCAAGGCAAAGTCTTCACAACCCTTCTCCGCTGGACTTCTTATCAATAACTGTTTAGACGGTAATGAACTGTATTGCGACAACAGCGTCACACATTCAGAGCTTTCTCTCAGCACAGCCCAATGAATTGCCGTTTTATCTTCAATACCCTTTACAAAAATATCAATCTTTGGTAATTCAATGAGTGACTTTATCATCTGAGTATTTTGAGCATTTTTTGCTGTAATCTCTTCATCCGCTAATTCAACATCATCTCGTCGAATTAGCTGATGCGTAGCAAGCAATAATGGAGTCATACCATGATTATCTTGAGAGTTGATATCGACACCTTCCAGCTGACAAAGCCTACCGATTAGTTCAACGCTTCGCATCTCTACCGCAATATGAAACAGGGTTTGACCTCTTTCATTAGTCTGATTCAATACAACGACAAAATGTTTGCTTAATATCTCCTTATTTTTCGCGGCATCAATACGATCCATCCTTGCGAGAATGAGGGGAATACCAGACTCAGCCATTTCACAAAGCGCGTGTAATACTGGCTGATTATTGAGCTTGCCAATGCAGGGGTCTGCGTCAAGCTCGATCATACTTGCCGCTAACATCATATACCCATTTTTGATGGCTAACCCCAATGGCGTGATTTGTTCATTACTCACAACATTACAATCTATGCATTCTTGTTGTAATAATAATTGAACGACTGGTTGATTACGCTTATCTAGGGCAACATGTAAGGCACTCTGCCCCAAGAAATTCACATCATTTATGTTACCAACTTTGTTTTTAATTGCTTTGCGAATAGCTGAAATAGATTTACCCATTCGGATCATTTGCTGTAATGGCGTATCCCCAAATTGATTCGTTTTTTTCAAGTTAAGGCTTGGTCGCCCCATCGCTTCACAAGTTATGGCTAATAGCTGCGGATTATCTTGTCTGAATTGGTAAGCAAGCTGTAAAGGCAAATACCCTAAATGATTACGAACTGACAAACTTACAAGGTAAGGTCGAATTGTCGAATCTTGATGTTCTCCTTGCGAGAGCATCAATTTCACCATATCGAGATTTCGGCTAATACAAGCAAGATGCAAGGGTGTATTTCCATCTTCATCTTGCATTATGGGTTCTTCACAATCAAAAAAGTCATCTTCATCATCAAGTCGATCCAAACCTAAATGGAACTGACTTAACCTCAATGTCACTTTTAATATCTCGAGGTTTCCAGACTCCACAGCTAAGTGCAAAGCCGTCTTACCCTTGTTTGTTTTTATATTAAAATCCAGCTCTGGATTGTCTCTACACATCGTTGAAATTTCATGTATCGCTTCTACGTTTTGGCTTATCACAGCCAAATGGATTGGATACATGCCCTCTCGGTTCATTCGATACAAATAAGTTGTTGTAAAATCACCATATTGAGAGAGCTGATAAATTATATCTGCAAAACTTGGCTTAAGTGTTTTATTTTGGGAAGATGCAGCTAAATGTAATGCCGTATTTTCTGCTGTGGTCGCTGCTCGCAAATCAACACAGAGTTCATCTCTTTCTAGCATTCTTTGGACTATCCTAGGCATTCCGAGCCGACAAGCAGTTAAAAATGGTGTTTCACCTTGAGCATTCACACTTGTCACTTTCAAGCTTGTGTACTGAGCAATCTGCAGCATTAAGTTAAACTGCGCTTTCATGCAGGCATGGTGCATCAGCCCATCACCATCCCTATCAACAATTTTAACCACCTCATGCGGAAACTGCTGAATGATATTAAGTAAAATTTCGTTATGTTCACCATCATAGTTATGCCGACTTAAATATTTAACATAGACTTCAGCATTCTGCGCTCGACCACTATCTTTGTGCTGCAAATTAAAGGCACCATGCCGGAATAACAGTGCTATTGTGCTCTTATCACTCTTTTTTAGTGCTATTGATGCGGGTGATTCACCTTTAGCATTTTGAATGCTTATAGAAATTTTTGGTATTGATAGTAATAGGTTAATCATTTCATATTTATCGAGGGTAACAGCTAAATGCAGCGCTGAATCACCTGCGTGATTGATACGATTTATTTTTAATGGATCATCAGTTTTCTGACTCCCCATAACAATCAGCAGTTTTGTTAAAAAGGAAATGCTGCCTGCTTCAACAGTCGTATGATATAAGCTATCACCATGAGCATTTTGGCTCGATAGCAAAGAGGGTTGTTGATTCGATAGTAATTGTAGGACTTCTTCGCTTCCATTGCGGCAAGCACAATGTATCGGACTGTCCTTGGTATGAGTGCTCGCTTTTGCTGTTACTTTTTCCAAATAATCTTGTGAAGATTCCAAAGATCGTTTTTCTTTTTGCTCTATTGCTCTAGCGTACTGAAACACCCCACAATGATAGCTCATTGATAATTCAGCACTTGCCCCCGATTGCAGCAGTAATTCAACTGCGCCTTTATGATCATAAAAACATGCATAGTGCATTGCTGAAAGCCCGAAAGCATCAATAAAATCTATTGACGTTCTTTCTGATGTACCAACAAATTTACCCGACTTTAGTAGAATCTCTAGCGATGCCGAACTGCCATGTATGCATGCGGTGTGAATGACAGTTTGGCCGGATTTTGTTAACCACTCGAGATCCAGCTCAGGAAAGTTAAGTAAATAAACCACCATTTCATGTCTATTGTATTTACATGCTAGATGCAACAATGTCTTACGATCAGGCTCTAAAGGTGAAGCACGATTTATTAAATGGCATTGAGACTGAATTGAACCAGAATAGACGCCATACAAAAAGAGTGTCTTATCTTCGAGGTATGACACTCTTTGTGCTGCCTTGGCAACGCCACCTTTATCTGGTTCACCAAGTGAAAGTTTAAGCAGATGAAAGTCATCCTTTTCAATAGCATGAGCAGCTATTGCTTCTAATGAACAACCAAGTATTTTTTTCTCAACCCCAGGATAGGCTGCCATTAACTCTAACTTAGCTAAGTGAAGAACTTGAACCATATTTACGCAATCATCAAGTTGTAAAGCTTCCGCAACTTCTTTCGCTTTTTCCTCTGGCCACAGCGTTCTGATACCTCGCGTAACAAAACTTTTATCATTTGGACAATGTTGAAATCGCTGCCGAAATATAGATAAAAACTCATATTGCATCGCGCTGAGTTCACTGCTGAATAAGCCATTATTAGATAAAAAAGTAACGATAGCATCAAAGTGCTCCAAGTTTAGTAACGCCGCATGCACCAAACCGATCCTGATACTTACAGGTAAAATATCTAAGGTAAGACTGTTAAGAAGATTCAGCGTTAACGCTTTGGACTCACTCGCTTCATGCCTTGAGCTTCTTCCTTGAATGACAAAACTACAGCCTCCATGACTCATAACATCGCCCATACTACAGCTAAATACGGTTTTCCTTTCTCTGTTCTCGATTAAACACTCAGCAAAATGCTCGTCTATTTTTGGTAAAAAATGTAATGACTCTGGAACTAAAAGTTTTATGGGTCCTGTATCAGGATTAGCTGAGTCCGCAACAGACTGCTCAAACGTCTCTAAACCTAGACGATGATCTCCAGTTAATACTCTTAGAGGCTGAAACACTTTGGATTCTAATTCACCCTTCAGTTTCTCATTCAACAGCCTAACTGCTTTGGTATATCTCTTTCCTACCTTTTTCGAAGAGGTATCTTGTAATTCGCAGTAATAATCACGCATAACCTGATTAAACACATGAGAATAATAGTGTGAACAATGCGCCGCGAGGCTTGGTGGCATAATTCGGATACGAATGATTTCGGTAAAAAACTCCAATTGCTCTTGGGTTAGATTACTGCTTTGATCGTCTTCAAGTTTTGCTCTAGGACCTAAATGTATTCCCAATTGCTTTGCCGCATGACAAACTAAACGCGTTTTCTCCCTTTCTAAGCTCTCTGGGGGCAGGCCATTCTCCAAACAGTAAGCCTCAGCTGCATCATCTAATAACCTTTGCTTCACACAATTAATTTCAACAAATAAATGTCTACTTTCAAATCGTAAAATATTGATGGATTCCGTAAGCGGTGCTTCATATAGCAATGTACTCGAGCCCGCCTTAACTTCATACAAAAGAGCGTTGTATGCAGCCACTTTAGCGGGTTCATTTTTACACGTCGCCATTAATGACTGAAACTCATTGACGGACTTAACGATAACGCCATAGTTTGACGGTTCTGATTGGATTAACCTGTGGAAGTAATCGGTAAGCTGTTGTCTGAAATCTGCTATTTCAATACTTATATTTTGAGCAAGTTGTGAACAAATGACGTCAATGTCGTGTTGAAGGGGGAGCTCAAATTGTCGTTCAGGGTTAATGCCATAAGTGTCTGTTTCTCCTGTGGGAAAATGAAGGAGTTCACTAGATACTGTAGAACCTGAAACAGATGTCATTCACATACCCACATAGTCAGAAAACGTGAACTAACGATTACTTGAGTAAAGCAGAGTAAAATGAAGCTTTTTTTAATAAGTAGCTAAGTAACATTCTTTTATTGGACATTAACGTGTTATTGGAATCTAAGTAATCAAATATCTTGCAACAAAAGATTGACTTAAGTCACTTAAAATCAATTAACTAACGACTTATTCAATATACAGAACAATAATTTCCGGTAAACAAAGAATAAATAATAATTAATGAAGAGGTTTAGTAACGGTAAGAGGAACAAAAGGTCAGAGCGAGATCTCTGACCTAAAACGACAGCAAAATTTAATAAAACGAATGCTCTCCACGTTGATGTTCAGTCGCATCAACAACGCCAGTTAACTCGCCAGCAAACTGTTCAATAAGTTGCTTTTCAATGCCATCTTTCAAGGTCACATCTACCTGAGCACAACCATTACAGCCACCACCAAACTGAAGTACTGCAACGCCTTCTTCTGTAATTTCAGTTAGCATAATGTTGCCACCATGGCTGGCTAATTGCGGGTTAATTTCAGATTGAATAACATACTCGATACGCTCTTTTAATGGCGCATCATCAGCGACTTTACGCATTTTAGCATTAGGCGCTTTTAACGTTAACTGAGAACCAAGCTGATCGGTCACAAAGTCAATGCTAGCTTCTTCAAGAAAGGGCGCACTTTTTTCATCGACCATAGCATGAAAGCCATTAAATTCGAGTTCAATATCATCTTCTTCTACTGCATCAGGCGGACAATAAGATACGCCACACTCAGCTTGCGCTGTGCCAGGACTAATGACGAATACACGAATGTGCGTGCCTTCTGGCTGATCGGAAAGTAGCTTAACAAAATGCTCTTGTGCCGTTTCTGAAATATTAATCATCTACTGGTGCTCACTATGAAAAGAATATACTTGAGTATTTTACTGAGAATTATACTCTGACTTTATCCTCCTTTGTAGAGCAGAATTAAAATATACATTAACTCCACTAGCTGATAACGTATTCGCAAAACAAAAACTAACTTTATCGGGACGTGTATACACACCCTAGACTCGGAAAATAATAATGAAAAAGTCTACCTTATCACTTATTTGTGGGTTACTACTTTCAACCCATTTTAGTCAGCCAGCAATAGCGGATATCCAAACTCAATTCGAACTCCCCAAGCAGGTGAATTACCTTAACCAGATCACCAGCCCCAATGAATTTCTTGGTTACCCACTTGGAAAATGGCATTTGCGTCATGATCAGCTCAATTTTTATTTAAAAACCTTAGCGCAACAAAGCTCAAGAGCCTCTATCGAACAAACAGGGCAATCCCATGAAGACCGGCAGCAGTTATCATTAGTGATCACCTCACAGGAAAATCAGGCGCAATTAGCCAATATTCTTGAGCAACGCGCGCAAGTAAAACAGGGAAAGAAGTCAAAAGGGCCTTTGGTGATTTGGTTGGCTTATTCGATTCATGGCGATGAAGCCAGCGGTGCGCATGCGGGTATGGCGCTCAGTTATTATTTAAGTGCCAGCCAAGAGCCTTGGGTAAAACAATTGCTCGATGAAGCCGTTATAATTATCACCCCCAGCCAAAATCCAGATGGCATGGACCGATTTGCAACATGGGCCAACAATAATCGCAGTAACAGCTTTAATAGCGATCCAAATAATCGTGAACATCACCAGCATTGGCCAGGCGGTCGCTTAAATCATTACTTAGCGGATTTAAACCGTGACTGGTTATTTTTACGTCACCCAGAATCTCAGGGACGCGTTGCCTTATTCCACAAATGGCAACCTCATTATGTAGGTGATTTTCACGAAATGGGACATCACGCCAGTTACTTCTTTCAACCTGGCGTACCTAGCCGTACGCACCCGCTAACCCCAACGGAGAATCAACAGCTTACCGACGAAATCGCTAATTACCATCGTCAAGCACTCGATGCAGTGGGACAGCCTTATTACAGCAAACAATCGTTTGATGACTTCTTTTACGGTAAAGGGTCAACTTATCCCGATATTAACGGTGCCATTGGCGTGTTATTCGAACAAGCCAGTGCTCGCGGGCAAGCGCAAGATTCGCCAAATGGTGTCGTTACTCTCGCAAGAGCCATTCAAAATCAGTTTTCAACATCGCTGTCTAGTTTAAAAGGCACCTTGGCACTTAAAGACAAATTGCATAATTACCAAACTAAATTTTTTGAAGATAAGCAAAGTGATTCTGGTCGTCAGCAAGGTTTATTATTAAGCAGTCAATCAGATCAATACAAGCGTGATGCGTTTGCGAGTATCCTCAAGCAACATAAAATTAAATTCCATTATTTGAATCAAAGCATTAGTAGAAATAACGCCAACTTCACGCCTGAGCACAGCTTATTTATTCCCTATCAGCAACCACAGTCAGCATTAGTTACAGCCTTATTTGATAAACGCACCCGCTTTAAAGATTCCACTTTTTATGATGTATCTAGCTTTGACTTAGCCGCGGCTTTGGCTCTAAAAACTGTCGAAAAAGTGAAGCTGTCTACAACAAAACTTACCGACAAGTACATCGACGTTGCCCGCCAAGATGTCCCAGCTGACAGCGTCGCGATTTTGATCGATTGGAAACAAAACTCGGCGATGCCAGTATTGCAGCAACTGCTGGCTAATAATGTTGTCGTCAAGTTTACTTCTAGTGCTTTTCGCGTTAATACCGCAACAGGCAAAAGGATCTTTGGCGCAGGCAGTCTGCAAATTCCGCTTAAACAAGACAAACTTAGCCGCGAACAAATCCTGCAACTGACACAGACTGCGGCCAATAAATTCAATTTGCCTTTGCACAGTGTCTCTACTTTTGCCGCCATTTCAGGTGGTGATCTAGGTAGTCCCAATATGCATCAAGTTATGCCCGTAAAACCTATATTAGTGACGGGTAGCAATGTTGCGATGGAAGCGGGACAAGTGTGGAACTTCCTAGACAATCGTTTACATATGCCTGTGACGCAAGTTGATGGAGATAAACTCAGCCGAGTTAAGTTATCAGCCTATTCTCATGTGTTGCTGCCCCATGGTAATTACCACAATATTGACGCTAAGTCTGTTGCCAATTTAACCCACTTTGTTAAACAAGGCGGCGTAATTATTGCCCACAAAGCCGCCCTTTCTTGGTTACGTGATAATGACTTATTAAAGGCTAAGCTATTTGATTATTCCAAAGCAAAATCGTTATTCAACACACGGGCACTCAGCTTTGCTGATAAAGGAAAGTTAAACGCCAAAATGACCATTGGCGGTGCGATTGCCACTGTCGACTTGGACTTAAGTCATCCTTTGAACTACGGCCTAACTCAACCGCAAATCAAGATTATGAAAAAAGGAGTATTGGCGATTGAGTCGCCAGCTCAACCATTTCGTGTTGCAGGTAAATACGCAGACACAACGTTAGCCAGTGGTTTTATGGCACAGGAATACCAGCAAGCTTTACCCAATAAGACAGCGATGTTAGTAGAACCTTATGGCAAAGGTGCAATTGTCGCGTTCAGTGATAATTTACTGTTCCGTAACATTTGGCTGGGAAGTGAAAAGATTTACGCCAACGCGTTATTTTTTATTCCGCAGATCCATTAATATTCTTTAGCAAGCGCCAATCTCATAGGTTAGTGAGATTGGCACTATACTTTTTCATTAAGCACTTAACTGTCATGGAACTGCTTTATGAAATCATTTGGATTAATTACAACCTCACTTCTTACCTTTTTGTTATTGCAAGGCTGTAATAACGACTCACAAAATGACAATGCCAATAAAGGCAATCACCTCAACACCCGCTTTTTATACACCAGCACTAATGACATTAATGCCAACCAAGTAATCCAATTCAATATCGCTGACAATGGTTCCTTAATAGAGCAACAAGCGGTTCCAACTGGCGGTGTCGGAGATGCCGATGATGGTGACTTTGATACCCAAGGTGCGATACGCATTATTGGCGATAAACTGTTAGTGGTGAATGCTGGGGAAAGTGTTAATAACCCTAATATCACCACCAACAATGGCAGCATTAGCGTCTTTGATATTAATAATACTAACGGGACACTAACTCGAATCGATCAGCGCGTTGATGATACTGGCATCCAAAATATGGATTCGTTTGGTAAACGCCCCGTCAGCATTGATTTTCATACCTATAACGGAACTACTTGGGTCGTGGTTGCAAATCAACAGGATGTATCGCACTGCGTGACACCAACTGCTGCCAATACCCTTGCAACTTGTTTAGATCAGTACGGCAAGCCAATTAGCGAACATCTTGCCGATCCAAACCCAAGAACACGTAACATACACTTATTCAAGTTCAATCAAACCAGCGGTGTACTGACGCCCATAAAACAATTGGATTTCTACACGGCTAAATTGAACGGCCCAGCTCAAGTCGCCTTTAGTCCAAATGGAAAAAAACTTGCGGTAACTACCCTAGGTATCGGCAATGTCGGCTATCCAGCCAAAGAAAACTTATCAACACCCGCACATACGTTTTTATATGACATACAAGCCGATGAAAAGAATTTTTCAGTGCAAAATCGTCGCTACTTTGCCAATAAAGGTATTTTAGCTTCTATTGGTTTTAGTTGGTCATCTGACAGTCGATATTTATATGTCTCCAACGCGTTACTTAGCTCACGCTGGGTAAGCAACAACGCTGATTCAGCCAATGCCAGCCTCATTTCGTTAGATACCAATGACAGCGACAATGTATTTAATAGCGATATTGCTCAAGAATCACTACCATCGGGCACTGGAGTGATAAGTTCAACAACGCGACCCGCTGCTTGTTGGACTTGGCTATCTCCAGACAATAAACGCTTATATAGCGTGGATTTCAACACTAATAAGGTCATTAACTTTGGTGTTAACGGAAACTTGTTAGAATCAAATCAAACCATTACTAGAAAGCATGCAACCGAAGGGGACTCTAAAGATATTTATATCACAGCCAATCAAAAACGCGCCTATGTTCTGTCTTTTAAGTCACATGCAATTTCAATATTTGATATTGATGAAGATGGCTTGTTGACAGAAAAAGCCAGTTCACCATTAGCGGTCAAAGCATCGGTTAAAAATGGCATTCAAATCCCCGTGGAGCAGCAATTCTTTATCGGCATTGCGGGTTATCCGAATACTTATATAGGATTTTAATTTTGTAACCTAATTCAATGTAGGTTTGAAGTTTCTACGAAACTTCCAATAATTAACAAAAAACTACTCAACAACCTAATCCAATAAATTAGGTGCTTCGGCTCTGGCGAGGCACCAAACCTGCACATGAACAAACTGTTTGCTAAATAAACGGGTGATTTCATTGACTGTGGTACCGGTAGTAACCACATCATCCACCAGCGCAATACGTTGGTAAGGAAAACCATCTTCAAGTTCAAATGCTTGAGATAAATTGTCTCGCCGTTGCTTGCCGTCTAATCCCGCTTGCGACTGGGTATTCACTGTGCGGATCAACTTATCATCCACCAAAGGCAAACCTGTCAGTTCACTTAATGCTTGGGCAATCAACCATGCTTGATTAAAACCACGTTGCCGTAATCTTTTGCTATGTAATGGCACAGCAACAATGGCTTGTGGCATAGTGATTAGCTCTTGTTGAATGAGTAATAACACCCTTTGATGCAAGGCTGCCGACAAAGGTTGTAAAATAGCAAGTTGGCGTTGGTATTTCATTGCTGCAATCCAAGCACCCAAGCCTTGGTGATAAGAACAAGGTGCGATCACTTTTATCGGTTCATCAGCCTGACAACCACCGCAGTAAGCTTGAACAATGCTCATGCTTCGACCACAGCCTAAACAAATAGATTGTTGATATAAGCCATCACTCAAGCAAATGCGACAAATGCCACTTTCAGTAACTGAAAGCCCTTGATGACAGGCAATGCAACGATTAGGTAAACTAGCCACCAACCAACGCCACGCTTGCGCTAACAATCGCACTAACATTTTCATTAGTTTCATCCTTGAAAAACAATTACAGGTTATTTATGACACATTCTGAGCTGCATATCGAATCATTTGGACAAGGTACTGATTTGGTTTTGCTGCATGGCTGGGGAATGAACAGTGCGGTGTTTCGCCCTATTGCATCACATTTTCACGGGTTCCGCGTGCACTTAGTTGACTTGCCGGGATTTGGCCATAGTCAGCCTTTAGAAGGTGAATTACAAAGTTGGGTAGATCATCTTTCCGAGCAATTACCTGATAACGCTATTTGGCTCGGTTGGTCATTAGGTGGGTTAATTGCCACTCAAGTAGCACTAACTTATCCTAAAAAAATGTCAGCTTTGATTACCATTGCATCATCACCTTATTTTATCGCTAATGAACAACAAAACTGGCCAGGGATCATGCCAAAAGTATTAGCCGCTTTTGCTTCACAACTTAAGCTTGATGTAAAAACCACCATTGAGCGCTTTCTTGCTATTCAAGCGTTAGGCAGCCCACACGCTAAGCAAGACATTAGTTTGCTCAAACGAAATGTACTTTCAAAGCCGTTACCGAGTAGGCAAGCACTTGTGCAAGGATTAGAGTTTTTAGAACAGATAGATTTACGCAACCAGCTTAAAAAAATTGAATTGCCATGGCTACGAATTTGGGGAAGACTTGACGGCTTAGTACCTAAAACTCTGCCACCATTAATGCCTGTGCATCATAACGAAGTCACAGACATTATGTTACCAAAAGCATCCCATGCGCCTTTTATTTCTCATCCAGATGAGTTTTTAGCAGCACTGCTACCTTGGTTGAAAGCGAGAAAATGAAAAATAAATAACCCAAGCCTTAACACTTAAAAACTATACTGAACATTCTCTATTGTTATAACAAGCTGGTGTATGAGTACGAACACCATCGATTTAAATGACGCCGTTGTGCCTTTCAATCTTGTCGAAAGGCCTATTCCCGATCCTCCTAAAAAATTCAAAAGAAAACTCATCTACTTTTACTCCGATAGAATGATCACCCAAGACATCAATAAATATGAAAGGCTTTGTCAAAAAATTTTCGGCGATACCAAGCAAGTTTGGGACATTATGCGCGGCTATTCAGATACAGAGCAACTAATAAAAGAGTTTTATAATCTAACAGACTTGAAACTAAGAGAAATTAAAGAAGAGCAAAATTATGGGCTTGGTTTTCCCATATGGAAATTTAAGTGCAGTATTCCCAATCAAGCACCACCATCAAGTCCCATTTCAGAAGCGCAACCCTCTGAACAGTCACTCGGAAAACGAAATCTAGATACGACAACTAAATCAGAGAGCCAGTTATCAGAATCAACTTGTGATTGGCTAGCCCAAAAAAGAAGCAAACTAGCTAATTCCCCCTATTCAGCGATTCAAGTTTACAAAAAGCGTCTTCCTCTTCATCGTCACTGTAAAACAGAGGCTTCTAGCAGGATTTTGGCTTATTTTTTGTCTTAGGGCGTGTTGATCTTTCAGGATTGAATTTTGTGCTATTTGAACGCTTTTGGCTCAAGGCGTGAGCAGTGAAGCTTAGTAATCTAAGTAAGCTGCTCACAACACAGAACAGGAAGTGCTCAAAAGCATCGAAGACAGCGTAAATTGGTCGTTTCTGCTACGTTATCGTTTGCTTATGTAGATCGACTACACAGCACAAACTCCGCCTTGCATAAAACAACCAATTTATCGCTGCAAAAGTAAGCACGAAAGATCAACACGCCCTAAACAACATAATGAAATTACAAATTAAAATAACTTCAATATATATTTAACAAATAATTTTGGTTATTATTCAATCATTGAAGGCGAGAAGGTAAATATTATGTCTGGTGTCAGTCATTTTCCAAATGTCCCTTTGGTAACGACCAATGTTGCAACGGATTCTGTTCGCGCTGAAAACCAAGACAAAGCCATTATTCCCCCCACTAAAGAAGTGACTCAAGCTCACGAAGAACGCGCTATTGATCCTGAAAAAGATCAACGCCGTGAACAACAGCGTAGCGATCAGCAATCAAACTCTGAAAAGCAAGATACAGTAGAGCTCTCTTCAGATTTTCTCAATGAAATCGCTGAAAATAACACTGCCTCGAGCAATAAAAAAATCAATGCGAAAGAGTGGCTCACTTTGCATTACTCGGCGTTAACTCGTAAAGACATTCGTATAAAAACCAAAGCCGAACCTGAGAGCAATGATAGCTCGCCAACGACCGAAACAGAGCAAACAAAAACGCCTTCACAAGAAGGCGTTAATCGAAACCGAAAACGAATTTATCAAGCCGACCCAACCATCAGCCCCATTCAACCTAAACTCAACGAATGGTCATAACTGTTATTTTTTCAGCTTGGCAAAAGCATCAGCAAAGGCGTTGCCCATGGCTTCATTTTTCTGTTGTCTAGGCACATGCTTAGGCTTATTTTGACCTGATTTTTGATGTGCTTTATCTGCTCTTGGTTTATGGTGAGTTGGCTTATGGTGATTCGATTTATGTTCCGTTTTGGCCTGCCCTGCTTTTTCATCCAAACGCATAGTAAAACCAATGCGCTTACGCGCGACATCCACCTCTAGCACTTTCACTGTAACGACATCGCCTGCCTTAACAATGGTGTGCGGATCGCTGACAAACTTATCAGTTAACGATGAAATATGCACTAACCCATCTTGATGAACACCTACATCGACAAAGGCGCCAAAATTAGTCACATTGGTGACTACGCCTTCTAATATCATGTCAGGTTTTAAATCACTTACCTGCTCGACACCATCCTTAAACTTAGCGGTTTTAAATTCTCCACGGGGATCACGCCCTGGTTTACCCAGCTCAGCGATAATATCTTGTACAGTCAATAAGCCAAAGCTATCCGTTACGAAGTCATTGGCGTCAATACTTGTCAGTAATTCACTATTACCCACCAGCTCTGCCACACTCACCGATTGTTTGTTAGCAATGCTTTCAACAACTGAATAAGCTTCAGGGTGTACCGCTGAGGCATCTAATGGATTTTGACCTTGAGTAATACGTAAAAAGCCCGCCGCTTGTTCAAATGCTTTTGCGCCCAACCGCGCCACTTTTAACAGTTGTTTGCGGTTTTCAAAACGCCCATTTTCATCACGATAATTAACGACATTTTTGGCAAGGGTTTTATTTAAACCAGCCACTTGTGCTAACAATGGCGCAGATGCCATATTTAAGTCAACGCCGACAGAATTAACACTGTCTTCGACCACAGCCTCCAAAGACTGAGATAGCTGGCTTTGGTTAACGTCATGCTGGTATTGGCCCACACCAATAGATTTGGGTTCTATTTTCACTAGCTCCGCCATCGGATCTTGCAAACGTCTTGCTATGGAAACAGCGCCGCGTAATGATACATCTAAATCTGGGAATTCAGCTGCTGCCAGTTCAGATGCCGAATATACAGATGCACCCGCTTCGCTTACCATAACCTTAGTTAGGGCTGGACATTCTTCTTTGATACTCGCCAACACTTCAGCAGCTAACTTATCCGTTTCTCTAGAACCGGTGCCATTACCAATAGCGACCAATTCAACCTTGTGCATCTTGCAAAGATTGCCCAAAGTTCGGATGGATTTATCCCATTGATTTTGTGGTGCATGAGGGAAAATCGTTGTATGACCAGCTAATTTACCTGTGCTATCAACAATCGCCACTTTAACACCAGTTCGAATACCTGGATCGAGTCCCATGGTCGCCTTAGCACCCGCAGGTGGCGCCATAAGTAAATCATTTAAATTTCTAGCAAACACCTTAATGGCTTCTGACTCTGCACGTTCACGCAGCGCCGCAATAAACTCATTTTCCATTTGCAACGCAATTTTCGTTCGCCACGTTGCTGTTACAACGGTTTTTAACCACTGATCTACCGCTGAAGCACTAAAGCTTAATCGTAGATGCTCTGCAATCAGCACAACGCAATAGCTCGACTCACTATTGTCGCTGTTAGCATCCGCATTTAGTGATAAACTCAGCACACCTTCATTTCGCCCGCGAAGCATAGCTAATGCACGGTGTGACGGGATTTTGCTGATTGTTTCGTTATGCTCAAAATAGTCTCGAAACTTAGCGCCCTCACCTTGTTTAGCTTTAACAACTCGGCTTTCTAATACACCTTGCTGCTTAATATAGCGGCGAATCTTTTGTAATAATTCTGCATCTTCAGCAAAGCGTTCCATTAAAATAAAACGCGCTCCATCAATGACCGCTTTGCTATCCACAAAACCTTTTTCTGCATTAATAAATTCAGCAGATTTTGCCTCTAAATCAGCATCACGGTGTGCCAATAAATAGTCCGCCAACGGCTCTAAGCCCGCTTCTCGTGCCATCTGACCTTTAGTACGACGCTTTGGTTTAAATGGTAGGTACAAATCTTCCAAACGCGTCTTAGTGTCGGCAGTAAGGATATGATGTTTAAGCTGTTCGGTTAATTTACCTTGTGCATCGATGCTGGTGATGACGACTTGGCGACGCTCATGCAAATCTCGTAAGTAATTCAAACGACTTGATAAATTTCGCAGTTGGGTATCATCTAGTGCTCCAGTTGCTTCTTTACGATAGCGAGCAATAAAAGGAACGGTTGCACCGTCATCTAGCAATTGAATCGCTGAATTTACTTGCTTTTCAGCGACCTTAAGTTCATCGGCGATGATTTGAGAAATAGTTTGCATAAATCGTTTATGTCACAGCAAAAAATAATGGCTCACTCTACCACAATCAATACTGATGTTTGTAGCTCTTTGAAAAGCCAGATGACAGCTTGATTTCAAGATCTTTTTCGGTAACCTGTCTTATATTCAGACCATTTTAAAAAACACCATGCGAACCAACCTAATCACTCCTGAAGGCTTTGAAAAACTCAAACAAGAACTCAACTATTTATGGCGTGAGTATCGACCAGAAATCACTAAAAAAGTAGCATGGGCTGCCAGTCTGGGCGATCGCAGTGAAAATGCCGATTATAAAGAAAACAAACGGTTGCTCAGACAAATCGACAGCCGAGTTCGCTTTTTACGTAAGCGTATAGAGGCACTAAATGTCGTACACCATGCAAAAGAGCAACAAGGAAAAGTATTTTTCGGTGCTTGGGTTGAGATAGAAAATGATACTGGCGAAATTAAGCAGTTTCGTATTGTTGGGCCTGATGAAATCTATGGCCGTAATGATTATGTATCTATCGATGCACCAATGGCTCGTGCATTACTTAAAAAGGAAGTCGATGATGAGGCTGAAGTGGTGACGCCTTCTGGCACACAAGTTTGGTATATAAATTCGATTAGCTATTCCCCCATTTACTAATCAATGTTAAATCGTTTTTTATATAAAATTGAGAAGATAGCAAGTTAAGGTATGTAAACAGAGAACCCGATTAAAAGTTCTCTACTCTACTTTGTTTACTAGAGGCTGTTCTCAATTAGATTTTTGATTTGCTGCTGTTAATTTTTTAGGTTAAACAAAAAATAAACTCAGCCTTTGGGTTACGAACAGCAATCTTTTTTAGCTGTTTTAAATGGCAGTTTTTCAACGATGACTTTAAGCATCAACAAGCCTAAAATCAAACCAGAGGCTGCGACTACCCATTGCGGTAACAAGCTGTGTTGTTCACCAATTTGTGGCGCAACTACGAAACCGTATGTCACTACCAAATAATCAACAATAAAGCCTGAGAGAACGGCAACCCCAATTACGCCACCGAGATACCCGAATAAGGCACGCTTGCCGAGCTCTTTAGACACCACACCTAAAGTGGCAATATTGGTTGCAGGGCCGGCTAACATAAACACTAATACCGCACCGGGTGAAACCCCTGCCAATAACAATCCAGCGGCAATTGGGGTTGACGCTGTGGCACAAATATACATAGGTATCGAAATCGCAATCATCACTAACATGGCTAAAATTCCACTGCCGTAATGAGCAAGAAAGTCTTCTGGTACGTATGTTTTCACTAATGCAGCGAAGAAAATGCCCACCAGCAACCACAACGTTGTATCCTTAACTAAATCGGTAGAGGCATACTTCAACCCCGATACAATTTTGTCGAACACGCTTACATCAGCTGACGTGGCATCGTTGTGAACATGTGAATGTTGGTGTGACGAAGACGTTGAACCGCAGCAAGATTCGACTTTTTCTATTTTAGGCTTAGATTCACTGCTACAACAACTGGTTTTGGTTGCTGGTTTACTGCTACAACAGCTATCATCACTGTGATTTGCTACTTTGTTACTATCTACATTATCTTCAGCTCTATCAGGCCCGACTAATAATCCAGCTACTACGGCACTAACAACAGCAGCAATGGGTCTAACAACGGCCATAAATGGACCGAGTAACACATAAGAAACACTGACCGAATCAACCCCTGTTTCTGGCGTAGACACCATAAATGTTGTCGTTGCCGCCTTTGACGCACCCGCGCGCCTTAATCCCACTGCGGCTGGAATGACACCGCATGAACATAGAGGTAAAGGTGCACCAAAAAGCGCGGCTTTAACTACCGTTTTAAAGCCGTAGCCACCAAGCTGTTTGTTCATCCATTCCAATGGCACAAACATTTTCAATAAACCTGCAATCACTAGCCCTAAAAGCAACCAAGGAGCTGATTCCAAAAATAGTTCTAAAAAATTCTCAACTAACATGGTTATTTCTCCACATGTTGCGTATTAATTGAGTGATCACAGTGAGCATTATGATCAACTTTACTATCATCTAGTGCTTCTAAAATTGAGCAATATTCTGCGCTTTCATCACCGCCGCAACATGAATCAGATAACTCTTGTAATCCTTGCTTAAATTGCAATAATTCCGCAATTTTGGCGTTGATTTTAACGAGCTTAGCATCGACTTTCGATTTCACATCCGCACAAGCCCAGTTGCTTTTATCCAGTTCTATCGATAACAACTCTTGAATTTCATTCAAGGTAAAGCCCACATGTTTACAGCGAAGAATAAATTTAAGTAAAACAGAATCTTGCTCGCTATACATCCGATATCCAGATTCTGTGCGCTGTGATGGAACCAGTAACCCATGCTTCTCGTAATAACGAAGCGTGTCAGTATTGACCCCAAATAGGGTCGCAAGCTCGCCAATTCGATACATTTACTTCCACTCAATATTTCAACTGATGATTAGTTAAAGCTAAGTATAAACCTTAGAGTTGAGTCCAAGGTCAAGGTTTTGTTTTTCATTTTACGTTTTTGCAGAAAAGCAAATTCAGTGTTCTTAAATGTTGCACTGAAAATAGCCAGATGATGGACGATTTTGCGGTAAAATGCGCTCTGTAATAGGTGATGAACAAGATAACGTCTCTTTCACAAAGCCATTTCACTTGTTTGAGTCGGTTTTATGAAAGATCTTTAATTTATAATTAACCTAAAAGTACCCTACATGAACAAGCCAATTCGCCGTGCATTATTAAGTGTGTCTGATAAAACAGGTATTGTTGAGTTTGCCCAAGCTCTACATGCCTTGAATGTTGAAATCCTCTCCACTGGCGGTACCGCCAAACTGTTAGCTGAAAATCATATTCCTGTTATCGAAGTGTCTGAGTACACAGATCATCCAGAAATCATGGATGGACGTGTTAAAACCTTGCACCCAAAAATTCACGGTGGCATTTTGGCTCGCCGTGGCACAGATGAAGCTGTGATGGCCGACAATAATATTGGCGCAATTGATTTGGTTGCAGTGAACCTATACCCGTTTGCACAAACGGTCGCTAAAGAAGGTTGTACACTAGCAGACGCAATTGAAAACATCGATATCGGTGGCCCAACTATGGTTCGCGCCGCTGCTAAAAATAACAAAGATGTAACTATCATTGTTAATGCTGCTGACTACACACGAGTACTGAGTGAATTGGCTGACAATCAAGGCTGCACCACTCAAGCCACTCGTTTTGATCTTGCCATTGCAGCATTTGAACATACTGCCCATTACGACGGTATGATTGCCAATTATTTTGGTACTCAAGTTCCAGCGCATCATCAAGAGCATGCAGCTGAAGATAGCAAGTTCCCACGTACATTCAACACCCAATTAGTAAAGAAACAAGATCTTCGTTACGGTGAGAACAGCCATCAACAAGCGGCTTTTTATGTGGATCATAATGTTGAAGAAGCTTCCGTCGCGACCGCAACTCAAATTCAAGGTAAGGCGCTTTCTTATAACAACATCGCTGATACCGATGCAGCGTTGGAATGTGTCAAAGAATTTTCAGAACCTGCGTGCGTTATCGTGAAACACGCTAACCCTTGTGGCGTCGCTATTGGCGAAAGTATTCTTGACGCTTACCACAGAGCATTCAAAACCGATCCAACGTCTGCCTTTGGTGGTATCATCGCTTTTAACCGTGAGCTTGATGTTGAAACCGCAGCAAACATTATTGAAAGCCAGTTTGTTGAAGTGATCATCGCTCCAAGTGTGGCTGATGAAGCAAAAGCGATTGTTGCGCAAAAAAACAATGTGAGATTACTCGAATGTGGTCAATGGCGCACACCTTCTCAAGCGCTAGACTTCAAACGCGTCAATGGCGGTTTGCTTATCCAAGATCGTGATCAAGGCATGGTAACAATCGACGATTTAACGGTTGTATCCAAACGTCAGCCTACCCAAGCTGAACTAAAAGACTTGTTATTTAGCTGGAAGGTTGCAAAGTTCGTCAAATCAAATGCCATTGTTTACGTAAAAGAAGGCATGACGGTCGGAGTTGGCGCAGGTCAAATGAGCCGAGTATACAGTGCTAAAATCGCTGGCATTAAAGCCGAAGACGAAGGCTTAACTGTACCAGGTTCAGTTATGGCGTCTGATGCATTCTTCCCATTCCGTGATGGAATCGATGCCGCTGCGAAAGCTGGCATAACTTGTGTTATCCAACCGGGTGGCTCAATGCGTGACGCTGAAGTGATTGCCGCTGCAGATGAACATGGCATGGCTATGGTATTTACAGGCATGCGTCATTTTAGGCATTAATTGATTTTACATTTGATCAAATATTAATGGATACGACTGCTTATACGTGCCAGCTTTGGTGCTTTCGTACCTATCATCTGTTGATCAAGCTCACATATAACGTGAAGGAAATATAATGAACATTCTGGTTATTGGCGGTGGTGGTCGTGAACACGCACTGGCATGGAAAGCAGCGCAAAGCCCACAAGTCGACACAGTATTTGTTGCGCCGGGTAACGCTGGAACAGCACTCGAACCTAAATTAACCAATATCGCCATCAATGGTGAAGATATTGATGGCCTGATTGCTTTCGCAAAAGAAAATAGCATCGAGCTAACGATTGTTGGCCCTGAAGCTCCCTTGGTTATTGGAGTGGTTGATGCCTTTCGCGCTGAAAATCTTGCGATATTTGGTCCAACTAAAGGCGCAGCACAACTTGAAGGCTCTAAAGCCTTCACTAAGGACTTCTTAGCCCGCCATCACATTCCAACCGCTGATTATCAAAATTTCACTGATATTGAACCCGCTAAAGCCTTTGTTGCACAGCTGGCTGAAAAGACTGATTATCCTGTAGTGATCAAAGCTGATGGTTTAGCGGCAGGTAAAGGCGTGATCATCGCCCAAGATCAAGCCGAAGCTAATGCTGCCATAGAAGATATGCTTGCTGGTAACAAATTTGGCGAAGCGGGTTCTCGCGTGGTTATCGAAGAGTTTTTGAAAGGTGAAGAAGCCAGCTTTATTGTTATGGTTGATGGTAACAACATCCTACCAATGGCAACCAGCCAAGATCATAAAGCCCGTGATAATGGCGATAAAGGTCCGAATACTGGTGGCATGGGTGCCTATTCACCAGCCCCTGTGGTTACCGCCGCCATCCATGATTGGACGATGACTAATGTGATCAGACCAACCGTTGATGGCATGGCAAAAGAAGGCCATCCTTATACTGGCTTTCTATACGCAGGCTTGATGATTGCAAAAGACGGTACCGCCAAAGTCCTTGAATATAATTGTCGTTTTGGTGATCCTGAAACTCAGCCTATTATGATGCGCCTACAATCAGATTTAGTTGAGCTATGTTTAGCAGCTTGTCGTGGTGAACTCGATAAAGTAACAGCTGAATATGATAGTCGCGCTGCGGTTGGCGTTGTCTTGGCAGCAGGAGGTTACCCAGCTTCAGCCCGTAAAGGCGATGTTATTTCAGGCTTATCATTAGGTAATGCTGAGCAGAAAGTCTTCCATGCAGGTACAGCTGAGAAAGACGGAAATGTCGTTACCAATGGTGGGCGTGTATTATGCGCAACAGCGTTAGGTAATTCTGTAACTGATGCACAACGTGCAGCCTATTTATTGGTTGATAATATTTCATGGGATGAGGTGCATTTCCGTACCGACATTGGTTATCGTGCTATCGCACGGGAGAACAGCTAAATCGAACTTTTCCCACCAACATGATGCGAGAGATCACAAGTAACGACTCTCGCATTGTGGTTATTACTGAACTTTATCCACAACAAACTTTCTATTAGCCACTGATTGCTGAGATACCATTAAATTACTTTGAGGTTGCTCACTGCCACAAACCCATGCACCATATCCATTGTAAACAGTCGGATCATCGTCGCTTTGAATAGATGAAAACACAAATGGCATAGGATCAAACTTGTTTTTTCCCCACTCCGTACCCCAAGGAGTAAGCTGATCCCACCCAGTAAAAGAGCCTGTTAGTTTATATATATTTTTCAGCACATTAAGGCGATAGTCTTCATCGAAACGATAACTGCGCACAGGGATCTCTCTTTCAGGTCCCACTCGATCATCGTCTATGCGTATATAGGCCAAAGTGACATATTGATGTTGTTTGTCATCATCTTCTGTTGATTGAATGACAGGGAACTGAACACTGTTAAGTGTAAATGCTTCGCCGTCTTTTCGCTCTACCGAAAAATCCACAAAGGTATCCGCTGGCGCTCGCGTTTTAATAATCAAATGATCTTTGGATTTTTTACTGCTTTGTTGAGGTTTTTCAATATGTAAGGGCGTTGCTGAAAAATTGGCATTAACGTAAATAGCTTGAATCGTGTCTTTCGATGAAATCGGTTGCAGATTATTGAACCTTGTCGAATACACGACTAAAGGTTCACCGCCTGCAGGGCAACGAAAGCTATCCAATTTCACAACGGCATCCGCCGATTGCCTGCTTTTTTGTTGCAGGCTTCCAGCGTAAGCTTGAGAATATATGATAGAAATAACAATAAAAAATAGTAAAGATGATTGCTTCATAACTCGTATCAACCTCATGTGAACATCAATTACAGGTGTTTGACTCGAACATTTGATAATATGATGCTTAAGTTCAAACTGTGCCTAGATTGTACCTAGCAAATATCAATGACAATAAGTAGTATAAAAGCAGCCTAACATTAATTTATTCCCTATATTTCATACGGTTAACTAAAATTAATTTCACTTACTCTTTATTTTTTAACTCCATAACCACCTGAAAAAAAACAAGAAATATCTTAAAAGCTTCAACTCCTTCTTAGCAAACTTTGACTAATTACATTAAAAAACAATCGATTAGTTAGCAAAGCAATCAAAAGTAATGGTAACTTGAATCATCCAGACTCTAATGAGAGGTAAGCGGATAATGTCAATAGAACTCCCTTTTGAGGCTCCTCAACCAACGTCTGATTGCCAAGGAAGCGAGAGACAGCAACCATCCGCTGCTGAAGAAAATAAAAGTAGTGAAACGACAATTGAAGAACGACAGTGGGAATTGCAACCTCATAGCCTTCAAAATCAAAGCCGACAGAGATTGTTTCATTTTAGTGAGCCAACAACTGCTCTAACATCCAGCAATAAACCACTAGGCATCAGAAAATCGTATTCTCTTCGAGGAAAGTATTACACAACCAACGGTTATCAACCGCTATCACTTCAATTGTATCCAGAGCAAGACCAAGTAAGTGAGCAGCTACCAGAAAGCTTAGATGGAAGAAAACGTCGTAGCTCCAGTGGTTATTCAACAGGTGCTGGTAGCTTGACTTCTTCTACCTCAAGTACCGCATCAGCAATCACTCCGGTAGGTCAAAGTCCTACAACAGGGCAACATTTCGACTACGACTTCGCCAAAAAAAGCAAATTAACAATAGCTGATGTGCAGCAATTGCTTCTAATGACTGGTGGCATTGAAATACTAACAGGCGCAACCGAAGCCCAGCTTGTTGAACTTACTCCCAAAAAAATCAATCGAAAAGTAAAAGGTAAATACTTACTTGAAACAGCATGGCAACAAGGGTCATTGGAAGGAGTCGCTTGGTTGATCAATCATGGCGCTGACATATCAATTAAATTTTCGAATAAAAAAACACTTAAACAATCACTGTGTCATAACCAACAACATGACACATACGCAGAGTTGCTACTTCATCCGCAAGTACCTTTGACACTAACAGATATTCACTCTTTGCTATCTATGCAAACTGATACAATGACGTTTAGGAAGCAAGAATTATTGTATCTCTCGTTAGCCGCTAAGATAAAAGACAATAATAGAGTACTAGCAACCCGAATAGATATTGATGAAAAAATAGATGGGCAATCCGCCATAGAGCTAGCACTGAAGTTTCAAAATATGTCTGCATTCGTCCATTTCATTTTATTAGGTGCGAGTATTGAGCATATTTTTCAAGATAAAGGTGGCATAGACTATGTCGTTAGTTATCATAACATTAGCGCAAGTCTGCTCAATCATTTTGAAAACATTCACAGCAGATATGATCCTATTCTACTTCATGCACTCATCAAGCTCCGTTGCTCAGGGAGAGTAGTTGACTTATATCTTTCACAAGTCAGAAAAAGGCAACCTACAGTCTCATTTGAACTTGATGTTCCTCATCAAGGTATCATTGCTATACAAGCTGCCCTCTCTCAAAAGCAGGGAGATGTTATCGCAGTCTTACTCGACTTCGGTGCCAATCCATTTAACGGCTTAGCTATGAGAAAAGCCTTTGCTCTGGCACTCACAGATCCACAATTAACAACTGAACTTATTACTACAATCAAAACTGATATTAAGCCAACTTTACCCACGCTACACACGCTGGCAGAACTTGGCGATTCACCACTGGCGATTTCAAAACTAACCACATTACTTGATGAGTATATTAACGAAAAAACGGTGGTAAATGTGAGTGAAATTATTGGTGATGTAAGCCTTTGTCAACGCCTTTAGAATAAAGGTGTGTCAACTAGAGACCTTTTGTTACATTTGTTGTCTAGGTTATCACCAAACTGCCTTGCTGCGGAAAGGCAACAAATTAAAGCACTCGCCTATCAAGAGCACGCACATCAATTATTATTTCGCTGGTTTGAGAAAGGTGTGTTTCAAACCAAGATTGCTGACCTTTACTTCGCTATTAAGCAAAGTTGGCCTGAAGAAGTAATAACTTCCATGCTAGCCTGCTGTCATTTTGATATAAATCAGAGTAATGGCGAGCAATCGTTATTCTCATGCGCACTTGAACATCATCGCACTGATTTATTAATCCCACTTATTCTCGCAGGAATTGATGTAAACAATCCACGAGGTGACGGAAGCAGCCTTGCGAAAATCGCCAGTGACAACGGCTTAACCCAAAAATTAAAAACGCAGTTGCTCATACAAAAAGCTGCTGAGCCCAACATTATTCATGCCTTATTGATCTTAAAATGTACTGCACAAGAACTCGATCAAATATTGCAAACTAAACAAGGACCTTCTACAGAGTTATACAACCTAGAAAAAACGCGAAATGGCTATAGTGCCATACAAGTAGCATGGAAGCATCAAGTTGATGTTCAAGTTATAAATACGTTAATCACACATAGTGTAAGCAGCCTTGAGCCGATATTTGATGGCAAGAATATTAAAGAACACTTACGTGATGCTAAACGCTGGCAAGACTTACAAATATTGTTATGGAACCATGCCTGTGAAATACAGCTGACAGACCTTCATGCTATTATCATTCATAAATGGGGGAATGAACTCTTTACTTCGGCACTGAAACGCTATATTAATCAATCATCAATCGAAACGGCATCAGCAGAATTACATAAGAAAATACAAGGGAAGTCCTTACCAGAAGTTATCTGTGAAGGTAATAATGAAAAGGCTCTTAACACTTGGTTTGATTGCGGGCTTCCTTTTCCTGTCGATAAAAATTCTAATCAAACACTACTTCACAAAGCCATTCAAATAAGCAAACTCTCAATTATACAAATAATATTAAGTAATGGAGGAAACTCCGAACTTTATAGTTGTGCGCAAGGTACGACACCACTTCACCTAGGAATGAATAACCCACATCTCGATGTAGTTATCCATCTCTTCACTATTGCTGATCAACTGGCATTAAAAACATTAAGGAATCAAAGTGGTGAAACGCCGTATCAAATTGCTTGTAATAATAAGAAAATGCTTTTCTGTTTGTTGAAGTTAATTAAGCAAAATCAAGCAATGAGAGAATCACTTGTTTTACTAGAAACAACGCCTCAGCCATTTAATTTTTCGCTACCCAACGAATTGAATGTAGAGCAAATAGAACTGTTAACGACGACAAGTTATGGCAGCTTGGATGCGACACTAAAATTACTTGAAACCAATAAAGAATTGAGTCGAAAGTTACATGATAGAAATAATAGCGAATTAACTGAGTTAAGAAAAACCAAACAGCAATTAGAACAAAAAGTATTAGATTTACAAAGCAAACTTGATACGTTAACGAAAGAGAACCCATTAACACAAGCTCAAAACTAAAAAACCCTAAGCACTCACTTAGGGTTTTCAATCAAATTCACTTTTAGCTGATTAATGATTAAGCACGTGCAGCGCGCTTACGATCATTTTCAGTTAAATGCTTCTTACGAACACGAATGCTCTCTGGCGTAACTTCTACTAATTCATCATCATCGATGAATTCAAGTGCACGTTCCAGAGTCAGTTCGATTGGTGGTGTCAATACTTGAGCTTCATCTGTACCCGAAGCACGCATGTTAGTTAGCTGCTTACCTTTCAAACAGTTAACTGTTAAGTCATTTGAACGAGCATGAATACCAATAACCTGACCTTCATACACTTCCAGACCATGACCAATAAACAGGCGACCACGATCTTGTAGACCAAATAGTGCGAAAGTCAGTGCTTTACCTGTACCATTTGAAATAAGTACACCATTATTACGTTGACCAATATCGCCACCCTTAACAGGACCATAGTGATCAAACGTATGGTAAATCAAACCAGTACCTGAAGTTGCTGTTAAGAATTCCGTTTGGAAACCAATCAAGCCACGGCTTGGAATGATAAAGTCGATACGAATACGACCTTTGCCATCAGGCTGCATATCGCGCATGTCAGCTTTACGCGTGCCTAGCTTTTCAATAACACTACCTTGATGCTCTTCTTCAACATCAACCGTTACCGTCTCGTATGGCTCACACAGTTCACCATCAATTTCTTTAACGATAACTTCAGGACGCGAAACCGCAAGTTCATAGCCTTCACGACGCATGTTTTCAATCAGAATCGATAAATGAAGCTCACCACGACCTGAAACTTTAAAGCGATCTGGGCTATCCGTTTCTTCAACACGAAGTGCTACGTTATGAACTAATTCTTGCTCTAAACGCTCAAGAATATTACGTGAAGTTACGTATTTACCTTCTTTACCCGCAAACGGAGAGGTATTTACTTGGAAGGTCATAGTTAGCGTTGGTTCATCAACAGACAATGGAGGTAATGCTTCTGCCGCGCCAACAGCGCAGATAGTATCAGAAATCTTAAGCTCACCCAGACCTGTGATTGCAACAATGTCACCTGCGTTAGCTTCGCTCACTTCGTGACGCTCAAGTCCCATGTAACCTAATACTTGGCCGACTTTACCATTACGAGTTTTGCCATCAGCACCAACTACAGTAACTTGTTGGTTGGTTTTAACACTACCACGTTTAACACGACCAACACCGATAACACCTACGTACGAGTTGTAATCAAGCTGAGAGATCTGCATTTGGAACTCACCATCAGCGTCAGCATCAGGGCTTGGTACTTTATCAACAATCGCTTCAAATAGCGGTGTCATGTCTTTGCTTGTTTCATCTGGATCTAAAGATGCAAAACCGTTTAGTGCTGAAGCATAAACAACAGGGAAGTCTAGTTGCTCGTCTGTTGCGCCTAAGTTATCGAATAAGTCGAATACTTGATCCATTACCCAATCAGGGCGTGCGCCAGGGCGATCAATCTTGTTAATAACAACAATTGGTTTCAAACCTTGAGCAAAAGCTTTTTTGGTTACAAAGCGCGTTTGTGGCATTGGACCATCAACCGCATCAACCAACAACAATACAGAATCAACCATAGATAGAACACGTTCTACCTCACCACCGAAATCGGCGTGTCCAGGAGTATCTACGATATTAATACGGTAGTCATTCCACTTGATGGCAGTGTTTTTTGCCAGAATCGTGATCCCACGTTCTTTTTCGAGATCGTTAGAGTCCATCACACGTTCAGTGGCTTCACCTCGAGTTTCAAGGGTTCCGGATTGCGCTAGCAATTTATCTACCAAAGTCGTTTTACCATGGTCAACGTGCGCAATAATGGCGATGTTACGTAGTTTCTTAAGCACTGATTAGCCTCTTACCATCAAATAAAAATATAAGTGTTTGTTTCACATTGATAAAACGTTAAATCAATGTAATAACTGAGCCTGCATGTATGCTTGCAGCCCCAAAAAGCGTGCTATTCTACTCTAGGTAACGCCAGAGGGATAGGTTTATTTTTTGTTCAGCTTAGTAATTATCCAATCGGTGTTCCACCATCTACAGGCAATCATTAGCAATGCGCTACTTTAATTAAATTTATATTGAGTACTAAGTTATACGCACTAAATTGGTGCACAAACGAACCTAAAAAGTGCAAAAACGGTTTTCATAACAACGCACAATCTAAAAATACATATTAAAATCAGCAAAATACACATATGGCACGAGTCTAGCTAAGAAAGCCTCAACAGCCCTAATTATGATAAGCTTTCGCCAAATAAAATGGGCATAGCCTTTACCTTAATGGAGACGACATAATGTCAATTGAATCTGTATTGAGTCAGCTTGAAGAGTTTGAAGTAAAATTTGTCGATTTACGCTTTACCGACACTAAAGGCAAAGAACAACACGTATCCATTCCTACCCATCAAGTTGATGAAGACTTTTTTGAAGATGGCAAAATGTTTGATGGTTCGTCGATTGCAGGATGGAAGGGTATCAATGAATCAGACATGGTATTAATGCCTGATCCATCAACATTTGTACTGGATCCATTTACTGAAGAAACTACGGCACTTATTCGTTGTGACATTCTTGAGCCTGCAACCATGCAAGGCTACGATCGCGACCCTCGCTCTATCGCAAAGCGTGCAGAAGACTTCATGCGCTCTACTGGCATTGCGGACACGGTATTAATTGGTCCTGAGCCAGAATTCTTCTTATTCGACGATGTACGTTTTGGTAATGACATGTCGGGTAATTTCTTCAAGATTGACGCAGAAGAAGCGGCATGGAACTCAGCAAAGTCATATAAAGATGGCAATACAGGTCATCGACCAATGGTCAAAGGCGGCTATTTCCCTGTCGCACCTGTGGATTCATCACAAGATTTACGTAGTGCTATGTGTTTGCTGCTCGAGGAAATGGGGCAAGTTGTTGAAGCGCATCACCATGAGGTTGCCACTGCTGGCCAAAATGAGATTGCAACGCGCTTTAACACGCTAACCAAAAAAGCCGATGAGACTCAAATCTTAAAATACGTTGTTCACAACACTGCGCACGTATATGGTAAAACAGCGACCTTTATGCCGAAACCAGTGGTTGGCGATAACGGCAGCGGTATGCACGTTCACCAATCACTGGCTAAAGATGGCGTAAATTTATTTGCAGGTGATCAATACGCAGGTTTAAGTGAAACGGCTTTATTTTACATTGGCGGTATTATTAAGCACGCTAAGGCACTGAATGCCTTTACCAACCCAAGCACTAACTCTTATAAGCGTTTGGTTCCACATTTTGAAGCACCAGTTATGCTGGCTTACTCTGCTCGTAACCGCAGTGCTTCAATTCGTATTCCAGTGGTTCCTAGCCCGAAAGCACGCCGTATTGAAACACGCTTCCCAGATCCAATGGCGAATCCGTATCTAGCATTTTCAGCATTACTAATGGCTGGTCTTGATGGCATTCAAAACAAAATTCACCCTGGTGATGCAATGGATCAAGACTTGTATGATCTTCCAGCAGAAGTTGCAGATGGCATCCCACAAGTTGCCACTTCACTTGAAGATGCATTAGCAAGCCTGCAAGACGATCATGACTTCCTGACTAAAGGTGGTGTATTCAGTGACGACTACATCAAGTCTTATATTGAACTGAAAACTATAGAAGCTGAAAAAGTTAGCCGTACAACTCATCCAGTTGAGTTCGAGCTATACTACAGCTTATAACTTTCCTTAATCCACTTAAAAAGCCCTATTGAGTCAATCAATAGGGCTTTTTATTTACATTATGATTAGCAATGAGGGATCTCAGACATCAGATATCTAATCTAACCTCAGCTTTGTATAAAGAAGTCTATATCGTTTGATTTTTCATACTTAATCTGAAAATAGTCTTTTGTGTAGTTCAAGGCAGAAATACATATAAGTGGTGCTGTAGAGGTTTGCTTATGCAGAGCTCAAATTATGTAGGGATTAATAAGATGTAGTTCTTTAGAAAAAGCTATGTGCGAGCCTTAGTTATTTTCCTTCACAAAGCAAAAACCCCCAGCATTTCTGCTAGAGGTTCGTCGTTTTTTTACTTTATCTTAAAAAATAAAATCTAATTTAGTGCTTGGCGATGACCTACTCTCACATGGGGAGACCCCACACTACCATCGGCGAGGCTGTGTTTCACTTCTGAGTTCGGGATGGATTCAGGTGGTTCCGCAGCTCTATTGTCACCAAGCAAATTCTTTCAAATCTGGTGCTGATACCCAGAATCGAACTGGGGACCTCATCCTTACCAAGGATGCGCTCTACCGACTGAGCCATATCAGCTAATTTTTAAGTCGTAAAGCGACTTTAATTTACTTTTAAAACCAGTAAATTATATTATTTTTGTTTCACTTTTTCTTAAAAAGTAAAAACCTAATTTGGCGCTTGGCGATG
>JBMYXI010000004.1:0-99183 GCA_049608225.1 Parashewanella sp.
CAGTGGGTGCGCATTATAGGGTGATTTTGAAATCGCGCAAGGGCTTTTTTGAATGTTTATTACTGAGTGATGTTGTTTTGGACGTTTCGTGCATTTTTTGGCTTTATTTCGCTATTTTTTGATGTTTTCGATACACTTTATTATGTTTTAGATTACAATCAGCGTTTATTTTTTCGGCAACACTCTGGTTAATTAATGTTTTTTTCATTACCATATGTGTTGTTTTTATTTTATTAATCACACATTTATAGTAAACAAGAGATCATTTATATGAAGAAGCCACTTCTCATTATCATTATTTTGGCATTATTAGGTGCACTAGCCATTGCTCAATTTTCTATAACATTGCCTGCGTCTATCGCTTTCGTTATCGGGATGGTTATTGCTAGCTTGGTATTTGTTACATTGGGATCATCAAATGCTGCGAATGCAACTCAATATAAAGGCCCAACGAAGACATTATATGTAGGTAATTTGCCTTATCGTGTTCACGAGAGCGAAGTTAACACTTTATTTACTAAATACGGCCCTGTTAAATCCGTTCGTTTGGTGAGAGATCGTAAAACAGGTCGCCGTAAAGGGTTCGGGTTTGTTGAAATGTCAGCAAACGGTGCACTGAAGGCAATGAATGAATTAAACGATTACACATTTCAAGAGCGCTCATTGAAAGTAAGAGAAGCACGCTCTCAAGAATCTCACCCTCAACGCGATGCTGATTAACACTATCCATATTTGTGGGTAGTTGATAGTAATAAGCCCAGATAATTCTGGGCTTATTTGTTTAAAACTGATGAAGATTAAGACCACTTAGCTTATGTGCTAGCTCCTTCAATACTATTACTCTTACTATATACTTCACTTCTAATTATTTTACTGAAACCAAATTCTGATAAGGTTTTCTTTAATCCTGCATTGATAGTGTTACTTGTATGTAATGCAACTGTATGACTCATTTCGTCTTGAATTTCATTATTACCTAATAGATCTACAACCCGTTTTGCGATTGCTTCCCCTGAGTCTAATAAAATAACTGTCTTAGGCAATAACGCCATAAGTTCTTGTTTAATGTGTGGGAAATGCGTACAACCAAGAACGATGACATCAACATTTTTTGCCAGCTTTGATTTCAAAAATACCAATGAATCAGCTGTAATTTCGTTACCTGTAAGCTTTTGCTCAGCTAGCATCACCAACTCTGGTGCAGCAATTAAAGTCACTTCACTATTGGGTGCGTATTGATTAATTAACTCTTGTGTATAGTCGCGATTTATCGTTGCAGGAGTAGCAAGTAGCGCAATCTTTCCAGTTTTAGTTAGTTTTGCTGCTGGTTTGATTGCGGGAACAACACCAACAATAGGCACATCCAAGGTTGCTCTTAATTTAGGTAAAATTAATGTACTTGCTGTATTACATGCGACAACAACCAGTTTAGCCTGAACCTTTTTAGCTGTGGTCGCAATTAAATTCACCGCACCACTGACTAACGACTCATCGGCGAGTTCTCCATAAGGTAATCTCGCATTATCAAACAAGTAACAATAACTTTGGTTCGGCAGCTTTTTTTTGATCTCCGAAAATACGGACAAACCACCAATGCCTGAATCAAATATGAGGATAGGTCTCGGCAAATTAACCTCTTTTAGACTGAGTATTGGACATTACAGATAAGTAGTATAATAATTTGCGCCGAATTTTACATATCACGGTGGCCTTTAAATGAATTTTGATGCAATGAACCCAGCTCAATATCAGCAACAACTCGAGTTAAAACGTACGAAACTGCAGCAAATGTTCATGCCATTTGATCCGCCAGAAGTCGAGGTGTTTTCCTCTCAAACTGAGCATTATCGTATGCGAGCTGAATTTCGCGTATGGCATGACGGCGATGATCTTTACTACTATATGTTTGATAATCACAAGCAGCAAAAGGTCCGCTGTGATACCTATCTGCCAGCCAGTGAGACCATAAATCAATTAATGCCTAAGCTGATTGAGTTACTTAAGCCCAATACCAGTTTACGTCATAAATTATTTCAAATTGATTTTTTATCTACCTTAAGTGGGGAGATTGTAGTTTCTCTACTTTACCATCGACAATTGGATAATAATTGGCTTGAACAAGCCAATATTCTCAAACAAACCTTATCAGCCAACTTTAATATTAACTTGATTGGTCGTGCTCGAAAGCAAAAAATCTGTCTAGACAAAGATTATGTTATTGAATCTTTACCTATCAATGGTCAAAACTTCATTTATAAGCAAGTCGAAAACAGCTTTACTCAACCTAATGCCAAAGTATCGTGCCGTATGCTCGAATGGGCGATTGACGTCACGAAAGACAGCAGTGGTGATTTACTCGAGTTATATTGCGGTAATGGTAATTTTTCAATCGCGCTTGCTCAAAACTTTAATAAAGTGCTTGCCACTGAACTCGCCAAACCTTCAGTCGATGCTGCACAATACAATATTAAAGAAAATAATATTGATAACCTAAAAATTATTCGTATGTCTGCAGAAGACTTTAGTGATGCAATGGCAAAGAAGCGTGCATTCAGGCGCTTAAAGGATGTAGATTTAGACAGCTATCAATGTAACACCATATTCGTGGATCCGCCTCGCTCAGGTCTTGATGACAACACGCTTAGCTTAGTACAACAGTACGACCGTATTCTGTATATTTCTTGTAATCCAACGACATTAGCAGAAAACATAGAAATTTTGTCTAATACTCATAAAATAAGTCGTTTTGCATTGTTCGATCAATTTCCATATACCGACCACATGGAATCGGGCGTACTTCTAGAAAGAAAATAATTCGAAAAATTAAAGCTATTCTAATGATTGATGAAGGAGCGAGATTTCAGCTCCCTCATCAATTAGACCACCAATAAGATAGCGCTTATGTTTTCTCTGCATGCTGTTCTTTTAGCTGTAACACATGCGCACCTTTCGCCACGATTCGAAGTTGCAACACAAGTTGGTCGGCGAGCTCTCTACGCTCATTGCGTTTCATATCTAATGCTGCTGCACCTGCATTAAATACTAAAGTAACTAGTGCCTCTGCTTGTGCCCGAGCAAGAATGGCTGAGCGATTGGCTGTGATCTCAGTATAATGTGCCAACTCAGAAATAAAGTGTTCAATTTCTCTTGCTACTGCAGCCCTGAATGCAGCTGATGTACCCGAACGCTCATGCAATAAAATACGAAAAACATTAGGATTCGATTCCATAACTTCCATAAAGGTATCTACCGATATTCGTATGATGCTGCCACCAATTTCGGCACGCTGACGTCCTTTGCGCATAATTTGTCGCAACGCCAAACCACCTTCATCAACCATAGTGAGTCCAAGCTCATTCATATCTTTAAAGTGACGATAGAATGACGTAGGTGCAATGTTGGCTTCTCTTGCCACTTCTCGCAAACTTAAACTTGAAAAACTGCGCTCAGCACTCAATTGATTAAATGCTGCATCCACTAACGCTCGGCGTGTTTTTTCTTTTTGCTGTGCCCTGATCCCCATCGTCTTCCTCTAACCCTTGATACAAGCTAGATGATAGCGTGTTTATTTGTTGAAAAACAGTGCGTATATCTTGACCTATCCACTCCGTTTAAGTTAAATTAGCGCACAGCTGTACGCTCAAACTGGATTATCGAGAATAATGAACAAACCACCCCTCATTTGGCTAAACGTCACTCTGTTTGCCACTACCTTTATCGCTGCAATTATTTTGGTTCCATTTTATGGAATCACTCAAGGTTTCACGCTAGTAGAATGGTTTACATTTGTAGCCCTAGCTTACTTTAGCGGACTCTCCATTACTGCGGGCTATCACCGCCTTTGGTCACATAAGGCTTATAAAGCTAATGCTGTCGTGCGCTTTATTTACGCATTAGGCGGCGCACTTGCCTTGCAGAACAGTGCATTACATTGGTCATCTGATCACCGTGTCCATCATAAACACGTAGATAATAATGACAAAGATCCCTACTCTGCCAAAATGGGGTTTTGGTATAGTCACATTGGTTGGATGCTAAGAGAATATCAAGCCATGCGTTATCACGATTACAATAACGTACGGGATTTGCAAAAAGACAAAATTGTAATGTGGCAACATAAACACTATTTGCTGCTGGCTTTGCTGATGAACTTTGGTTTACCTATGTTCTTAGGCTGGTTGAATGGTAATGTCTGGTCAATGTTGTTATTAGCCGGTTTATTTCGCTTAGTCGTGGTACATCATTGTACTTTCTTTATTAACTCGTTAGCTCATATTTGGGGAAGCCAACCTTACACCAACAAAAATACCGCTAGAGATAATGGCATATTGGCATTTTTCACCTATGGTGAGGGGTACCATAATTTCCATCACATTTTTGAAAATGACTACCGAAATGGGATCCGTTGGTGGCATTTTGATCCAACCAAGTGGTTGATCAAACTACTTAGCCTTACTGGGTTAGCGACTGACTTAAGAAAAGTTCCCCAAGAACGCATTGAAGCAGCTAAATTGCAAATGCAGCTACTGAACGCCAAAAATAAGCTATCACATTTGCCGAATGCAGAAGAAATAATTGAAAAATTGCATGAAGAACTTGAAATAGTAAAAGAGCACCTTACCGAATATTACGCAGCTAAAAAACAATTACTCGACGCTAAACGTCAACAAATTACTGATGTTCAATTAAAGCAACAAGTGGCGATATTAAAAGCTAACTTTAAGCTGCATAAGAAAAATTGGCGTAGCTTAACTGCCAGTTATAGTTAAGCAGTTAACTTAAATTAACTCGTCAAGCTACCCTGCTCTGGCTATGTCAAAATTAGTATATTTTGTCATAGCCACCTTATCGACATTATTTATCTCATCAGCGAGATGCAATAACTTTTCAACAATTTTAGCCTGTTGATGTTTCGCGGGATCAACATGATGAAAAGCTTGAGTCTGCGACTGGTTTCGTCGCCACTTCCTCAACCCGTCTTTCAATCGAACAAATGTGCGATGATCCAATGCCAACTCTTTCATTTCTGAAAAAAAGTCAACTACGATTTTATGCAAAGGATGGATAAGCTGCGCTTGTGCAGACAGCAAATAATCGAGTGTTTGCCCAAGAGTAAATTTAGCTATGGCTTCTAATTTTTGTTGTATTTCGAGCATGTTTTGTAATTGCTTCAATATATCACAACATTTTACCACTTCATCGTATTTCACTTCAGCCGCTGTTTCAGGGGCATCGCCCATCCCCATATAAAGTTCAGCATTATGCATATGGATCACAAGACAATCCATGACTGGACAATCTACACCGAGGGTATCTTCTTCTACGATTTCGATATCAAGATCGAGTTCTGGCTGATAATCTTTATCGGGGATCTGACCCGCAATACCTGAACCAGATGATAATTCTACTGACATATCGTCTCCAACCACACACAACGATTTTGTGGGCTGGGATAATAACTCCGCCTATAACCAGAAAGTAAACACCACAACGTTCTTTTATATAACTTTTCATTATTAATTAGGGAGGCTCTACCTTTGAAGCCATTAAGTAGTGATTAACATTATTTCATTAACATTTTGATATGAAAATACAGAGATTGAATCCAGCCAATGGTGTGTTAAGTTAGGTTTATTGTTGGTATATGATCTAAAGGAAGGATAAGTGGACCAAACAATTAAGCTCACTCAGTATAGCCATGGCGCTGGCTGCGGCTGTAAAATTTCTCCCAAGGATTTAGGTCATATTTTACAAAGTGCTTTACCCACTTTTGACGATCCAAATGTACTCGTTGGCAATCACACTCGTGATGACGCAGCTGTTTATCAACTCGACGATAAAACAGGCATTATCAGTACCACAGATTTTTTTATGCCCATTGTGGATGATCCTTTCACCTTTGGCCGTATCGCCGCAACCAATGCAATAAGTGATATTTACGCTATGGGCGGCACGCCGATGATGGCAATTGCAATTCTAGGTTGGCCATTAAAATTATTGTCAGCTAAAGTTGCCAGCAAAGTGATTGATGGCGGACGCCAAGCCTGCAAAGATGCGGGGATCATGCTTGCCGGCGGCCACAGTATTGACTCACCTGAACCTATTTTTGGTTTGGCCGTCACAGGTAAAGTAACCCTTAACCATTTAAAAAAAAATTGCACCGCACAAGTTAATGACAAGCTCTATCTTACTAAACCTTTAGGTATTGGTATTCATACCACAGCCCAAAAGAAAAAGTTATTAAAAACTGAAGATTATGATATTGCTATTAATGCCATGTGTCAGCTTAATAAAGTGGGCGTAGAGCTTGCGAAGCTAGACGGGATTAATGCAATCACTGACGTCACAGGTTTTGGCTTAGCGGGCCATTTAATTGAAATGTGCCAAGGCGCTCAATTACAGACACAGATTGACTTTAGTGCCATTCCATTGCTCTCTAAAACACTCGATTACCTCTCACAAGGTTGCATTCCAGGTGGCAGCGAACGCAACTTTGCCAGTTATGGACAATATCTACCAGCATTAACCAAGCAGCAGCAAGCAATTTTGTGTGATCCACAAACCAGTGGTGGTTTATTGATTGCCGTGTCACCAACGCAAGAGAGCCAGTTTTTATCACTGATGGATGCGGAGCAGCAACTTGCTGTCAAAATTGGGCGGTTTACTGAACCAAAACAAATGGAGTTAATTAACCTATTGTGAGTCAATTTCTTATACCCCAAAGCCACTACCATGATATTTTCATTAATGATCATCCAATGATGGATGTTCGCGCGCCAATTGAATTCTTAAAAGGCGCATTCCCTACAGCAAGTAATCATCCGCTACTCAATGATAATGAACGACAGCAAGTTGGCACCTGTTATAAAGCATTAGGGCAGCAAGCAGCTATTCAGTTAGGCCAGCAACTCATTTCAGGCACGATAAAGCAACAACGTATTGAAGCTTGGCAAGCTTATTCCCAACGATATCCGCATGCTTTTTTTTATTGTTTTCGCGGTGGATTACGCTCGCAAATCACCCAAATGTGGCTAAAGGAAATAGGAATTACATTACCGTTCATTGAAGGTGGCTATAAAGCCATGCGCCAATATTTGCTCAATCAACTTGAATTAGCCTGTTCACGACCAATGCTAATCGTCAGTGGTAGCACAGGCTGTGGCAAAACTGACTTTCTTGCTGTTCGAGATGACTCAATTGATTTGGAAAGTATTGCGAATCATCGAGGATCTAGCTTTGGCGCTAACTTAAGCCCGCAACCATCACAAATTAATTTCGAAAATCAACTAGCGATTAATTTATTAAAGCACCAACACAACAATTACCCTGTAGCTTTAATGGAAGACGAAAGTCATTTAATTGGCCGCTGTGCCATACCCAGATACTTTTATTTAGCCATGCAACAAGCACCGATTATCGTGCTTGAAACGACGCAAGCTAAGCGAATTGAAAGACTAGCTAATAACTACGTGATCACTATGCACGCTAATTTCATTGACAAGTATGGTGATGAAAAAGGGTTTGAACTTTTTGCAGACTATTTATTTGGTAGCTGCGACAAAATCAAAAAACGCTTGGGCGGTAAACAACACCAACACATCAGACAATTGATCACCATAGCTCTGAACGATCATAAAAATCGCAACTCGCTTCTGAAATACCAAGAATTAATAGAAATATTATTAGAGAAATACTATGACCCTATGTATGAATATCAGTTGAATAAAAAAGCAGATAGAGTGCTAGCGATAGGTGATAAAACAGAACTAAACGATTGGTTAAAAGAAAGTAGCGTATAATACCATCAGTACTAACTATGGTATAACAATACGCTACTTGCCGTTTTTACTCTTTTAGGGATATTGCTATTTGACTATAAGTTGAATCATTGAGTAATGACCTTTGCTCATGTTTAGCTTTTTTTCTCATATCGACTTGCTTACGTCGATATTCAGACAAACCATCTACCTTATTGATATTACGCACGCGCACAGAGAAAGATCGCTTTCCAATGAACTTATTCGACACTCGTTGCACCACAGACTGCGGTAAATCAAAATCTGGCGCAACGCCTTTTACCGGTGCAGTAATGTCCCACCAAAATTTAGGAGCAGATAATAAGGCAAAAATGTAATCGGGATTCGAACCTATTTCACTGAAATCATAAGCAACCGGAGAATCTGATGTCATCCCCACCAACATTTCAACAACTTTTGGCATCATAGCGATATCGTCTTCAGGTAACTGAATTTGATAATCCAATTTACCCATTTCTAAAGGAATATAGCGACCGCCACCATATTTCACTTCCCCCTGTAATGTTTGGCCTACAGTATGACTATAACTAATTATCATTAAGTTATTGGTAAATAATTCGGGGAAATACGCTGCGGTATTATTAGTTTCAGTATTAAAGCTAAAGCTATTTTGAAATTTTCCACTGTCAATACCATAAGTATTCACTCGAAAGTCAGACACATTGGCATTTACTTTTATCTCTGTGCCTTTATTTTTAGCCGCATCAAACACATCAATTGGAACGGTCACGGTCCCAGTATCAGCATCTTTCAACGACACAATTGCTGCAAGTTGAACACCTTCATTTTTCGACCAAGAAGCAGTTTTTAATATACCTGAACGATATTCACCATTGATACGACACACCTCCATGTCATTAAGAAAATTACCTCCTTGTGTTAAAAGAACCGTAGGTAAACGTTGCTCAAAAGCAAATTGTTGATTTGGATACTGCAGCTTAAGAGCTGAAATATCCAGCTTGATCTCCCGACAGTCACAAGCTTGATCCATTTCATTATTTCTTATATTGATAACACCCAAATCGATTGGCTCTAAGTCCATTTCAGTTTTAATTCTTAATCTGGGCTCTGTAGAGTCGTATTTTTCATCGTATATGGTGGTTAAATGCTTAGCCTCACCATTCCATGGGATCGATAAGGTGCCATTTGAGTCAGGCTGATGTGTCGCTAAAATGCTGCCATCTTGTTTATGCACTACAAATTGAACATTCGTTGCCGCTTTTGCTTCACCACACTTAGAAAGATACTGAGTTTTTAATGTCAGTTTTTTAACTTCTGTTGGAGGCGTGGTTGTTTGTTGTTGGTTGTTGTTTTCTGGCGAATCATTATTCGAACCACCACACCCCACAAGCAAAGCTGCACAGATAAGACCTAAATAAGTCCTTTTTTTCATATTTAACCTAAGACCCAAACACATAATAAAGGGCTATTATATTACAGAATCATGCAGCATCTTAAGACAAAACTTATTTCCATAACGACAATACCAGCTCTTTTAATTGGTTTCTTTCAACTTTACTTCCTTCAACAACATTACCAATGTCAACACGAATTCTCGACCAAAATCGTTTTGGTCTGGTAGTAAGCGCATGGCCATCTTTATGACTAAAAAATGAGCCCCATAGTCCTGATAGTGCCATAGGAATGACAGGAACGGGATCACGCTCTAAAATCTTATTAATGCCCGGTTTAAACTCACCGATTTCACCGTCTGGCGATAAACGTCCTTCAGGGAAAATACACACTAACTCATCGTTATTTAGTGCATGATGAATGGACTCAAAAGCTTGCTCATAAGTCTGTTTTGATTGTCTTGGTGAACAAATGGGAATAACACCTGCGTGACGAAATAGGTATTTTAACAATGGTATTTCACTGATACTTTTATCCATCACAAAACGTATCGGACGTGTGGATGCCCCCATGATGATCAACGCGTCCATATAAGTCACATGATTACAAACAATCACCGCCGCACCTTGCTGTGGAATATGCTCTCGCCCACCAACCTTAACTCGATACAAGATATGGCTAAGTAAATAACTTAAAAAGCGTTGAGCAAATTCTGGTACCTGCTGATATACGTATATCGCCACCAGCAAATTCATTAATGCCAGCAAGGTAAATAAGTTAGGAATACTCCATTCAAAAACAGACAGCAGCACAATGCCCATTACCGCTGATGCGACCATAAATAACGCATTTAACATGTTGTTTGCTGCTATCGCTTGGGCACATTCGTTCTGTTTTGAGCGAGTTTGAATAAAGGCATACAAGGGCACAATAAAAACCCCGCCACTCACGCCTATCATAGTCAAATCAAACATCAGTCGGTAATGCTGGCTATCATTGATAAAGTCACTAAAGCCAAATACAAAATTGCTATCCATAGGCACTGGCGGCACTGCCCATAACAAATCAACCCCAAAAATAGTTAAGCCAAGCACGCCAAACGGCAATACGCCTAACTCCACATGACCATAAGAAATTCGCTCACACAAAAATGAGCCTAACGCAATGCCCACTGAGAATAACGCTAGCAATAATGATACGACGGTAGCATCCGCATACAATTCAATTTTGGCAAAATTTGCAAACTGGGTAAGGTACGTCGCCCCTAAAAACCAAAACCAGCTAATAGCTAAAATTGCGTTCCAAATAGTACTGGTTTGCTTCACTTGTTTTAATAATCGCCAAGTACCCGATACAGGTTTAAACGGAATCTTATGAACCTCACCAATGGCAGGCATAGAGGGAATGGCTCGACTGAATAGATAACCCAATATTGCGAGAAAGACCACAATACCCGCTGCGAATATTGAACCATTTTCCTGAGCAACAATGAGACCAGCACTGAGCGTTCCAAGTAAAATAGCCAAAAACGTCCCCATTTCTACCCATGCGTTGCCACGGACTAACTCTGATTCATGTAATGCTTGAGGTAACAAAGAATACTTTACTGGGCCAAAATACGCCGACTGTGCCCCCATCAAAAAGAGCAAAACCAGCAAAATCAAATAACTTTGCAGCAAAATAGCAACGGCTGCCGCCAACATGATAACCAATTCCATAAGTTTTAATCGCCGGATCAAGCTTGCTTTATCCATGTTATCGGCGATGAGTCCTGCATGAGCTGAAAACAAAAAGAAGGGGAGAATAAACAAACCAGCGGCAAGGTTGACAAACAAAACACTGCTTATTGGTAAAGCCCCCATTTGACTATAAGTGACCAATAAAATAAGCACATTTTTATAGACGTTATCATTCAATGCACCTAAACATTGAGTGATAAAGTAAGGTAGAAATCGGCGCGAAAGAAACATCTCAATCCTAGATTTAAATTTCCAGTATATTGAAAATATCAACCTAGTAATGAAACCTCAACAACATCACGCAAAAAGCAAACTATTATTTAGGCCCGTTTGTACGGCTTTCGATGTATCACTCGGTAATTTACCAAAAAACTCTTGGCGATGCTTTGCGTCAAGCATACTCGCTATATAAACCAGTTTCGGTACCTTGAGCGGCTTAGTTTCATGTCGACTTATAGTGTTATTAATCAATTCATCCTGCAAGCTTTCAGCTTGTTCACCAAAACTTTCTCGCAAGAATTGAGAGCGATGTTCAAGTGCAATAGATAATATAACTTTCGAAATATTTCTCAGATAGTGCTCACTATGTTTCGTTTTCAAATAAGTTAAATATGCTTGTCTTTGTTCAACCTTTAACTGCTTAGCGAGTTCTGCTTTATGTTTACAATCGTCAGCCGAGAAATAGTTAACTAGGAATTCATTAGTTGCGTATTGTTGCATTAAATCCAATCGTACATGTTCTATCTCAAATAATTGATCAAATAGGGTAACGTTCATAGTACGATAATTTAATAACTGCTTTAGAGTTGCCCACGGTATTTGTGAACAGGCTGATGCAAAGTCATCACCAAGCACTTGTGCAAACTCATTTAATTCCCTGCCTGTCAGCATACCCTCCGTCGATAAGCCTGAAAGGATTACAGACGCTCTTTTTTTAATCTGTTGTTTTTCTGAATCTTTGTTCGCGCTTTGGTAACTGGTTTTAAGTGACATTGCATAACCTGCCACCAAATTTCTGATCAATCTTAAAGGGTTATCATTCGTTACATAGGAAGCTGACTCTGACGCCTCTTTATCACGTGCAGATTGTTTAAATAAGTCCATAACATTTTCGGCGGAAAGCGCATCTAATAGTTGCAGCTTTCTTTGTGAACTGAGGTGTGTAATGCTTTCGTCTGCTGTTAAGAGTAATTCTTGTATTGCAATAGGCATATTTACAAAGCATTCAGCCATGAAATCCACATTCCCTGTTTGTAATGACTGGAGGTGATCAATTAATAGTATGGTGCGCATTATCAATTGCGCATGCTGATCTGCTGGATGAGAAGCCATCGCTTTATCAAGTCCATCAACAACTTGTTTAGCAGACGGGTACCTCTGAGATGAATAAGTACGCTCCATTACTGTCTTGAATTTGAGTTCCTGCTCTGTATCTGCCAACACCTCAACAACTTGATCAGAAGAGCTTGTGTTAGTGTTGTCGAGAACTAATTGCCAGAGCTCAATGTCTTTTTGAGGTAATGTTTGCTGTAACGCGTTCACTTCCAGCACAAGCATTTTTCGAACCATCAACGAGGGGAGACACTGATAAGCAGCAAGCACGGCTCTTGCGTCTTTAAGCGCAGCTTGTTGCAACACTCTTTCACTTTGTTCTACTGGCAATGAATTAGGTTGTTGATCGGCGATAAATTCAAGAAAATGAACTTTCACGTAAGCATCTAGCTTCGGGTACAAAAGCACTTGGCGATACAACCTATTTATGATTTGCTCTTTAACCTGCCCTCGTGAATGTTCAATTATGATTGCAAGTGTCAAAGACCACATTCTTCTGTCATTGAAGCTCTCGATACGCAAAATCAAAAACTCTGAGATCTTTTCAATCACGCCTGATTGCGTATCAGCTACATGTGGCATTACTTTTGCCAATGTTTGCAAGGCCTGTGGTAGTTTAATGTTTGAGTGCGTAACTTTGTGTAATTCAGTTCCTTTGTGTGAGAAATGACGACCTTGATATCGAGGTTCAGGCTGCCATCTTATTGCCGATAGCTCATAACTTTTTGCCTCTTTAGTTAACAATTCACCAGCACAAGTACTCCACTCTTGTTTGCATTTTTCTCTCCTTTGACGAATAACGTCTTCACTTGAAGTAGCTCCGTGACTTGCTTTAGAACTATGCCGCTGTTCTTTGGTTTTATTTATCTCATCAACTTGGGTTAGTAAGTCTAATATCGTTGAAAAGTTAACAACTTCTACCTGATGTTCTGACAATATATTTATGATGATAAAGGCTTTCGTCATATCAGCCGCGAGTAAGTCTTGTAACGTATCATTCATTGCAGCATCTTGCTGTAGCGAATCCCATACAACTTGAGGGTACTTCTTATGAAGGCCTTCAAGCGCTTCCATTGTATCCATAACGGAAATCGCAGTGTGAAAACACGCTTGTATCAATTCAGGCTCAGCATCATCTGGCATATACGATAAAAAATGCAGCAATTTTTTTGCTTCTGGAGTATTGCCACTTTTGGCTAACGTCGGAATGGTACCGTCGTTGATAAGTCGACTTACCCCTTTTGTACCAATTATTTTCATCAGAAAAGGTAATTGACGATCTTTTTTTGCTTTTCCGTATGCCTGTAAAAAGTCCTCTGATGTTATTTGCCTACTGATCTTATCTAAATAAGCCTGCTGCGCTTCGTCTGGCAAGCGCTCCACCATTAAAACAACTTTTTCAGGATCATCTTTAACCATGGATACAATGTGCTCATCCGATATGGGCAGTTCAGTCTCTTTATAACTGCAACCACACATAGAGTTTCGAAAGTGCTGACTCGTTTTTCCCGTATCCACTTCCTGTTCCGCAGCAGTTCTACTTTTGTGTTCACGAAACTCAAAGAACTCTTTTATAAGTCTTGCTGAAAGAAAAGGACTCTCTTCCTTGACGATATCCCAGATATATTCACGCTTTGCATCAAGCGTTTGATTTCTTGCTTCAGACAGTTCCTCACTTTTCGAATTTTTTAATACATGATGCAATACAGCCGGACAATACTCGCTGCTTTTTGTTGTTCTCATCCCCCACATTTCGGTTAGCTCTTCAACAACAATCCCCTCTCCAGAATCAACCTTACTGCTAATTTTGAATGTACGCTTTTTCCCATCAGAAAAGGTGCAAGCTACCTCAACAGAACCACGCTTGCTCAACTGCTTTTGTTGAGTATCACCCCATACAAGAGTATGAGAATTTAAGCTCGTATTTGAAGTTGCTGCAACCATCATTTATCCACTTATTCACGTCTTTTGTTAACTTAAGCTTTGTCAACAACAGCACGGTTAACAACGTAACTAAAGAAAAATTAATGATAAAACTGAAATTAGGCTAAGCGAGATCACACAAATAAACAGTGAGTTATGGCACTCCATAGAGTAACCCTTCAACGTATTTAGCATATCCAGTAAAGATTTAGCCTGAGCTTTCTTACTTATTCATGTGAAACAGGCTCAAGTTTGGACTTCAATAAATCAACAGCATACTGGGGAAGTTTTGACAATAATAGAGACTGATGTTCTGCGTCGAGTAACGTACCAATATTTATTAACTGTTTTTCTGTCAACTTGTTACCTCTACCTTTCAGCACTTCCCCAGCATTTACTAGCTTAGTGATCAATCTTTGTTGTATTTCATTTTTACATTGAAGCTGGGTAACAAATGAAGGTGACACTCCCGCTTTCTCTTTTAAGATCTGAGTTAGCACTTTGTGGTTATTTTTCGCGTTCGACTGTTCACCATATTGCCATAACGCGTCAACTTGCACAGGCGACAGTGCTGGAAGTAACGTTAACGGTATCTTTTTATTATCTTTTATATAGGCATACAAAAATGGTGTTATCTCATCTTTGCACTCTCCGGGGTCTGCGGCACTGAGTTCCTCAAGATCGTCTTTTATTCTTTTTTCTAGGTATTTCGCTTGAGACTTCTCTGAAAGCTTTGAAAAAACCTTTAAAGGCATAGGGTGATCACCGATAGATTCAACAATCATACCTTCAACCCAATGCAGACTCGACTCAAGTTCAGCCTGATCACCCAGCGAAGCATCCTTTAAGCTTTTATAAGCGATAGTCAGCGATTCGACAAGGTGAGTTAAACTGTCTGAGTTATGAAGTAGTTCCTCTACAACCGTTCTTTGGCATCCAGATTTATCACGAGGTAAACCCAATACTGCAATCAAGAGGCTGGGCATTTGAGCGAGTTCAATTTTATCAGATTCAGCTAACGTCAAGACTTTTTGGCTTCTTCTGGCTTCTAGAAATTGCTGAGATAAGTTTTCTAGATCCGTCGTTAACGCGTTAACAAAAAGTGCGGTAACAACAGTATTTGAGCTACCTCCTTTCGGTAAATAATGGCTCAATTGCAAAGCGAGTTTTAGATTCATCGCAGGTTGCTTTGCTTTTATCTGTTGGCAAAAGCTATCGCTAACGACAAAATGAGCAACTGGCTCAGGGTGAACCTTTACAGCAGGTGAATTAAAAAGTAACGGTCTAAATAAGGGACGAGTTTTTTCTGGCATCTTCTTGCTAATCACAGCCAGTAAACCAACTTTTGTTTCATCAGAAAGCGAACTGTTCACTAACTCTTCAAAATACACGGCACAAAAATCGGATTTCAAATCTTCTCCTAAGTGCTCAACTATCATCGATAGAACTACAACGGCTTGATTCTGGTTACCCGTGCAATGAGATAAACAACGTCTAACAAGCTCTCTTGCCTCTGTTTCGGGAACAGCCTCCACTTGTGCGAACACCTTGCCTAACCAACTTATCTCAGTATGCTGCGCTTCCTCTAATGCAAGAGCAACATCCCATATCGTTTCTTTTTTGACACTATCAGGATAAAAAGAATAAATATATTTCAGCAGATTAGGCTTCTCTGCCGCTAAATCAGTAAGAAACTGTGATGAGTTAGTCGCGTTGCGAAAGGCGTGATATACCTTTGGTGTTTGCCCTTCAAACGTTCCAACAAAAGCTATCCAACTAGGAAAGTTAGTCGCCTTAATAATCGATTGAACTATCTCTCCTACACATTGTTTCTCATCATCAAGGTATATCAACTCCAGTACATCTAACGCAATATAAAAGTCTAACTTCGCGACTGCAGACTGCAAATTCTCAATATTCTCTGACGACCATAATTTTTTTACATTAACCTTCCCCATTAATGTAACAAGCGCTTCACGGTTAATTTTCCCTAGCCCCATTTTCACTAGACTCGACTGAAAATCATCGAATGAAACCAACTGCTGCACTCTGGACATTTCTTCATCACGTGAATCTTGCGGGAGCGATTGAATAAAACCAAGTACTTTACTGGGCTCTTGTAGTATCAAACGCCTTAATTCTTGATCTGCTATCGGTATCTTATGACTTTTTTTCGTAGTAATTGAGATCATTTCAAAGCCACTATCTTCAGTAGAGCTACTCGATTCTTTGGGATGATTGATGAATGCAGTGAACATTGATTTGGCTTTCTCTACGGGTTGACTTACAAGAAATCGAGAAAGTACATCTAAATTTTGATTACAGAGGCTGGCACGCTCTTCATCGCTAAATACGTCGGCACCATTAACTAACAAATAAAGCAGTATTTCGTCTTTAACAGATGGCTCACACTGAGTCCCTTTTCCAAGCATTCGATATTGACGTATTTCAGCAGCGCCATCTTTGATTTCCACCTGATATTTGATGGCTTTTCCATCACCATTTTTATACTCAATAGTCGATGGCTTGTTTTGCTTTAAATTATTGCGCTCTCTTGGATCCCACTTAATCCATACCTGTTGACTACTTCCACTTGCTGATGTTGCCATAAAACACCTCGTCTACTTGCTCGTATCACTTAATTAAAACACTGCGTGATAATGAGCTAAGTAAAAAATCAAAACCTATTGATTAAGTGTCGATGCTATTTTCAATTTCGCAATTCAAATGGAAATATAATGAGAAATAAAGAAAGTCCTTATTAACAAGAAGCTACATTGACTTCACTCTGATGGCGTTATCAGGCGATGCTCCCAACTCATATCGAGTCGACCGATAGCAATAAAATTGGGGTTTTCAAGACTCTCTCTTTGGTTATAAGACAACTGATTGAGTTGTAGATCTGTGATTGTTCCACCCGCTTCCTCAAGGATCACTTGGGCAGCGCCAGTATCCCACTCCCCCGTTGGACCAATTCTGACGTAACAATCAGCTTTACCTTCAGCAACTAAACAGCTTTTTAATGCCGCGCCACCTAAGCGAATAAGCTGATGCTCATAATCAGATTGAAATAAAGACAAAACGGTTTGTGGATTTTGGCGACGGCTGACCGCAATGGTTAATGACGAATGTTGATCTTTCACGTGTTGGCTAATGATCTGTGTTTGTTGTCCATGTTCTCTTTTGAATGCTCCTTGTCCTTTCATTGCGTAATAACAGATATCACGCATTGGCGCATACACAACCCCCAATGTCGGCTTATTATTCTCAACTAAGGCAATAAGTACAGCAAAGTCACCACTACCTGCAATAAACTCCCCTGTACCATCTAGGGGATCCACCAGCCAATAACGCTGCCATTGCTGACGAATAGATAACGGAATATTCGCATCTTCCTCCGATAAAATCGGAATATCAGGTGTCAACGATTGCAGCCGTTTGATGATCAATTCGTGGGATGCTAAATCGGCCGATGTCACGGGTGTATGGTCTTCTTTTATGCACTTTTCAAAATTACCTTGTTGAAAAATTGCCTTTACCTCTGTTCCCGCTTGCATTGCCACATCAATAATTGACTCGACAAATGCTTGTGACTCATTTATAGCTCCTGCGGCCATGTACTGCTCCTAGTAAACTACTGCTTTTCTAATTCATGAATCGCTAAAAATAATGCACTCACACTTCTTGCTTCTGTAAATTGTTTCTCATTTAACAATTGGCGCCAATTATTAATATTCCAAGGAAGAGTAACAATAGGTTCTGGTTCATCCCCTTCCAACTCACTTGAGTATAATTCTTCAGCCAAGTAAATATGCATCTTACTGGAGAAATAGCTAGGGGCTAGACTGACCTCTTTAAGATAGGTTAATTTTCGGCTTCCGAAACCAATTTCTTCTTGCAACTCTCGATTAGCAGCTTGTTCGGGTGTTTCTCCCTCATCAATAAGTCCTTTCGGAAAACCAAGTTCATAATCATGAGTTCCCGCCGCATACTCTAACGCTAGCAATAATTGTTCACCATGCACAGGTACCACCATCACAGCACCACGGCTATGACCTTTCATTCGCTCATATTGCCTTTTTTCACCATTTGAAAACTCCAAATCCAACTGTTCAATGGTAAATAAACGGCTTTGAGCAACCGTCTTTTGCAAATGTATTATCGGCTTTTGCTGTCGCTTTGGCATCAATGCTCCTGAACTCCATAATGGTTTCAGGTACAATCTTACTACTCATTACTGGATCTACAATAGGAATTTGCATGATCTCATGGTCTGACATTGATACTGTTTTACTCGATATGGATGGAACTTTACTGGATCTGCATTTCGACAACCATTTATGGTTAACAATGGTGCCCAACGCCATTGCCAAAGCACACGAAATTTCAGTTGAACAAGCACAAGAGAAAGTTGAACAAGCTTACGTTGAAGTTCATGGCACCTTAAATTGGTATGATCTTAATTATTGGCAGCAACGATTCAATATCGACATCGCTGCACTGCATGAAGCTTCCACCCAACGCATTGTACTTCGAAGCGATACCATGCCGTTTCTATCGGCATTATCAGCCATGAATAAAACTCGCATTCTTGCAACCAATGCTCACCCAGACAGTTTAGCGTTAAAACTTAAACACACAGAATTAGCAGACGGCTTAGACGAAATACTGTCTAGCCACGAATTTGGTTGCCCCAAAGAAGATCCACAATTTTGGACATCCTTGTTCAAAAAATACAATCTAGACCCAAGTCGCTGCCTGTTCATTGATGATAATGAACATATTCTTGAAGCTGCAAAAAAAGCCGGTGTTGGGTTTCAATTAGGCATTAAAAACCCAGATAGTCAGCAACCAAATAAAGAATACCAGCATTTTTCTGCAATTGAAGATTACCAAGAAATTTATACAAGTTAGTTTTCGTTAACGTTACAGTCAGCTTTGTGCGCCTATGATGAACCTGATTACATAACATGAGGTTTCATATGCAAAAGCGCACATTACTGGCTATTGTCACAGGCTTAGCAATTAGCCAAGCCAATGCCACTGAAACATCGCATTGGCTGACGTTTAACAACAACACAGCGGCTCAGTTTTTACTGTCTCAGTCTCAAATCTCGCCCATAGAGTCGAATAAAATGTCACGAACAAATAAGGGCGTCTCTATCGCTGAGGTCAACCAACAGCAATTGCAATCATTCTCAGAGTCCATGCTAAAGCAGCGTCAACGCTGCGGCGGCTTTATGGTTCATGACTCTCTGGAAAGTGCATTGGCGGCAGCATCAGTAACAACGAGTATGCATTCCTTTAAAGCACCCGTCATTAATCAACGGGATAGAATTGAGCAATTAATACCGCAATTAGATGCAAACAATATCGTCGATATGATTAATCAACAAGCAGCAAACACCAATCGTATCTATAAACTATCAACCGGTTCGACAGCATCAAACCAACTTGCTAAAACTTGGGGAGAATTAGTTTCAGGGCTAAGTTATGCCTCAGTCAGGCAAATCGAACACAGCGGCTTCCCACAAAAATCCGTTGAGCTTACACTAACTGGAAGTAAATATCCCGATGATATTGTTGTGCTTGGTGGTCATCTCGACTCAACAGCGGGCATGTTTTTTCAATCTAAAAAAACGCGAGCTCCAGGTGCAGATGATGATGCGTCAGGTATCGCTTCATTGACCGAAATCATTCGTGTGCTTGCACAAAACAAAGTGCAACCGCAACGTACCCTTCGTTTCTACGGTTACGCGGCTGAAGAAGGCGGACTTCTCGGTTCACAACAAGTCGTGAAAGCAGTAAAAGCTAACAATGAGAACGTACTTTCGGCAATGCAACTGGATATGACAGGTTACCAAGGCTCTGAACAAAACGTCACATTTGAAAGAGATTATACAGACGATAACCTCACTGATTTTCTAGAGAAGTTAATGGATACCTATTTGACAAACTTAACTTACGCTGAAGATAAATGTGGTTATGGCTGCTCTGATCATGCTAGCTGGCATAAATTTGGTTACCCCTCAGCAATGCCATTTGAAGCATTTATGAAAGACATGAACCACAATATTCATAGTAAACATGACACCTTAGATAATTCAGATCCAACAGGAATGAACCAACTGAACTTCAGTAAGCTGGGATTAGTTTATGCGCTTGAAATGGGCTTTCCGAGTTAATACCAAATAAGCAGAAGATAAACTTTTAAACCATTATGACCTAAAAAGCAGCGACAAATGCGCTGCTTTTGCTATTTATACAATTAAGGAAGAGGTTTATAGCTTAAAGCTGTCCGTCATTTCCCTTAATTCCTCAGCTAAACGCGCTAGTTCAACACTGGCATACGACACCTGTTCTGCCCCTGCTGCGTTTTCTGTTGCTGATTGCTTAATTGCTACTACACCTTGATTGATTTCTTCAGCACTAGATGATTGCTGAGTTACTGCCGCAGCAATTTGTTCTGCATTAGTGGTAATATGTTTTATTTCATCCAAGGTTTGCGCGATAGATTGTGCACTGTTTCGTGCAGAATCAATGGTTACTGTTGCCAGTTGCGTTGATTCATTCATCACTCGTACTGCATCTTGAGTACCTTGTTGCAGCTGAGCGATCATCTCCTCAATATGACTAGTCGATTGCTGTGTTTTTTGAGCTAACTGTCTAACTTCATCGGCAACCACAGCAAAACCACGGCCTTGCTCTCCAGCTCTAGCCGCTTCAATTGCCGCGTTAAGTGCCAGCAAATTTGTCTGCGCAGCAATACCTTGGATAACTTCAAGCACACTGCCAATTTCTTGTGAATTATGCTCTACCCGCTCAATGGCTTTAGTTGCAACACCAACTTCTTGAGCGAGATCGGACATATTATTAATGGTGTTATCGACACTAACATTCGCCGCTTGCGATGTGGTTAATGCTTGTTCTGATTGCTTGGCGACATCAGTAGCATTTAGTGCAACATCATCAATACTGGCTGCCATTTCTTGCATAGAAACAGAAATTTGTTCAATACTCACTTGTTGCTCTAATAAGCTATCTTTAGCTTGTAGACTTACTGCGCTGGTTTCTTCAGAAGTGCTGGCAAGTTGCGAACTGTTACCTTGTATCGATTGGATCATATTCTGCAGCTTTAACGTCATACGCTGCATCGAATGATAAACGCCCGTCGCTTCGCTTATCGAATCAACACGCATGCTTAAGTCACCATCAGCAATACTTTCAGAAAGCTGATGCATGGCATTAGGTTCACCGCCTAATGGCTGATAAATTGAATTGGCGAGTTTTAACGCAACAAAGGTTACCACAATTGCCGTAAGTAAAATAACAAGCAGGCTATCAAGAGTAAGCTCATTCACCGCCGCAAATGCTTCACTTTCATCAATCTCAGCGAGCAATACCCATGACAAACTATGAAATGATAATGGCGTATACGCTGATAAAACCGGATTGCCATTATAATCGATAATGATCTCTGCACCCTGCAGACCATTAAGCGCATTCTTCACAGCTTGAGTGTTAACACCATTATTGGCAACCGTTCCTGCAAAACTAGCTTTAATGCTGTGACCAACAGGATCGAGATACGAGTCCGAACGCATTCGGTAATCTGAGCCCACCAAATACGTTTCGCCAGTTTTACCCATGCCCTCACGTTGCTGCATAATTTCATTAATGGCATCTATAGAAAATTGTAAGGAAGCAACAGCAACTAGCTCACCCTCTTTTTTGACAGGAATACCGATAAAAGCTTGCGGCGAATTACCACTTGGCGCATAAGGTGAGAAGTCAATAACAGCAAGCGCACCTGTTGACAGTACTTGGTTATATAACTTAGCCAAACCTGAATTGCGAAACGGACCGTTTTTTAAATCTGTTTGATAATCGGCTTCTTTGGTTACGGTATAAATGACCTTAGCAGCAGGGTTGATGATAAATAAATCGTAATAGCCTTTTAAACGAATAAAATCAGCAAACAACTGATCATTACTTTTGGCCAAGGTATTTAGATCTTGCTTATTTACACTGAGCTTTTGTTGCAATATGGTTTGCAGCAACTTAGTGTCAGCTTCAGTTTGCTGCAAGTACCGATTGATTTGGCTAAGTTTAATTTCTCTGACTGACTCTAATTGGTTATAAATTTGTTTGTCGATAGAGTCAATAGAAATGAAGAAAGTGATCAATCCGATTAATAGCGCTGGGATCAATCCAATCAACATAGAGGAGGATAATAGTTTGTATTTTAATCGCACTCACGACTCCTTGTAGCCCGATATTTCCGTAGCAGTAAAATGAGCGAAACACACGGTATAGAGTTTTTACTCCAGCTTCAATGCATTTTTACTCAATTTGTGAAGCTACCTACATCAATTAAGGAGTCGCAATTTAATGTTATTAGGACAATGTTTCAACCTTTAATTGCGTTAAATAGAATGACAACCTATAAAATCAATTGTTCTTAACGAAAACAGAGCGTTCACAACAGAGGCGTAATCAAATAGTTATTCAAAACTCTCTTTTCCTTTTGTTATCGTATTTCATCAAGAACAGATTCATGAAAAACAATTAACGTGTCATCAATATTTTGCTCCTTATAATCAGCAAGTGTTATCTCATACCCTGTGATTTTTTATCAAACAAGGAGCATGATTTTATCGCTATTACAATGGAGTAAGTCACTAGGTCATACCTAAAAACATACTGTTGGAGTGAAAACATGAACTTTAAAAAACCACTTTTGACTTTATCTGTTATTGCACTTTCAAGTTTATTTTCATTAAGTAGCGCTCAAGCTGCCGATGATAACGGTAATTTACTCGTAGTAAACAGCACCACAGGTTCATGGATGCCAGAGCCAATTTGGGTGAAAGCGCACAGAATTGGTCAGAATGATGACAAAGAAAATTGGGATGTTACAGAAAGGCAATCTATCGATAGTTCACCCGTAAAATTAGATCCCAATGTATATGACAAATACATTGTCTATGGATATAACGGTACAGGTGACACAGGAATGCATAACGTACGTACCTGTGTCACTGTAAAATGCGATAACGGATTATTAAAAGATCTAACAGCGCGCGTCAGCGTCGAGATTGTTGGTGGCTATCACTTAGTTATCAATACCAATCAGCACGAAGGTTAGAGAAAGGGCATTAAGCCCTTTCAACTCACTTAAAGACCGGGTATACGCCCTTGATAATTAATTTGATAATAACCTTGGGGGTCTGGCTGACCCAAGATCGATAAGTTATTACGCATATCTTCAGGTTGGGTTGCTGTCGGCTTTATTTTTGCTTTCAACGCAAACTGGTTATTTTCACTAACTAACACTTGCCCTGAAATACCCATTTTATTATCTTTTTCTAACATCGAAATCACGATATTGCCTTGCTGACACTCAAGCCCCAGCTTGACATCACCTATCGGGTAAAAGCCAAATTGATTATTCACTTTTAAATGATGGGCGTACATGGTGCCATTAAGTTGCTGGCAAAACGGTTTTCCATAAACAAAGTGTTCAATAAATAAATTAACCTCGCCACCTACTTTAGTGCCAAACGGTAGTTGTGTATTACCAATTAAAAAGCCGTTAGTTGCATCAATGGTTAATTTATTTATCTCAACACCTGACAACGACAGTTCTGCTTGCGCTTTACCGCTAAACGCATTGGCTTTACTGCCAATACGCAGGTCAATATTCAACTTTGCTAATAATAATGACCAAGGATCAATTTGCCATGTTATATGCTCAAGTTGCCTACCATAAACATTGGCACTACCAACACTGCCCGACCAAATCGAACCACTCACGTTCGACACTTGCACTTGGTTGGGTAACTTTACTAACCAAAGCACTACATTTGCTGGCAACAGGGCCACCATAAACACTAAATAAAACCCAATACCAAGGGTAATTTTTTTCGCTAAGCTCACGTTCAATTCCTACTGTTATTGAGATAATTGGATACGACGAACTTTCACAACACCTGTGGTATCGGTTTCCGCCACATCTAAATTATCCAGCGATAATCCTCGCTTTTGTACCAATTCATTGATGTACTGCATCAATGAATCGAAGGCTACCTCATCCATCCACAATTGAATTTTATCCCCTTGAGGCTGCATTCTGGTAATGGTTAACCCATAGGCACTTGCAGTTGAATTAACTATTGTACTTAAACTGCCATTACGATTTTGTTGACCATTGGCTTGCTGCAATGACACCACACGATTTGCTTTTTGTTTAATTCGAGTCAGCTTTTGCTGAGCCGATTGCAGTTCGGCCATAGCATTGGTTTGTGCTGAGGTAATTGGACTCCAAATTCCCCAATAAAAAATACCAATCACTAAAAAAATACTGCACACGCCTACAAGCTGTTGTTCTCGATAAGCAAGACCGTTCCACCAAGTTAATATTTGCGCTTTCATCAAGATGTTCCTTACTTACGTTTTAACGTCAATGTCGTGGTAACACGATTATCATCGTTACTGATCACCCCAGATGAGACCGTGAAGTCTCGCTGCAGCGCTTGCTTAAACTTTTCCACTTCTGCGTAGTCTTTTGCGCTGATCTGCATTCTTAATTCGCCACGATTGCCATCAAACCGTAATGTCGTTGGATGCAATTCTGGCGTTTTGGTAAATGCCGATTCTGTTTTGCTCAATAAGGTTAAAAATTCATTGCCATTACCTTTTGAAGACAAACGTTTTAACATGTTATCCAGCTGAAACTCCATTTGCGTGGTTCTATTGCGTCCCGTAGCACGTTTAAACACTTGCTTCTGCTGGGCAAAAACAGCATCGACTTGCTGGTTTGCTCGATAAATGTTCAGCCCTTTTGACAACAAACTGAGCGCAATGGCGACAGCCAATACAATGGCCGCGTTTTTCCAAACTAATAAGTTTTTACTGTATTCTCTTTTCGGTCGATACTCGCCTTGCAGCAAGTTCATTGGCGCCTGTAATGCCCCTTTTGCCAAAATCAACATCGGCAACTCAAGAGGTTGAGGATGCAGTTCAGTCCCCGCTAGCTCTAAATCACAATAATTGGCAATGGTAATCTTATCCTGTTCATTTTCCGCATCTTGCATCGGTAACAAGCGCGGCAATACAGTTTGCTGCCATGTCATTGGCACACATTGACCCAGTCCTTCACCAGTACGAATTAACAGTTCATCACCGATAGACAACGAAGCCCACTGACAATCCATCAATGGTAAAGCTAAACAATCGGGCAGCAATCGTTTCACGATCAAACCAGCATCGGTTAACCACTCAATCCAAGTTTGCATTTGCACATGAGAAACCACCGCCACACTAATTTTATTACCTGACTTAGGTCCTGTAACAAAATGTAATCCGTCAACATCTTCAGCCAAGGATTCTTCAAGCATAAAGGGCAATGCTTTTATCGCTTGACGCTGACCTTTTTCAGGCAAAGCTACTTGTGTTAGCGTCATCGCCGACGCAGGAACAAGAACGTCTACGGGACGATTACCCGCTCGTTCAGACAAGCTGTTTAACTGCTGCGCATTGGCAAGCTCACCGGATGCGATGATTTCTTGCTCTTGTTCAGACCAGACTAACCAATTACATGGTTGTTCAGCTTGAGAGCCTAAACGAATAAAAAGGCGTTCACTCACTGTGTTTCTCCACCTATCAAACTATTATTTTTGTCCACCATACTGACGCGTTATCACATCTGCATTATGATCTCTATTCACTTTTAACACGCTTTCCAGTTGGAAAATCGCATCATCAAATTGTGTAGTTGCATCCAGCATAAAATATTCACTAGTGACGGCAAAACTGGACTGAACCAAACCGCCCTTCGCATTAGAGACTTCAGGTAATGCCCAAAAGTCTTCCACTTTTTCAAAACCATCTCCGGGACGTTGATTTATCACGCTCGTCGCTTCACCCACGGATATCTTATTTTTCAACATCGCTGCCAAAATGGGAGCTTGTTCTGTCTTGATTGTATTCACATTGATAATCTGTTGATTATTACCCGGTATTGCACAAACATAAGGGGCTAACTTCAAATACACATCTTGAGTAAAACCTAAAACAGCTCGCAATTCACTGCGATGATTCATCAATGTTTTTGCAGCACGGTAGGGAACATCTCGGCTTTCATAAGCTGCGTCACCCAACCCAAATCCTGAATTGCCCTTTCCTGTATAAATATAGTCTCGTAATGAAAAGGCCAAGCGTTCTGCATTAAACGGTTCCATCCCCAAATTGACTAACAACGCTGCAAACTGCTCTAATGCTAATGGCGTTTTGGGCTGTCCCGCACCGCGAGGGGGATTACTGGGTCTATTTCCCGAACCACTATTTGAACCAGAACTCTTGGACCCCGAACTACCGTTATTACCGTTATTACTGGTTTCAGCGCTTAACGCATTTAAGTTGAAACAAGCACGCATATCTGAAATTTCGCCAGCAATTTTGCCATTTTCAACAGGGTATACCACATTGGATTGCGCCCACGCTTGCTGCAAATGCACTCTTCCTTGAGAATCTTTAAGATCTTGCTTTAACACTTTTTCGGCAAACTCTTCCGCAGAAAGTGCATACCAATACGCTTGGTCATAGCCTGCTAAATTTAATGTTCGTCTAACCGAAATTTGATTACGACTCGTGATGTCTACTGCAATAGCGGCAACCGTTGCCACCACCAACAAAACCACCAGCAAGGCGATGCCAGTTTGCTTTTTTTTAAGCATTCGTTTGGGGTAACCATTTATGACCATTAGCTACCTTTACCCTTTGGCAATAAAAATTTTCGCTGAATTTTTCCCATACCTTCAATTTCCACTTCAAACGCAATCGCTTTAGGTAAGGTTTTGGTATCAATGGAATTCACCCACTCTTTACCATCAAAAAAAGAATAGGTTACGTCTAAAACATGATCGATAATAACGGTTTTAAGTGGTTCAGCACCGATTTCAGGCTCAGGATACGGATAATACCAACGCTCTAATCGATCTTCAGTCAGCACGTAAGCCACCGATTGAATGCTACCACGTGGTAACAAACCTTCAGGATTCAACCAACCAATACGGTAAAACACTAACGCTTCTCCGTCAGTGTCGGGCACGACATCGCCATACTGCAATACGGTGTTACCTCGTCCGCCTTGAAGCAACCTAGGCGTTCGCGCCACAATTTGCCCTAAATCACGTTCAATAATGCCGAACCCTTGTTGTAATGATTTCAATTTTACTGCAAATTTTTTCGCGGATTCATTGTTAACTTGTACCACATGTAAGACTGAGTATGACGCGATACCTAACATGGCAAATATCGCTGTCGCGATAAGCATTTCTAATAAGGTAAACCCTGACTGCTGCTTATTTTGATTGCTGATTAAACACATACGTTCTCACCTGAGCAGCAATATTTTGATAACGACGGTCAGAGCTAACGCTCACTTGGATCATTCGAAAGTCATCGTCAGCGGTTTTTATCACTTCCCTGCGCCAGTACCATTGTTGGTCTGCCATTTTCAGTTTACCTTCTTTCTTTCCTACTGCTGGAAACTGAGTCTCTAACTTGGCATCAACTAACACGTTATCAGCAACCCACTGCGCATAAGTCCGTTGCTCTAACACTGGCATATTGGCGATGAGCTCACCAACACTTTTGGTGATTGAAATCGCCGCTATCGCAAAAATCACTAAAGCGACCATGACTTCCAGTAAGGTCATACCTTTACTGTGTTTCATCTGGCCTCCCAAGCATGATCCGACCTAATGCATCACCTGTCACTAACACATCCAGCTGATCACCCTTGTCATCTTTACTCAAAAAATGCAATTCAAATGGACTTAACTCACCGCTGGGAAATAAGAGTATTTGTGGTTCGGGCTGCTTTTTCTTTCCAAACTCAGTGTCATCATCTGAATCATCATCTTTAAACCAAGACTCATTTTCTTCGTCACTTTGCTTTAATGGTAAACCATCAATCGTTACCTCAAGACTTATCCCGTCTTGCATATCATGCCCGGCCAACAGGCGATCATTTTCAAATTGTTGCCACTTTTCATCTTTATAGGTCACAAATTGATAATGATCGGGCTTAATTACCACCCCCCAAAATTGCCCACTGAGTACTGTTTCATCAAGCACTAACTCAAGCGATGCGATGAACTTTTTCGCTTGTTTTTCCAGCTTTTTCTCTGGACCAACACTACTCAGTGATAAAGTCACAGCCGTTGCTGCTAGTCCCATTAATAATACGACCAGCATAACTTCCAGCAGCGTGAAACCAAATTGCCTGTTGGCTTTCATTGATATATCGAAATTGTTATTGATAGTCGTTTAAATTCCAGTTGCCGATATCATCGTCTGTTCCCGCTTCACCATCAGGACCAGCACTAAATACATCAATTTTCCCATGTTCACCTGGGCTTAATAGCAAATAGTCATTTCTCCATGGATCTTTTGGTAAACGACGAATGTAACCATCCTCGCGGTAGTTTCTTGGAATAGGATCTATGGTTGGTTTTTCTACTAACGCTTCTAATCCTTGCTCCGTTGTTGGATAGCGGCTGTTATCAAGCTTGTAGTTATCTAAAGCATTTTCCAATGCAACAATATCTGAAACCGCTTTTTGTTGGTCAGCCTTATCTTTATTACCTAATAAATTTGGCACCACTAGTGATGCTAAAATTCCCAAAATCACAATAACAACCATGACTTCCAGTAAGGTAAAACCTTTTTGTTTTCTTCGCGTTTGCATTTAATGCTCCTTAAACATTTCGATGATGCGCTATCATCGAATTAACTCAAATTATTACTGACTAACTAAATTATTTAGTGCGAGAATTGGCTGTAAAATCGCTAAAACGATAAATAACACCACTCCAGCCATACTGATCACTAATGCGGGTTCAAACACCCCTAGAGCAATGGTTACGTTAGCTTCAAATTGTTTATCTTGATTATCTGCTGCACGTTCTAGCATTTGCTCCAATTCACCGCTTTTTTCACCCGATGAAATCATATAGAGCATCATTGGTGGAAAAAGTTTAGTTGCTGTTAAAGCTGCGCCAAGACTCGTGCCTTCACGCACTCGTGCAGTGGCTTCTTCCACGGCCTGTTTGACTTTCACATTTTGCAAAACTTCACTAGCAATACGCATACCATCAAGTAAAGGCACTGAGCTGGCAGACAAAATACTTAAGGTTCGAGCAAAACGTGCGGTATTGATGCTGCGGCTCACTTTACCGATAACAGGCAAGTTGATGATCATGCTGTGATACTTCATTTTTGCGGCAGGCTTTTTCACCCAATATTGAAATGCAATTATCAGCAAAATTAAAACAGCAAGCACACCCAAACCATAATGCTGAACAAAGTCCGACATCGACATCAATAACCGAGTAGAGAAAGGTAACTCTTGGCCCATGTGCTCAAACTGACTCACAACTTTCGGCACTACCGCTGCAAGTAGAATCGACACCACACCAATCGCAACTAAAGTTAGCACTACAGGGTAAATCATTGCTTGAGTAAGCTTAGATTTAAGCTGCTGACGACGCTCAGTGTAATCGGCTAATCGATTTAGCACTACATCAAGGTGACCTGATTTTTCACCCGATGCCACCATAGCGCGATATAAGTCATCAAATACGTGAGGAAATTCAGCAAGTGAATCAGCAAGGCTATAACCTTCAACCACGCGCGAACGCACTGCCATGACCATACTAGCAAGGCGCTCTTTCTCACATTGCTGACCAACAGCTTTTAACGCTTCTTCAATTGGTAGACCAGCAGCGACTAATGTTGCGATTTGACGAGTGATCAGCGCTAATTCGGCAACCGAGATACCACGTTTAAACAGAAAAGAGAAACCGCCGCGTTTGGCTTCCTTTTCTGTCACAGGCTCAATACTTAATGGCGTTTGGCGCATTTCTCGGATCTGACTACGAGCATGGCGCGCAGTATCTGCTTCGACGACACCTTTAACTTGCTTACCTGAAACATCCAGTGCCTTATATTCAAATGCTGCCATGCTTATTCCTCACGGGTTACGCGCAAGACTTCTTCGAGTGTAGTAATACCAGCCAGAACTTTCCCCATACCGTCGTGGCGAATACCAGGAACATGTTGACGTACGTGTTTTTCAATCGCGAGTTCACCGCGACCATGATGAATAAGCTCGCGGATAGTGTCATCCACCGTTAATAATTCATGTATGCCTGTTCGACCACGATAGCCATTGTGACCACACTTTTTACAACCATTAGCACGGAAAATTTGCTGACCATCAGCCATCGGCAGTCCTAGCAGTTCTTTTTCACGTTCATCAGGCGTATGGGGCTGCTTGCAGTCCTGACATAAAGTTCGTACGAGTCGTTGTGCCAGTACGCCAAGTAAGCTCGATGAAACAAGGAAAGGCTCAACCCCCATATCTTGCAAACGGGTGATCGCCCCAGAAGCTGTATTGGTATGCAAAGTTGAGATAACCATATGACCTGTTAATGATGCTTGAACCGCAATTTGTGCCGTTTCTAGATCTCGAATTTCACCAATCATCACCACATCAGGATCTTGACGTAAAATCGCACGTAAGCCTCGAGCAAAGGTCATATCCGCTTTCATGTTGACTTGAGTTTGACCTATGCCGTCTAACTCATACTCAATAGGATCTTCCACAGTTAGAATATTGGTATCGCGAGAATTAATTTCAGTAAGACCGGCATAAAGCGTGGTACTTTTACCCGAACCGGTTGGACCGGTCACCAAAATAATACCGTGCGGTTTGCGGATCAAGCTGTCGAATTGCTCACGCACCGATTCCGTCATACCCAATTGTTTTAAGTCTAAATTACCGGTGTTTTTATCGAGCAAACGCATAACAACACGCTCACCATGACTTGACGGCATAGTTGATACACGAACATCAACGGCTCGACCAGCAATACGCAGAGAAATACGTCCATCCTGTGGTACACGTTTTTCAGCAATATCTAAACGCGCCATTACTTTTATACGTGAAACTAATAACGACGATAATTTACGATTTGGCTTCAGTACTTCTTTAAGCACGCCATCAACTCGGAAACGTACCACCAATTGCTTTTCATAGGTTTCGATATGAATATCCGAGGCTTCTTCTTTAATCGCTTCTGAAAGCAACGCATTGATGAGCTTAATGATCGGCGCATCGTCATCGCCTTCTAATAAATCTTCTGTTTGCGGTAATTCTTCGGCCAGCGTAAACAAATCCATTTCATTACCAATGTCTTCCATCAGTTGTTGTGCTTCTGAGGAATTGGTTTGATAAGCTTGAGTTAATCTCACTTCAAACTGTTGATTATCCAGCTCAACTAAAGGCAAGGCTTCGCCGACATAACGCAATACTTCTAACATCACTTCGCCAGAAGTGGATGGCGTATGATAAAGGGTCAAGGCCTCCGTTTGCTTGTCTTTATCCATCACCACTAAATGGCGATGAGCAAAGGCAAAAGGCAGCCTATCTTTGCTACCTGAGTGAAAGACTTCATCATCTTGCTGCTCCATGTCCACCGCCAGTTCATTGGACATTTGGGCTAACGAATTATCAGCGGTCGTTTGCGATTCACTCATGGTTAGCATCTTCTTTAGCTTTATCTTGCGACATGACTTTTAATGCTGAGTCATTTTTTCGCATATCTGTGCTCAGTCCTTTACCTTGTTTGTAACGGTCAAGAATATCATTCACAGCTTCAGGCACATGCTTGTATTGATCATAGTCTTCTAATACTGGCACCTGAGTATTTGGCATCAAGTTAATGCCCTTGTCTTGCTGCTCAAGCTGCAATGCACGGAAATAGTTATATTTACGACCTGCAATCCCTTCCATAGTCATACCATCACGAATAATGGTTGGCTTAATAAACACCATAAGGTTTCGTTTAGTTTTTCGACTCGATGACGATTTAAATAAATGACCAAGAATTGGAATATCACCTAGAAGCGGTACTTTTTGTACGCTTTCTTGCACTTCTTCGCTGATCAAACCACCTAAAACAACGATTTGCCCTGAGTCTGCAAACACCGTGGTTGTCAAACGGCGGGTATTAAATGAAATATCAACCCCCGTGCTGCCATTCACGCCGGACACTTCTTGCTCAATAGTTAACTTAACACCACTGCCTTCATTAACCTGAGGCACAACTTTCAGTTTCACACCCACTTCTTTGCGTTGCACCGTTTGGAATGGATTGCTGTTACTTGAACTTGTGGTTGAGCCAGTGATCACAGGCACTTCATCACCAACAATAAAGTTCGCTTCTTGGTTATCCATCGTGGTAATTGACGGCGTTGCGAGCACATTTGAGTTGGTATCACCCGAAATAGCTTGCACTAAAACACCAAAGTCGCCGCTGGTTACGCCCCAAGCCATACCATTAATCTTGCCTAAAGCTTGGGCAAGTACCGTAATGTCACCTCTAGTATCAGGATTTCGAGTTTCTCCACCCTGTGGGTCTCTTACGGTAGTGCCTCGTTGTGGTCTCGCTGCCCAAACACCTGCACCAATTTCACCAATGGAAGCGCCAAGGTTATTAAACTGGGAAATGCCTCCAGCTTTAGTGCCCCATTGCACACCTAAGCCAACATTGTCACCTTCTGAAACTTCAACAATGATCGCCTCAACCAATACTTGCGCACGGCGAATATCAAGCTGATTGATGATACTGTCTATGGTGCGCATTTCGGCTGGATCAGCGGTGATCACTAGGGCATTAGTCTCTTCATGCGCCATAATATTAATGTCGTCATTTTTACCGCTGCTGCGAGAACTACTGCTTGATTTTGAACTGCCGCCTTTTTTCTTTTTAGATAACTTATCAGCAAAGCCTGTTAACACATCAACCATATCTTCAGCTTTGGCGTAACGTAAGTAACGTACTTTAGTGTTTCCAGTGGTAGCTTGCTCGTCATCCAACTTTTTAACGATATCAACCACTCGCTGGCGGCTACTTTCATCACCACTGATTACTACAGAATTTGTGCGTTCATCTGCCACCACTTTCGGAGCTTGAGTGTTATATGATGAACCGCCAGTTTGGCGATAAAGCGTGTCGATAATACGAACCACTTCTCCTGCCGAAGCAAACTTTAGTGGCACGACTTTAACCGCTGTATCGCCTTGCTTATCTACCCGACGAACAATCTCGGTTAACTTTTCAACCGTCGAAGCACGGCCTGTGATCATCAATACGTTCGACGGGTCATAGTTGACAACATTGCCGCCGCCAGCATTATCATTTAGCTGCCTTAATAATGGCGCTAACATTTTTGCTTGCGTGTTATACAAGGGCACAATGCGGGTTACCATTTCATCACCCACACCGGGAGACTTATCATCAGCTACTGGAATGGAGGAATATTTAGCATCTTTGTCTTTTACAACTTTAATGATGCCATTTTTCATTTCCACTACTGCGTAGCCATAGACCTGCAACACATTTAAGAAGAACTGATAATACTGCTCGTCATTCAATAAGTCGTAACTGCGTACATCTATTTTTCCACGAACCGTTGGATCAACAATAATGGTTTTATTTAGATTTTTACCCACAATGTTGATGAACTCTTTGATGTCCGTGCCTTTAAAGTTCGCGGCATACTCTGCTGACCAGCTCACCGTCGGCGACAAAAGGACGATTCCAGCAAATAAGCTGGCTAAAAGTTTACGCCCCGTCTTAAAATTCGTCATTTGTTCTCTTCCCCTAGCCTTATGCTATTGCGGTAAACCGAGTGATATTTCTATGAGCTGCCCATTGCGCTCAACCATTACAGACATATCTTGTAAGTCTGGCAGTTTTGCCATCACTTCTAACGCCTGTGAGATATCTGTTAAATCGTAGCCGTTAATTGAGACGGCTACGTCATTGGATTTAAACCCAGCATCGGCAAACACCTTTGGATTGCTCCCCGGATTTAAACGATATCCTTGTAATTGACCGCCACTACGAATTGGTGAGATAGTCAAAAAATCAGTCAATTTATTAGGATCTGATAACACCTCTTTACGAGTACGAGCTAACTCTGCAGCCACTTTCGCATTATTACGTTTATCAACTTTTTTGGGAGCTTTATCTTGATTGGCTTTTTGTAGTGCAAGATTACTGCGGTTTTGCGTTGAAAATTCCACACCATCCAACATCACAGTTTCATAGCGACCACCGTTACTAATAATAATTCTATCTGCGTAGACTTCTTTTAATGACGCAGAGGTACCTTTTATTTTATCACCAATGCCATAAGTTGCTTGCACGCCTGAAGACGAAACAATCGCCAAACCTTGCTTCTTCGTTGTTGAAGCAACCACACCAGTAAGTAAAATAGACAATGATGACTGAGGTGCATCTGTGATTAGTTCTTGTACAGGCTCAGGCTTTTTAATGGCATTGACATCATGCTTACCAAACAGTGACAACTGAAGGATACCATCAAGATCAACTGATGACATGCCACCAACATTAGATGACGTTGTTGTAGGTTGCCACTTTGCTGAAGTTTGTGGTTTCGGCGCTAACGTCCAACTAATTTGTGCCAAATAGTAAATAACTATGATCAACCCCAACCAAAAAATAGCATTACTCAATGGCTTATGTGGTAACCCAACCACTTTCGTTATAACTTTATCTAATGCATCCATCTTATATACGGCAACCCGTTATTATGCCTATAAATAGGCGTACTTATGATCATGCTAACCCAGCCTGAAGCGAGCAACAAGCTTTTAACAAACGATATCTTCGCGAATGTAATATAAATTATACCCATAATCATTGAAAATTCTCGATTTCTGCATTTCCAATGATTATGGGTATATGCTAAGTTTGCGCCATAAAAATGACTGCATTATTAAGCCAGTTTATCAATCATAACTGAACCTCAGTTTACTCATTGAACCGACCACTAATTTAAGGAGTTACTATGACTCAAAAAGTTCAATCTCCTGTGCGGCTCGATAAATGGTTATGGGCGGCACGTTTTTACAAAACTCGTGCCATCGCCAAGCAAATGATTGATGGCGGTAAAGTACACTACAATGGGCAGCGTACTAAATCCAGTAAGAATGTCGAAATCGGTGCTCGACTTCAAATTCGTCAAGGTTACGACGAAAAAGAAGTAGTAATTCAAGCACTTTGCGAACATCGTGGCAACGCCACTCAAGCCCAAATTTTATACGACGAAACTGAGCAAAGTATTAAAAAGCGCGAGCTATCAGCTGACGCTAGACGATTACAACGGTTAAATAACCCTGCTCCGGATCATCGACCTGATAAAAAACAACGTCGTCAGATTGTACGCTTTAAACAACAGCCAATCATCGACTCTGAGTGAGAATACCAATGAGTATAGACAAGCTAAATCGTTATTTGTTCGAAGAAATGAATGTTCGAGGAGAACTCGTTCAACTTAATGATAGTTATCAACAAATATTAGCCACAAGAGCCTACCCAAAAGCCTTACAAAAATTGTTAGGTGAGTTAATGAGTGCCAGCGCGCTATTAACTGCAACACTTAAATTTAGCGGTGATATTGCGGTTCAAATTCAAGGGGACGGCCCAGTATCAGTAGCAGTCATTAATGGTAATGATAAGCAGCAGCTACGTGGTTTAGCACGTTGGAATGGTGATATTGCCGATGATGCAGATCTGCAGCAAATGTTTGGCAAAGGTCACCTAGTGATCACGCTAACACCTGAAAATGGAGAACGCTATCAAGGTGTGGTTGAATTATCTAAGGACTCGCTCGCCGCGTCTATTGAAGCTTATTTCATGCAATCAGAGCAGCTACCAACAAAGCTGTGGTTATTTGCTGATGGTCAACGTGCAGGCGGTATTTTCCTACAAGTTTTGCCATCAGAATCTGGCGAACTCAATGATTTCGAACATTTGGAACAATTGACCGCAACCATAAAAAAAGAAGAAGTTTTAACGCTACCAGCAACTGAGCTATTGCATCGACTCTACCATCAAGAACAAGTCAGATTATTTGACGCCGATGATATTAGCTTTCACTGCCGTTGCTCGCGCGAGCGAACTGCTGCCGCTATTTTATCGTTAACCAAAGAAGAAGTAGACAGCATTATTGCTGAGCAAGGCAACATTGAACTGGATTGCGAATATTGTAATACCAAATACAGTTTTGACAGCATCGATGTCGCAGGCATCTTTGCCCATGCTCAACCGAATGAAACGATTCAGTAATACCTTTTGAATCGTACGGTGCACAACAATGTGCACCGTACTTTCTGTGCTCATTCAGCTCATCGAAACCTAACTGTCAACCTATCCTTGTTTCGCATACAGAACGCCGAGTTTCATTAATCTAACCAGTAGATGTGACACTTTTCTTACTGCATAAGCTACAATCTGCGCCATAAAAGTAACTCTGTGAATAACGCAGAAATTCTAGGGATGATTTATCGCTCAGCTGAATGATTAAACAAAGATAAACAGCCCCTAATAAAACACCTTGCACCTTTATATGGAGAGCACCTCAATGGTCGATGGAACACATCGCATTCACTCAAACCTTAACACGGCTCAATTAGTTGAATTTGCATTAGCACGTGGTGAAGCAGAACTGACAGCCAATGGCGCACTTGTTGCTAAAACTGGCAAAAGAACAGGTCGTTCGCCCAATGACCGTTTTGTGGTAAAAGAAGCAAGCTCTGAAGCGGACATTGATTGGGGTTCAGTCAATAAGCCATTTGAAGCTGATAAATTTAACGCGTTATGGCAGCGTGTTGAAACTTATTTGTCTGATAAAGAAGTATTTTGCTCTGATTTAGAAGTTGGTGCCGATCCCGTACACTACCTACCAGTAAAGGTAACCACTGAATACGCATGGCATCACCTATTTGCTCGTAACATGTTCATTATACCTGAGCAGTTCAACCAAGCAGATAAAGACTGCTGGCAAATAATTAATGCACCAGGGTTTACATGCGTACCTGAACGTGACGGTACTCACTCTGATGCAACTGTGATCATCAATTTTGCAGAAAGAAAAGTGCTACTTGCAGGGTTAAAGTACGCTGGCGAAATGAAAAAGTCGATGTTTTCAGTGCAAAACTTCTTGTTACCAGCTAAGGGCGTATTACCGATGCACTGTTCAGCAAATGTTGGACACGATGGGAATACAACTCTGTTTTTTGGTTTATCTGGTACAGGCAAAACCACACTTTCAGCCGATCCAAAGCGTTTTCTGATCGGTGACGACGAGCATGGTTGGGCACCTGGTGGTGTTTTCAACATCGAAGGCGGTTGCTATGCTAAATGCATCAATTTAAGCCAAAAAAACGAGCCTGTTATTTGGGATGCTATCCGTTTCGGCACTGTTTTAGAAAATGTCATGCTTGATGAAAAGCGTCTGCCAAACTTTGATGACACCAGCTTAACAGAAAATAGCCGTGCAGCTTATCCACTTGAACATGTTGCTCAACGTAAACTAGAAAACCGTGGTGGTGAGCCACGCGCAGTGGTATTTTTAACTTGCGATGTTTCAGGTGTGCTACCACCGGTTTCTAAATTAACGAAAGAGCAAGCAGCTTATCATTTCTTGTCAGGGTACACTGCAAAAGTCGGCTCAACTGAGGTAGGCTCAACCGCTGCAATTCAATCAACTTTTTCTACTTGTTTTGGCGCGCCTTTCTTCCCTCGCCCAGCCAGTGTATACGCAGAACTGCTAATGGAGCGCATTGAAAGCTTCGACAGTCAAGTTTATCTGGTAAATACCGGTTGGACAGGTGGTCCTTATGGTGTAGGTAATCGATTCGATATACCAACCACTCGTGCCATTATCGACGCTATCGTAAACAATGAACTAAAAGACGTTGAAACAGTACATTTAGAAAAATTAAACCTTGATGTACCTGTTAACGTTACAGGCGTGGATCCTGAGCTACTCAACCCAATCAACACATGGGAAGATAAGCAAAAGTATCAAGAATACGCTCAACAATTGGCGCAAGAGTTCCAACAAAACTTTGCTAAATATCAAGTATCAGACGCGATAAAGCAAGCTGGCCCTAAAGCGTAATACAATTAAGCCCTAATTTGCTTACATACGGTTAATTAGGGCTCAGAAGACGTTTCCAATTAAAGAGTTTTTGAATGGAAACGCCCTCTAGTTAGTCATACAGGAATTTGGTAAATAGCAAATTAACAGCAACGTCTTTGCCTACTTCTTGTTTTAGAAGCTGATTCACTGTATCCAGACAGTGCTTACGAATAGTATCGCGCCCTGACAAAGACTTTATTTGAGCTTCGGTTTGATTACCTAAAATCTCAACAATCGCAGAACGCAATAACGGTTCATGATGTTCAATAATTTCCATATCACTGCTGGTTCGAACCATCAACTCAACACTCACCCGCACATAACCTAACTTTTTTCGGCTACTTACGTAGTTAGTCACAATTTCAGGGTCAAAACCAAAATAGGTATATTCAGTGGCCGCATCTTCTGCTTTAGCGCCGAAGCCCAAGAGGGTCAAAAGCAGTGGCAATACAATCTTCTTCATTTGAAAATAGCTTCCTGATATCACTTTATTTTAACTAGGTTGTGGGCACTATTCTGCTTCACCTTTGTCATGATAAACTCATGATTGAAATAAGCGTTTATCCATTTTTTAATGAACTACTGTAGTGAGCGAATATATGTCCTTGCCAAGTACCCGTTTTCCTTACGGTGTATCTGTAAATTGGTTTTCAACAGCAGAGGCATCTGCATTACCGACAAGCAATTTAACAAGTTGGTTACTTGATAACGGCAGTTTAACCGAAAAACTCAAAGCACGCTGCAAAGAATTTACTGTTATTGTCCTTGGGGAAGCAAAGCTTGCTCCCCTCCCAAATGAATATGACAGCAACGCTCCACTTTGGGTAAGAGAAGTTTTATTGTGCTTAGAAGGTGAACCTTGGGTATTCGCTCGCACACTTATGCCACTTGAGCTTTTAACGCAAACACAAGTAGATTTAAAAGGGTTAGGCAATCGCCCATTAGGCGAACTACTGTTCAGTCATCACGCCTTTATCGCTGGTCAGATTCAAATAGGTCAAATCGACTCACAATCATTGCCTAAATTTGGCTCCAAAATTAGCGCAAATAAACATCTCTGGGGTAGACGACGCTTTTTTGCTTACCAACAACACCAAATGATTGTTAGCGAGTTTTTTCTACCCGCTGCACAACACTATATTGAAAACGAAAACAGTTAAATTTAAGGTACGCCATTAAGATAATTTGCAATGCCATCTAAGAACATTTGCACAGATAACATCACCAACACCATGCCCATTAGGCGTTCAACTGCTGTGAGCCCTTTTTCACCGAGCATACGGGTAAACACTTGATTCATCATCAAAATAACGGCACTTGCAGCCCATGACAAAATCAGTGCTATGGTCCAATCCCCCATTCTTGAACTGTCGGTATGAGCCAATAGAATGAGTGCTGCCAGCACAGAAGGTCCTGCCATTAACGGAATCGCCATCGGCACAATAAAAGGTTCTTCACCTGCCGCCAACCCTACAACGCCACCAGGTTGCGGGAAAATCATTTTAATGGCAATTAAGAATAAAATGATACCACCTGCAATACTGACTGATTCAGATCGTAAATTCAGAAATGTCAACATGGATTCACCAGCGTAAAGAAAGACCAACATGATGATCAAAGCAAACAGCAATTCTCTGATCAGCACTTTTCGTCGTTTTTTCGGATCTATATGTCGTAAAATCGACGCAAATATCGGTAGATTCCCTAGCGGATCCATGATTAAAAACAACATGACGGTGGCTGAATATATATCCATAACGGCTCTTTAGCTAAGTGGAAGAAAGGAATTTTTACTGCCTTGTTATTGTATAACGATTATTAATAATCCCGACGTAAATTTTCGATAATTTACTAATTTACATCTATTTTTTATAAAATTATTAACATCTTGATTCACTGAACGCTATCGTTGACGTATTAATCTTAGTTAAATTAAATCAAAACGTTGGTGATTGCAGCGAGCAAGGCTATACTCTAGCGCTTATTTTTAAAGACTCGGTTACCATGCTTTATCTCATTGCCAGCTTTGTTGCCTTATTACTAGGCCCTGTTTTCTACCGTTTTCTTTCTTCGGGAACTGGTTTACAAAAAGCGCTTGACGGATTTCTGTTTGTGACACTTGGCGGGTTAGTGCTGATCCACATTTTGCCCGAACTCATTGAGCATGGTGGTTTATGGTCGATATTTTTTGTGGCAATAGGATTATGGGGACCATCTGCCAGCGAAAAATTATTTCGTAAGCATTCCGAAGTTACTCATAATATCACTATCGTTCTTGGAGTTTTGGGATTATTGCTGCACACCCTCACTGATGGCGGTGCCTTAGTGCTTGCCTCACAACCTGAGAATTCTCCATTATTAGCTCTCGGCATCATTTTACATCGCCTTCCTGTAGGTATTGCTATTTGGTGGTTATTAAAACCACAACTAGGCAATCGCTGGGCGTCCGCGGTATTAATGATCATGATGCTACTCACTACAATCGGCTACGGTCTCGGCGAACAACTACTCACTGAATTGAGCATCGACAACACGGTTTATTTACAAGCCTTTGTTACCGGCTCCATTCTTCATGTCGTGCTGCATCAACCACATGTTGAAGCGATTGAAGATGAGCAAGGAAAATACCAACTTCAAGCCGGAGTCGGCAGCATTGCTGGCTTAGGGTTGCTGCTGATCATCTTTGGCATGGAAACTGGGGGGCATCAACATCAGTTACATGAAAACTCTGAGTTTTGGCCTTGGGTGTTTGAACTAAGTCCAATTATATTAAGTTGTGTTTTACTCAGTGTTATCAGAGAAAAAGTATGGATATTTACTCCTTTTTCAAATAATTCAACAATTAAAAAGCTGTGGCCTGAAACGTTATTAATATCAGCGCTGGTTTTGGGCAACAGTTATTTCTATCTGCACCTAATCGCACTCATCACAGCTTCTTTATCTTGTTTATGCTGTAAAGCGTTGCAAGATAATAATCATTTCGAAAGCCTCAAATTACAAATCAATACTGCTTTGCCTTGGGTAGCTTGCAGCTTAGTGTTAATTAACCTAATTGGTGAACCAACGGCATTGCTAACCAACCCATGGCTGCAATTCGCATTCGTGCTGTCCATCCTATTAATATCAAAGATGAATGCTCTTTCAACCGTCGTATTAGCTTGCGCTCTGGCATTCGCACAATGGCAAACTGCAGTGGTGGTTTTCACCTTATTAAGCGCACCAATGTTTGCTGCAGTTGATATGAAAAAAGTTAATAAGCTGATTATTTCGCTTTGCTTGATACTGCTTTTTGCATTGAGCTATACCATTGGTAAGCAGATGTTACTACTTTCCCAAGTAAATGAAATTGCACACTTCCCCAATGGGCTTATCGATCTGTGTGCGACCATTATTTTCATCTACATTGCCATAGCATTATTGCAGCTTGGGCCAAGGAAGTTTTTACAGCCGTTATTATTTTTAGCTAAACCACACAATCATTCTCATTGAATTGTATAGACAGTAAGGTTTGATTAAGCTAAAAATACTATCAAAGTAACTAAAATAAAATGTCATGATTACGCAAGTAGCAAAATGGGTCTTTTCCATTAGTGGTTGGTCATTTAAAGGAAATACGACACTGCCTAACAAATGCATTTTAATTGCTGCACCACATACTAGTAATTGGGATTTTGTGATTGGCATCATCGCACGCTTTGCCATTGGTTACCGAATCAACTTCATCGGCAAGCATCAGTTATTTCATCCTTTATGGGGCTGGTTTTTTCGCTCTTTAGGTGGCGCACCCGTTGATCGCCGAAAAAATAACAATCTCGTAGATGCAACCGTTCATTTATTTAATACGGAACCTAATTTCAAACTGGTGTTAGCACCTGAAGGTACTCGAAGTGAGGTAACCCGATGGAAAACAGGCTGTTATCATATCGCTCATCAGGCAAACATTCCCATTATTCGCGTTGGCTTTGATTTTGCAAATAAGCAAATAGTATTAGCAGAGCCATTTACTGCAACAGGTGACATTGAACAAGATATGCCACTGCTGCTTGAATTTTATCGACAAATTAACGGTAAGTATCCGAAAGAAATCCCCAACTCACCTTAATTTTTTTTCAGGTCGTGCTCTAACGTATAGGATTTCGTCAATTTCAATCAGGCAGTACGTATTAGCTTCTATGACTCCACCTATCTACTTAATCAATATGCCACAAAACTCTGAGCGATTAGAGAACATTCAATCACAGTTAGCTAAACTCAATTTAAAAGCTGAAAAAATAAATGCTGTCGTCGGGAAAGAGCTAACTAAGAATGAAATTCAGCCTATTTATGATCACGAGTTAAATAAAAGGTGCAACCATAGAGATTTGACCATAGGTGAATTGGGTTGTTATGCCAGCCATCGTAAAGCATGGCGTACTTTTCTAAACACTTCGTCCTCTCACACTGTCATTATTGAATGACGATATAGTTTTAAACGATGCTTTTTCAAAAATAATATCAACACCTGCCAATCTATCAAATTGGGACATTATAAAATTAGCAGATAACCAAAATAATCCTGTCGTAGATTCAAGAACATTGGACAATGGTGTTGAAATTGTTTGCTATAAACGTATACCTAACTGTACGACAGGATATATGATTAGTCGACAAGGCGCAGAGAAATTACTCTCCCGTAAACGGTTTTATCGAGCGATAGATGTCGATATGCAATTTCACCAAGAACTGGGTTTAAAAATTATTGGATTGCGCCCTTATCCTATTACAGAAGCAGATTTCGACAGTGAAATAGCCCTAATGAATAATGGTAAGCATAATAATTCAAGTACGTTTTTTAGAAACGTACGATTTAGACTGGCTATTATCAAGCAAAGGCAAAAAGCCTCTGCTGATTTAAATTCAATAACCAATTAAATCTTAAAAAGGTTGCATGCAGTGGCTTTAATTCGTCTATAAGCCACAGAAAAGTCTTTCAACAACTCATGTTGATCTACCGAATATCTTATTCCTCTATGAAACCCTAAGTGGCGGACATAACCAGTTTCAAAAATTGCCGCTTTAAATCCTCGTTCGTAATACATGTCACTCATACTTCTCTCACCATGAGGAACATCACCAATTGGTGCGACAAGCTGGTAATCTAATAAACGTCTCAATCCAGGGTTAAACGTAAACCCATGCCATGCCGCAGAATTTTCTTTTCTAACGAAGTTTCTTTGCATTATTTGATAATCACGACCATTATCCGATGATTTAAGTATTTCAGGTTCTACTGGGTGTTGATTAGTATCGTTTTGCTCTCTCAGCCAAACGGTTACTATTTTTTCATCACTATCTAATACCTTAAATGAGTCCTCAATAAATCCTTTTCGATAAAACTCCCAATCATCTTCACAATGGAAAATATAATCTGATGTTACTTGCTCATAAGCTCTATCGATGCTTTTCATTTGCCCTAACTGAGGATCATTATTTAATACGGTAAAGCTAATATCAGGAAACTTTGCCAATACAGTTCTTAATTTATCAACATGATGGCTGTCTTCAATAATGATATATTGAGCAATGGGGTATGTATTAAATTCAAAAAAACTACGCAACGTCTCTTCAAGTAAATCGAAACGATTGCAACTAGTTAAAACAAAAGACACATTTTTTTGCATGAAAATTCCCTGAAATCAAAATACTGCGTACGCAAGTTAATCCGTATTATTTAAAATAACTTTTTAATGCTGGACATTATACCGAACAAACCATTTTGCAATGAAGCTTGTTGCAATATCTTTTTTCGCTCCATTAAATTATTTTCTTTCACCAATTGTTGAGCACAAACGGAAATCTCTGTTATTGCAGTCGCGCTGTCCATCCTATTAATATCAAAGATGAATGCTCTTTCAACCGTCGTATTAGCTTGCGCTCTGGCATTCGCACAATGGCAAACTGCAGTGGTGGTTTTCACCTTATTAAGCGCACCAATGTTTGCTGCAGTTGATATGAAAAAAGTTAATAAGCTGATTATTTCGCTTTGCTTGATACTGCTTTTTGCATTGAGCTATACCATTGGTAAGCAGATGTTACTACTTTCCCAAGTAAATGAAATTGCACACTTCCCCAATGGGCTTATCGATCTGTGTGCGACCATTATTTTCATCTACATTGCCATAGCATTATTGCAGCTTGGGCCAAGGAAGTTTTTACAGCCGTTATTATTTTTAGCTAAACCACACAATCATTCTCATTGAATTGTATAGACAGTAAGGTTTGATTAAGCTAAAAATACTATCAAAGTAACTAAAATAAAATGTCATGATTACGCAAGTAGCAAAATGGGTCTTTTCCATTAGTGGTTGGTCATTTAAAGGAAATACGACACTGCCTAACAAATGCATTTTAATTGCTGCACCACATACTAGTAATTGGGATTTTGTGATTGGCATCATCGCACGCTTTGCCATTGGTTACCGAATCAACTTCATCGGCAAGCATCAGTTATTTCATCCTTTATGGGGCTGGTTTTTTCGCTCTTTAGGTGGCGCACCCGTTGATCGCCGAAAAAATAACAATCTCGTAGATGCAACCGTTCATTTATTTAATACGGAACCTAATTTCAAACTGGTGTTAGCACCTGAAGGTACTCGAAGTGAGGTAACCCGATGGAAAACAGGCTGTTATCATATCGCTCATCAGGCAAACATTCCCATTATTCGCGTTGGCTTTGATTTTGCAAATAAGCAAATAGTATTAGCAGAGCCATTTACTGCAACAGGTGACATTGAACAAGATATGCCACTGCTGCTTGAGTTTTATCGACAAATTAACGGTAAGTATCCGAAAGAAATTCCGAATTAGCTTTACTTCATATTATTGCACTTGATTTTGCTCGTGTTCATACAATTTAGCTTCCTTAATAAATGCATAATAAGCTTGCATAACAGACAGTATGAAGCCTCGTCGACCCGAAAATAGCTTACGCTGCAATATATACTCTTTAGCAAAAACAAGTGGAAAAATGAACAGTAACTTCAAAGAAGAAAAACGCTTTTTCTTTTCAAATTTTTCTAGCGCTTTTAAACTCGAGTATTGATTATTTTTTTCTGTTATCGAGGATATTGAATCGTATCCATAATGCTGAAAAACTTGATTTATAAATATTTCTTTCCCATCAACCGTAGCGCTTTCATGTGCCAATCGAGATTCATCGAACCGCGCTTTGGACTTCCTGTAAAAACGATGGTTATTCGCTTTTTTACTCAAATTAGATAATGGACTACCAATAAATATATCATCACGCCAGAATCTAACACTATCAGCATTATTTTTTGCAATGATATCTCTAAATGCACTGACCAACTTTGAATTAATAGCTTCATCACCATCTAAATTCAACACCCAATCATTGCGGCATTGTTCCATAGCAAATTGCTTTTGTTTGGCATAACCCATCCATTTTTGATGGATTATAGTTGCTCCATATTCAGCTGCAATATTGAGCGTGTTATCGCTACTGCCAGAATCGACTACAATCACTTCATCCATATCTCGAACACTCGATAATGTTTTTGCGATATGCGCTTCTTCATTCAACGTGATAATAAATACGCTAACAGGTAACTTCATCGTAATTTCACCAACAAACTTAATAACGATAATATACCATACACTCATGATTATTTTTACGAATGGAAACGAAATATACAGCACATTTTCATGTTATTATCAGTCAAATTATTTTTATCTTAAACCAACATGCATTATAAAACATTGATCATTAACCTCGACTCTTGTGCTGACCGGCTACTGCATATTAAAACACAATGTGATCGTTTAGGACTCAGTTTTGAGCGAGTTCCCGCAGTACTGGGCGCGAACCTATCAATTACCGAAAAAAGCAAGGTTTATGATTTAAAGTCGAATTTAAAGAAATACGACAAACCGTTGAACGATGGTGAAATAGGCTGTTATTTAAGCCATATTAATTGTTGGAAAAAAATCATTGAAGACGATCTCGACTTTGCTTTAATTCTAGAAGACGATGCCATTCTTACCGATGATTTAATTCAATGCATAGAAAAACTAAAAAGCACCAGCAACGACTGGGATTATATTAAGCTGTCACAAGGCAGTAAAAGGAAAAAAGATTACGACACGTTAGCATTAACTGACAGCTTAACGCTAGCTAGATGCCGAAAACTTCCTTCAACAGCTACAGGGCAACTTATATCCAAACAAGGAGCGATTAAATTATTAAATAGCGCGCTTCCAATATCTAGGCCTGTTGATACAGATATTCAATATTGGTTTGAAAAACAGTTGAGGTGTTTTGTAGTCCGTCCCGTTCCAATATTGAATGGAGACTTTGGCAGCGAAATAAATGCCGTTGCCGATCGACGACAAGTCGAAAGAAGACCTATTAGACGTTTAATTCAAAAGATTTCTTATGAGATTAGACTACTTTACCATGTAAAAAACATGCCCAATTACCCGAAAAAGTTTCTATAGGGCAATTAACATATTTAATGTAATGGGTTTAAAATTATTTTTGTCAAAGGATATTATGAAATTAATTTATTCACTGCTAATTGCTAGCGCCCTACCTTTAACGACACTCACGACTCAAGCTGCTCCTTGGGTAGACAATTCTGACTTATATTTACGAGCAGACATTCAGCAACTTGCTGATGCTGGTGTAATTACCATGCCAATCAACACGTATCCATTAATGTGGTCAGGCATCGGCAATGACTTAAAACAAGTAAATACAGAAAACTTATCTCCAGAGCTACAGGATGTATTTCTTCGTGTAAATTATCGTTATAAAAGTGCAGTCAGCAATCGCTATAACACTAAATTAAAATTGGCAGCGGCAAATGAAGCGCCACGTTTTCAACATTTTGGCTCTGATGTAAGAGAAAAAGGCCAAGCAAGCGTTTCTTATGAAAACTCCAGCAGTCATTTTGCCTTTGGTTTATCAGCGACAGCAGCACTGGATCCTGCTGATGACAAAACAGCTCGATTTGATAACTCTTATCTAGCATTCAAATTAGGAAACTGGGTATTTCGTGCTGATACGTTAAACAAATGGTGGGGACCTGGGTTTGATTCATCATTGCAGCGTTCGAACAACGCCAGACCCATGCCTTCGATTTCAATTTCACGTGATAATGCCAGTGCGTTTGAAACGCCATTGCTATCTTGGGTTGGACCTTGGACATTAACAGCGGGTTTCAGTTTATTTGAAAAAGACCGTTTCGCACCAAACGCATTATTATGGAACTTCCGCGGCACCATTCGACCTTTTACTAAACTGGAAGTTGGCCTTTCTTGGAATATGCAATTTTGCGGTCAAGGGCAAGAGTGTAACTCCAAAACCTTTTTGAAAGCGCTTGCAGGCAAAAAAGATTGCCGCAACGATACTGGTGGTGGCTGTACCAATTTTGGTAACCAAATTGCAGGATATGACATTCGCTATTCTGATGTTTGGTTTAGCATACCGATTGGTGTTTACACTCAAAGAACTTGCGAAGACTCAAAAGGGAAACTACCTTGGCAAATCGTTGATTGCGCCAATCAGTTTGGTTTAGATACACGTTTTGCTAGCGATAATTTCCAATATAAATTATTTACGGAATTCTCTGATACGGGAGTTGCTTGTACCAAAGATGATCCGACTTTGAACTGCTTTTACGAACACTCAATTTATCAAAGTGGTTTCCGTTACTATAAACAGAGTGTAGGCAGCACTTACGATAATGACACCAGAGCTTATGTATTAGGCTTGATCGGTCAACAAACAGCAGGTTGGGGCTTTACCACAATATTGCGCCGTTTAAATATCAATTATGATGGTAATTCAGCTGGGAATAAGTGGATCAACGCGCGCCAAAAAGAAGATTTGACTCAGTTAGAGTTCAGCATTCGCCACCCATTAGCAAAAGGTCTATTAACCTTAGGTGGCGCTGTTGCTCATTCTAACTTTATTGATGATGACTCAAAAACAGAGGCCAATATCTATGGCGCCTATGAATATCGATTCTAAAAAATATTTAGTTTAATAATTGGCTCTAATAAACGAGATAGCCTAACACGCTATCTCGTTGCGATTTTATCAAATCGCTTAATTACATCTTTCACTTCAATTCGCCGCATTAAGTCCGCGCCTTTGACTCGGGTTCCCCATTTAACATCATTACCCTGCTGTTCAGAAATCACATCATCATAAACGCTTACAGTGTACTCTTTACTAAAATAAGGGCCTGTTCGTTTAGGGTTAGAGTGTGCATAAAGCCCGATAACCGTTGTGCCTTGTGTCGTCGCCATATGAGCCGGTCCAGTATCCGGTGCTAACACAACATCCGCAGCAGCTAAGATCGCTAACAACTGTGTTAATGACGTTTTAGCCACCATATTAATGAGCGATGCGTTCGCGTATTGAAGAATGTCATCAGCCAGTTGAATTTCAAGTTGTGATGGGCCACCGCATAATACGACTTGATACCCTTGTGCAATCGCATGTTCAGCGACCTTAGCATAGCGCTCTGGTAACCAGTTGCGCTCTGCTTTACTAGCTGCGGCACAAATCACAAAAGTCTTTTTTTTATCAATGAGCTTTACAGCAAAATTTGTATCTTGCTGCGGCACTGGAATCGACCATTTTGGTTTTAAGTCACTCACTCCAATGGCTTTAGCAAATCCCATAAAACCATCAAGAACATGAGGTTCGCTTTGTACTGCTGTTTTATAATTGGTGAACAACCATTGCCCTTCCTTCGCTCTGGCATTATCAAAACCAATCTTCACATCAGCTTTGATCATTAAAGAGGCAATGCTGGCTCTAAGTGCGACTTGCATATGCAGTAATACATCAAATCGCTTGCCTGAAATTTTAGTTCGCAAGTCGGAATAACTACGCCAACCGAGGGATTTATCAAAAATAACGAACTCTACATTCGGTAAATGCTTAACCAATTGATACTCTACTTTGCCTATCACCCATGTGATCTGCAACTTAGGGTATTGACGCTGTATCGCCTGCACCATAGCAACTGCATGGCAAACATCGCCAATTGCAGAAAGACGAAGGACACAGAGAGAATGTTTGGTAGACAGATTAAGGCTCATAAATTGGTTATTCTCAATTAATGCAAGCTGTCGATTTTAATGTAGAATACTTATCTATACCATGCCTAACTTTTAAAATAATGCTACTTAAAACCAATAAAAACGTCAGCGTTGGCTTCAGTAATCCAGCTCATCGATATTTACAATCAGAGCATTTCAGTGTGTCATACTGGAAAAGTCAAAATGCGATTACCGGTTCTTCCACAGGGCGAGAAGTAGCATGGTTTATTCAAAGTCAACAAGATGAATGGGTACTTAGGCATTATTGGCGTGGTGGGCTGATGGCAAAATTCAGTCGTGACAAATACCTATTCACGGGCATTCAAATGACTCGGCCCATGCTTGAATTAGCCTTACTCGAAGATATGTATCAAGTCGGTTTGCCGGTGCCGAAACCTATAGCCGCAAAAATTGAACGCGATGGCCTGTTCTACCATGGCGATATATTGATTGAAAAAATTCTCAATACCAAAGACTTGTTGGCCGTTTTGACAGAAGATAGCTTTACCAAAGAACAATGGCAGCAACTTGGACAAGTGATTGCTCGGTTTCATAATTTTGGCATTGATCATGCTGATTTAAACATCAAAAATATTTTATTTGATGGCAAGCAGTTTTATCTAATAGATTTTGACCAAGGAAAAAAACGCGTTCCGAGACGCTTTTGGCAACAGTCCAACTTATCGCGATTATTGCGTTCATTTAAAAAACAGCAAACTAAATACCCACAATTGAATTTTGATGAGAACGCTTGGCAGCAACTCATCTCTGGCTACCAAGCTAGCCTGCGCAAACATAAATAAATCGGTTAAAGCAGTTTCTCCAACAGCGCCACTTGCCGCTGAACAGAGCCACGATTTTCCTCAATCAATTGCTTGGCTGCCTGTTGTTTATGTTGCATCTGTTGTTGAGAGTCTATGTTGCTTCTTAAAGCTTGCGCGAGAGCGTCTCCATCTTCAACAATGGTTAACGCTTCAACCTTGATAAGCTGCTGGCAAATATCTTCAAAGTTTTCAAACGAGTTACCCATCATTAATGCCAAACCGACCGCAGCTGGCTCCAATGGATTTTGTCCGCCGGTTTGATTAAATGAACCACCAATAAACGCTTGATCTGCTATTGCATAAAACTGACGTAACTCACCCATGGTGTCGCCCAATAATACTTGGGTGGATAAGTTTACCGACTGCCCTAAACTACGTCTTGCCATAGTTAATTCTGCTACCTTGATTTTGTCAGCGGCAACATTAAATTGCTCGGGGTGACGCGGAACCATGATAAGTAACGCTTCAGGGTAATGTTTGAGTAAGCTTCTGTGCGCCAGTATTATTGAATCAAACTCTGTCGGGTGCACACTGCCAGCAACCCACACAGGATGATTTTTCCTCTCCCAGTTAGCTCTTAGCCTTAATCCTTCATTTATTACACCAGAACTAATTGATATATCATATTTCAAACTACCAAAAACGTGTAATTTTTCAGCAGGCAAACCAAGTTCAATAAAACGTTTTCTCTCAACTTCCGTCTGCACAGACACTTGTGATAATTGATTCAACATCGGCTTTATCAGTTGCGGCCATTGTTGATACTTTAACGCTGACTTTTCCGATAATCTGGCATTCGCAAGTACTATATCTATACTTTTTCTGTAACAAAAGTGTAATAAATTTGGCCAAAGCTCGGTCTCTAAAATAACGCAGCATTGAGGTTTAACTTGATTTAAAAAACGCTTAACTGAAAAAGACAGATCAAACGGCAGATAACAGTGCTGAACCTTATCACCAAAGGCTTTAATCACTTCAGCAGACCCAGTTGGACTGGTGGTGGTGATGGTAATCGCCAGTTGTGGATGACGCTCCATTATGCTTTTTATCAATGGGATAGCCGCCAGCGTTTCTCCCATTGATGCAGTATGAAAAAGTAACGGTGTTGCAGTTAACTTAGTTAGACCAAATCGTTCAGCCCAACGACCACGATAGTCCGCACTTTTAAATGCACGAATGGCTAGATAGATAAGCAATAAAGGAGATAAAAAATAAAGGAGGATCGAATACCAAAAGCGGTTCATTAGACATCTCTGTATAAGGTTTTGCTTGATTAATTTCCACAATGCTAACATATGAGTCCAGCACATGCAGGGTTTCAGCGAGAACGGGTATCATCTAACTATACTAGATAAACCGAACAGTTAAAAACGTACACAAGACTCATTGTTGTTGACTATCGGCCTAAAATCGATAAAACAACCTAATAATAAATGATAAGATCACATTGGAATACTTATGAAAACCCGTGACAGAATTATTCATTCAAGTTTAGAACTATTTAACGAGCACGGTGAACGCGCAATCACCACCAACCATATTGCTGCGCATTTAGGCATTAGTCCAGGGAACTTGTATTATCACTTTCGCAACAAGCAAGACATTATTCAAAGTATTTTCAAGCTGTTTGAAAACCATACCAGTACCAGTTTTCAACCTTACAAAGATCATAATGTAAACATTGAACTACTGATCAAGTATTTCGATGCCATGTTTTACGCTTTATGGCAATTTCGTTTCTTCTACGCCAACATCAATGACATTTTGAATAAAGATGATGAACTAAAATTGCGTTACCATAAAATGCAGCAACAAGTGCTAATGCAGGCAGAGGTGCTCATAAGACAATTAATTACTGATGGCTTGTTAGAAGTAGCAGAAGAAGATATAAAGATACTCGCTGATACTTCAAAAATGATAATGGCATCATGGATAGGTTATCGTTTATCCTCAACAAAAAATGCGACTTTATCGAAAGCTGACTTATACGAAGGTGTATTACGCGTAATTTTAGTGGTTAAGGGTTATGCAACGAATGATTCAAAAAGTACTTTTGAAAGTATTGAACAGCATTACAAATCACTCATCGCGGAACAGTAAACAGCATGCCCGATCATTTATATAGCCGGGCATATAAAGTGAAAAATGGAATAACTAATAAATGAAAATATGGGTCGATGCCGATGCTTGCCCAGTCGTTATAAAAGAAATTTTATTCCGAGCAGCTGAACGAACAAAAATTCCTGTTACCTTGGTTGCCAATCAGTATATAAAAGTTCCACCTTCAGGCGTTATAAACACCCTTCAAGTCAGTGCTGGCTTTGATGTCGCAGACAATGAGATTGTCCGCCTCGTTGACTCAACGGACTTAGTCATCACCAGTGATATCCCTCTTGCTGACGAAGTGATTAGCAAAGGTGCGCTAGCATTAAGCCCTCGTGGTGAACTGTTTACTGCTCACAATATCAAATCACGTCTTAATATGCGGGATTTCTTAGACACTATGCGCAGTAGTGGTGTCCATACAGGTGGACCCGCTCCTTTGAGCCAAAGTAATCGTCAGGCTTTTGCCAATGAACTAGATAAGTGGTTGGCGAAACGACCTGTTGGTTAAATTTCTCCGAAATTTATTAAGATCGCGATACTGCGTATCACACTGCCCAAAGAGAGGTTCACCAGCAAACCTCCCTTTGGAAACCCTCGTGCCGCCCTACGAAATTGAAAGCTCCTCAGGTTCCAATCAAAATACCTAACAGTTTGAATGGTGCTTCCATGCACCAACAAACTTTTCGCAGCGTCCATGCTGCTCATACGGAATTTTAATTTCCACCTTCGGTAATTTCGAAGGGAAATAGTGTTCTTTTCTATATCGGTTGCACTTAGTAAACAAGTACTCTTCTTTTGCCTCTACAAATGAATTCCGTTAACATTATTTTTGTTTTATAAAACAATGTGTAGCGCATATTTCTTTGCTTTAAGTATTTATCGCAAAAATCAGAACACACAGTATTAAGATGTTAGGGAATAGCAAACATGGAACTACCTACAACTATATACATTGCCTTGGGGGCAATATTCGCATCGCTGATAACTGGAGTATTTTCTTTTATTTCTCTCGTAAATTCTAAAGAACAAAAAGTTTCCGAGTTTAGACAGGTATGGATAGATGAGCTGAGGAATGATTCTTCAAAACTAATTGGTATTCTTGAGTCTATTTCATCTGCTCATCAAATTGCTCATATAAAGGAGAAGGAGCAAGAACACAATGAAAAATTTGATGTCCAGCTCTATCATCATGAACTGATTAAGGATTCACTTAATGATTTTGGTGAGGTTTATCATCGAATAATTTTGAGACTTAATCCAATAGAACATTGTGAATTGATAACTTTGCTCAATGAGCTACGCAAACATCTCAATTTTAACAGTGAGTTACTTTCAGATAAAGAAATACTCAGAGCACATGTAGACACCTTAATTTCCCAACTTCACGGTATAAATCAAAAAGAATGGAAGCGAGTAAAAAATGGTGAGTCAACATACATAGTCTCAAAGTGGGCAATAGGAATTACCGTTTTTCTTGCTATCCTATTTTCTATCCATACATATAACTCATTACATGACGTGGTCCATCATTATACTCCTAAAAAATCGAGCTAAAAGTATGTAAAAGGTGTTTCTATGGGGCGTATACTAAATAATTATTTAGTAGTCTTTATTTTTGTGCAGCATTGCCAAATATGCTTCTTGAAAATGAAACGGTTGGCATTAAAGCTCTTTGCCTTGTCTTATTACTTGGCAACTTTGCGTTTACTTCATTTTTTCACAATCACAAAAGTAGAGTTACTGACAGTAAAATCAAAGACGAGTTATAAATCATAATCCCAACCTTGCAGACTTAACCCTTCCCCCTTCGGGATTGCCGAAGGCTGTTGGAATAAATGGCGTAAGGCCGACATGGATGTCGGGTTAACTTCCGTTGGAGCAGGAGCGACTCGAAAGCGTTAGACATTTATCCATAAAGACTGAGGAGCTTTCAATTCCGTTGGGCGGCACGGAGAGATCCAAGAAGGGCGAATGGCTTCCGCTGGAAGCCGCGCATATGAGCGCGAGACATGGATGTCGAGCTGGCTTTTGTGCAGGGATGCATTTTTGCTGGTGAACCCTTTCTTGGCTGGGTGTGAGCAAGCTGCCCACGACCTTAATAAATTTCGAAGAAATTTAAACCATTCATATAACTAAGCGTAATGCCTTAACAAACTACCTTATGCCTTTTTACCTCACGACAACACAATGTGCTTGCTTTATCTTATTCATTGATATTCCATGCAGATCAAAGGCATAACTTTATGAGTAAATCAGCAAAAGGTGCGCTCGCACTGACGTTAGGCTCTGTTTTATTATCTCCTTTAGCTCTAGCACAACACGATTTTAGTTTTAAACAACTAAATTTTGGTTATCAACCTATAAAATTTAAAAAATCAGCAGATGAATCCACTTGTGACACCAAAACCAAACATGGTGGTAAATGTGGTGAGGGTAAATGCGGCAAAATGAAAGCCGGTGAAGCCAAGTGTGGTGAAGGAAAATGTGGTGGGAAAAAAGCTCACGAGGGCAACTGTGGTGGCGCGATGGCACAAGAAGGTAAATGCGGCGAAGGAAAATGTGGCGGCAAAAAACTGCATAAGAACAAAAACACTTTGTGACTTCTCCTCTTTAGCTTAGCTATTTTTCAAGCCGCAATTTATGCGGCTTCATTTTTTACTTCATCAACACTTTGAACAAAGCGCAACAAAAGTTTAAAATGCGCCCAACTCCACCAACTTACCCATAGTGAAAATTCCTGACTACAATCACTTTTCGCTAATGATGAATAATTAAACTAAGGAGACACTCTGTGGCCTCACCATCTTTTTACGAGCAAATTAACCAACAACTTGTCGATGTTAAAGCAGAAGGCTTGTATAAAAGCGAACGTGTGATCGTGTCGCCTCAGCAAACCGCGATTTCAGTCAACGGCGAACAAGTGATTAACTTTTGTGCCAATAACTATTTGGGATTAGCAAACCACCCTGAATTGGTCAAATCGGCTCAAGCAGGTTTAGATGCACATGGTTTTGGTATGGCATCTGTTCGCTTTATCTGCGGCACTCAAAATATCCATAAGCAGTTAGAACAAGACTTGAGTGAATTCCTAGGCATGGAAGACACTATTCTTTATTCATCGTGTTTTGATGCCAATGCAGGATTATTCGAAACCTTGCTTGACGCTAATGACGCCATTGTTTCAGATGCATTAAATCACGCGTCGATCATCGATGGTGTTCGCTTATGTAAAGCCAAACGCTTTCGCTACGCTAACAACGACATGGTTGATCTTGAAAAACAATTAATTGCAGCGAAAGAAGCTAATTGTCGTAATATTTTAATCGCCACTGATGGTGTGTTCTCAATGGATGGCGTCATCGCCGACTTGAAAACGATTTGCGATCTTGCTGACAAGTACGGCGCGCTCGTTATGGTTGATGACTCACATGCCGTCGGTTTTATCGGCGAAAATGGTCGCGGTACCCATGAATATTGCCAAGTGATGGATCGCGTTGATATTATTACAGGTACCTTAGGTAAAGCATTAGGTGGCGCATCAGGTGGTTTCACAGCGGGTAAAAAGCCAGTTATCGACTGGTTACGTCAGCGCTCTCGCCCTTACCTATTCTCCAATTCACTGGCACCCGCTATTGTTAGTGCGTCAATTCGTGTTTTAGAGATGTTGAAACAAGGTGCTGACTTACGTGAGCAATTGCGTGAAAACAGCCATTATTTCCGCGAACAAATGTCAGCCGCAGGCTTTACGTTAGCAGGTGCAGATCACGCCATTATTCCAGTGATGATCGGTGATGCGCAGCTTGCCTCTGATTTTGCCAACCGTTTACTTGAAGAAGGTATCTACGTGATTGGTTTCTCTTTCCCTGTCGTACCTAAAGGTCAGGCTCGTATTCGCACGCAAATGTCAGCATCACATACCCGTGAGCAACTGGATAAAGCCATTAGTTCCTTTACCCGCATCGCAAAAGATATGGGTATCATCGGATAAATTATCATGAAAGCATTAAGTAAATTAAAGCCTGAACAAGGCATTTGGATGGTTGATTCACCAAAGCCAGAAATGGGCTACAACGATCTGCTCATCAAAATTCGTAAAACCGCTATTTGCGGCACTGACATTCATATTTATAACTGGGATGAATGGTCACAAGCTACTATTCCAACACCTATGATTGTCGGTCATGAGTACATTGGTGAAGTGGTTGGTGTTGGTGAAGGCGTACGCGGCTTCCGGATCGGTGATCGCGTTTCTGGGGAAGGTCATATTACTTGTGGTCATTGTCGTAACTGCCGTGCTGGACGAACTCATCTATGTCGCAATACTGTAGGTGTTGGTGTAAACCGTGAAGGTGCTTTCGCTGAATACCTTGTTATTCCGGCATTTAACGCTTTCAAAATTCCTGATGATGTTAGTGATGAACTGGCTTCAATCTTTGATCCATTTGGTAATGCCGTGCATACCGCCCTTTCTTTTGACTTGGTTGGTGAAGATGTATTGATCACAGGCGCTGGCCCGATTGGCCTTATGGCTGCAGCAGTGTGTAAACATGTTGGCGCGCGTCACGTGGTGATTACTGATATCAATGAATATCGTCTCGATTTAGCCAAGAAAATGGGCGTGACTCGTGCGGTAAACGTGGCCACTGAAAATCTTAATGATGTCATGGCAGAGCTCGGCATGACCGAAGGTTTCGATGTGGGCCTTGAAATGTCTGGTGTACCCGCTGCATTTAATAGCATGTTAGACACCATGAATCATGGTGGAAAAGTCGCCATGCTTGGCATTCCGCCAGAGAACATGCAAATTGACTGGAGCAAAGTCATTTTCAAGGGTTTGATCATCAAAGGCATTTACGGTCGTGAGATGTTTGAGACTTGGTATAAAATGGCATCTCTTATTCAGTCTGGTTTGGATATTTCCCCCATTATTACTCATCAATATTCAATTGATGATTTCCAGCAAGGCTTCGACGTTATGCGATCAGGCCAATCTGGTAAAGTCATTTTAAATTGGGATTAATGGACGGTCATCATGTCGCAAGTTAAACATTTATCTGTCGCTCAATTAGTTGAACTACAACAAAAATCAACTCAACTACAACTGGTTGATATCCGTGATCCTGAGAGCTTTGAAGCTGGACATATTCCTAATGCTATTCGTTTATATAACGATTATTTAAGTGAATTTCTGGCGGAAGCAGATTTAGATTCACCATTAGTAGTGGTGTGTTATCACGGTATAAGCAGTGTCAGCGCAGCTGAATATTTAATTCAGCAAGGTTTTGATGACGTATACAGTTTAGATGGTGGTTTTCAGGCTTGGCAACAAAGTCAAGGCTAATTCACTGGCTTAATTTGAGGGATCAGAACGGTCTGGTTCCTCTTTATTTATTTTTGTCGATTCATTATTTTCTACTTCACTGCTTTCTTCCTCTTCGTTTTCGTCTTCGTCCTCTTCATCATCATAATCCAACGACATCACGATACGCAGTAATTCAGCCACAGGCTCAAACAATTCTTCAGGAATAAAGTCGCCTTCCGGTACTTTCGAGTACAACGTTCTAGCTAGCGGAACATTTTCGACCACAGGTACGTCTGCCCGCTCCGCAATATCAACGATTTGCAACGCCATATGATCTTTGGCTTTCTCTAATACTTTCGGGATCGGTGATTCTTGAGCATCATAATGTATACAAACAGCAATATGATTAGGGTTACGCACTACCGCACTTGATCGCTTAACATTGGATGCCAGACTACCAGAGGCGACTTCTCTTTGAGTTTCACGACGCTTTTGCTTAATTTCAGGGCTACCTTCTGTATCTTTATGCTCTTGTTTAGTTTCCTGTTTCGACATTTTCAGATCTTCCATGGTGGTATAGCGCTGGAAGGCATAATCAGCAATTCCAAACAACAAATAACACCCCACAAAGCAGCCCCAAAGCCATAAGATCATGGTCATCATAACCTTAAGGCCACATTCTTCATTGCAAATAGGCAAATATTGAAAAGAGTTAGAGTACTTACCCAAAATGTAATAAAACACTAAGCTCAAAATTAATACTTTAAAAATGTTTTTCAGCAATTCAAACACACTTTTCATCGAGAAAAGCTGTTTCAAGTTATTCACAACATTAAGTTTATCTAGCTTAAACTCTAACGCTTCTGATGCCCATAACGGCCCCGTTTGTACCACATGCCCCATAATAATAACGAAAGAAAGAAACAGCCCAAAACTGCCGAAATAGCGCAAAAAAAGCTCAATAAACATACCGTAAATTTCTTCCGTGGCTTTTTCCCACCCTAAATTAATCGTGTTGATACTAAAAGAAATAAAGTTAACAAGCGCATCAAAAAAAGCATGACCATCGGCTATGAAATACGCCATGATAGCGGCCATCTCTAGACCTGTAACAATTTCATTACTCTGGATCACCTGCCCTTTTTTTCGGGCATCTCGTATTCGTTTCTCGGTGGGTTTTTCGGTTTTTTGCTCGTCTGCCACGTAATTGTATCCCCGCTCCTATTTAGGTTCTAATAAGTGATACAAACGTTTAAAGTGAGACTCTGCGTTATCCGTACGATCTAAATAATTGAAAAAGGCAAAATTCAAACTGTAAATCATCATCAGCAAGATCATCACACTTTTAACAGGCATAGATAAGAAGAATACGTTCAACTGTTGAGCGGAGCGGTTAACTAAGCCAAAAGCAGTATCGGTTAATAACATGATCACCATAGATGGCATAGCAAAGCCAATAAACAAGGAATTCATTAACCGCCACTCTTTAATAAAAAATTCGTACAACAATTCATTATTGGCTATACCTAAGCTGGTACCGGGTGGCAAAAACAAATAAGACTGATACATTGAACTCAGGAGAAAATTCATGCCTCCAGAGACCATAAACAGCACGCTTAATACCTGTCCAAACATCAAGCCATAAATTGATGATTCGAACCCAAGAAGTGGATTTAATACCGATGACAAAGATGAGCCGCGCATGGTGTCGATCAAAAAGCCCGACATATCAATAGCCCAAAATGGAATGGCAGCGCAAAAGCCAATTGAAACGCCAATAGCAAACTCTTTAATGTATAAGCCAATTAGTTCTAAATAACTGGCTTCGCTCAAATAAGGTTGCATGTCCATTAACGTCGGCACCGTTGGAATAGCAAAAAGAATGACGATGCCATTACGCACCAGCGAAGTGCTCAAGGTGCCACTTTTAAATATTGGCAGTAATATCATCATGCCAAGCGGTCTCATCATGCACAGCGATAACACTGGCAAATAGTGATTCATTGCTTGGAAGAGCACATTATCTTCCAGCATTTAGCTACCATTCACTTTGCTGATCAAATCAAATGCTTGGTTAGCATAATTAAGCATTGCAACCCCCATCCAGTTATAGGTCATCACCATAATGATACTCACCCCAACCAACTTGATAAGGAACTGTAAGGTCTGATCTTGTATTTGAGTTAGCGCTTGCACCAAACTCACCAAAACGCCCAGCACAGATGCGACAATAACCGTAGGTAAAGACAGCAGCAGCGTAATATAAAGCAGCTCAGTGACGAGGTGGATCAGTTCAGTTTGATTCATGAGAATGACAACATTAGTTGGCCGATGAGTTTTTCCCAACCACCCATCATAATGAAAATAAGGATTTTAAAGGGCAAGGCGATGGTCATTGGGGAAACCATCATCATCCCCATTGCCAGCAGAATATTGGAAACAATAATATCGATGGCAACAAAAGGCAGGTAAATCAGTAAGCCTATTTTGAAAGCCTCAATTAGCTGGCTCATGGTAAATGCTGGGATCAATACAATAAGCGAGTCTGGATCTAAATTCTCGTGATACTCTTTTGGCCATATTTTATGGCCTATTTTAGAAAAGTAATTGATTTGCTTTCTGTGGCTGTGTTTCTTCAAAAACAATCGATAAGGCGCAGCCGCCTGCTTATCAATTTTGGTTAAAATATCTTTTGAATCTAATGAAATAGGATCTTTTTGAATATTGTCATAAATGTCTTTACCAACTGGAGCCATGATAAACATGGTCAATACCATAGATAAACCATAAATCGCCATATTGGGTGGAATTTGTTGAACACCAAGCGCTGTACGCAACATTGACAGTACGATCGATATTTTCAAAAACGACGTTCCCATCACCACAAAAAGCGGCAGGATTGATAACGCAAATAATACGATGATCAGATGAACTGGATGTTCAAGTAAGTTCATTGAAACGTCCTGTGTTTTTATTGAATGCTATTATTTTCGGATGGAGTTGATGCCCACAGATTACTGCTCAGTTACATTGAACTGCATCAGGTAAAAACCTGAACTGGTTAGTGGTTTATCTTTCCTTTAATTTAGGATAGTCGTTGAAATTAACTTCATCCAAAAATTAAAGTGAGTCTGAAGGTTTTTTGAAAAGAAAATGGAAAATGAGAGAAAAGGAGATGCTCACAAAGAGCATCAAATTTTTACATCAATAAAAGCCTTGGAAAACGATTCTACTTGTTGCCAATCAGTAAACTCATAGCACTCTGCGAGATCGGTTGGCCCTTTCGTCATCCACATAATGAAACGGATCATGGTGCGATCAAACCATTTGTATTTAGGGTAATCAATACGGCCAGCAAACACGGCAAGTTGTTGTGGTTGCCAAGGTGATTGAGAAACGAAAGCTTTCATATAAGGATTGGTTTCAGGCAAATTCTTGTTAGGCTTTCTAGCAACAACATTCACACTAAAGAAGCCACAATACTTACTTGCTAACAATTCTTTGTTTCGTTCAATAAAGTCAAATAGCTGAGGACGGTATTTACCGTAACGTATACTCGCGCCAATCAACACTTTATCGTAATCATTCAGTTCAACGGTACCTGCACGTTCGAGAGCGACCATTTCAATATTCGCTTCGAGACACATTATCGCGTGCATTCGATCACAGATCAGCTTTGTCTGACCATCAACCGTCGAATATATTACTAGAATTTTTTGCATTAGTTTTTCCAAAACGTCGGTGTAAATAACACTAACAAGGTAAACACTTCAAGACGCCCAAAAAGCATAGTGATCAATAGCACCCATTTTGCTCCATTACTGATGTTACCATAATGACTTGCAGCTTCACCTAATGCAGGGCCTAAATTATTCAGACAGGCGGCTGTTGCACTAAAAGCCGTTATCTCGTCCATACCTAAAGCTAACAAGGCTAACATACTGATCAAGAAGACCAAGGCATACGCAGAAAAGAACCCCCAAACCGCATCAATCACTCTATCAGGTAAAGCAACGCCACCCATTCGAATTGAAAATATGGCGCGCGGGTGTACTAGGCGTTTCAGCTCACGAGAGCCTTGTAACAGTAATAAAATCATTCGGATAACTTTCATGCCACCCGCTGTCGAGCCCCCACAACCGCCAATAAAGCTTGAAAAAATAAGTAACATAGGCAAAAACAATGGCCAACTGTGAAAGCTTTCAGTACCAAACCCTGCTGTAGTTGAAATAGAAACCGCTTGAAACAAAGCATGATCGAGTGTCGCTTCTGGCGAATCGTATATATTTGTGTGATATAAGGTAGCGAAACAAATTCCAGTTAAGATGAGCTGAACAGCGATTAACACCTTAAATTCGGCGTCTTTAGCATACACTTTTAAGTTCATCCCTTTGCGGCTAAATGCGGCAAAATGTAAGCTAAAATTAATGGCTGAAATTAATAAAAACACCACGCAAATAAGATTGATTGCAGGGCTATCAAAGTAGCCCATACTCGCATCATGAGTAGAGAAACCACCGATAGCAATAGTCGAAAACGAATGGCAAATAGCATCAAAACCATTCATACCAGCCAACCAATAAGCCACAGCACAAGCAATAGTTAAAAATAGATAAATATACCAAAGGGTTTTGGCTGTTTCCGCAATACGCGGAGTCATTTTGCTGTCTTTCACTGGCCCAGGGATTTCAGCCCGATAAAGCTGCATGCCACCGATACCTAACACAGGTAAAATTGCCACAGCAAGTACAATGATCCCCATGCCTCCAAGCCATTGCAACAAATGACGATAAAATAAAATCGCCTTAGGCAAGGAGTCGAGACCTGTTATTACTGTCGCTCCTGTGGTCGTTAACGCCGAAAACGATTCAAAAAAGCTGTCGGTCCAACTTAAATCAGGATTTGTAGCAAAGATAAAAGGCAAGGCTCCGATGGAACCCAGTACCGTCCAAAATAGCACCACAATAAGAAAACCTTCGCGCGTTCGAAGCTCAGCACGATGTTGACGATTGGGATACCAAAGGATGAAACCGAGAATAAGGCTAACAATAAATGCTTTTACAAAAGCAATACCACCACCATCATTATAAAAAACAGCCACTAACGCAGGTGGTAACATCGTAATAGAGAACAAGCCCATCAGCAGGCCTGTGATTCTTATTATTGTTCGATATTGCATAAGAGTGTGTGTTTCATTCCTTTTCCACAAAACTAAATTGCAACTGGCCTTGGCTCAGCTGTACTAACTCGGTTTGAATTTGTTGTTTGGCTGACTTAGGGATGGCTACATTTAACCCTACTTGAGCATCAAATGTTTTGTTCTCAATCACGGCTTGATGTTTATTTAATAAATATTCAACATCAGAAAGCTGCGCGTAGTCGCACGTTAATCGTGCTTGGTCTTTAAGTAATTTAGTCTCTGTGATCAACTGAGGTAAAGCTCTTTTAATCCCACCAGTATATGCCCGAACTAATCCACCGACGCCAAGCTTAGTGCCACCAAAATAACGAACCACAATGATACCAATTTCACCCACGTTTGAACCTTGCAAAACAGCCAACATAGGCCGCCCTGCACTACCGGCTGGTTCGCCATCATCACTGGAGCCACAATTCACCATATTACCCGGTTCACTGCCGACAAACGCATAACAATAATGTCGTGCATCAGGGTAATCAACTTTTACCTTAGTGAGTGCTAACTTCATTGAGTCGTAGCAAGAGCAAGAAAAGACATAAGTAATAAAGCGACTTTTCTTGTACTCTTCTTCGATAACAAATGACTCAGACAATATTTGATAGCTATCTATCATAAAAGATAATAATTAATCTAACCCGTTATCACGAGTCATATTTTCAACATGGTCTGCATGAACAATAACATCGTCTTCAATTCGAATACCCCCGAATGGACGTAACTCATCAACCAAATTCCAGTTGATCTGTTGCTGACGATTATCTTGTTTCAACTCATTAAGTAGTGAGTCAATAATGTATAAACCCGGCTCGATAGTAAGTACTTGCTTAGCTTCAATTATTCTTGTACATCTTAAGAAAGGATGCGCTTGCGGTGAGGCAACATAAGTACCCATTTCGTCATGATGGAAACCCGAAACATCATGCACTTGTAGCCCAAGCATATGACCCAAACCATGAGGAAAAAATACTTTGGTTATACCTTGCTCAACTAACGATTCCGTACTGCCTGTTGCTAATCGTGACGCCAGTAATACATGAGCGATTTTCTGATGTGCAGCAATGTGCAAATCAACATAGCTGACACCGGGTTTTATCATAGCAACAATCTCTTGCTCCAGTGCACTCATTTGTTGAATAAGTTCAGCAAAGTGTCCCTTTTCTGCACTGTAAGTACGGGTAATATCCGACGCGTAACCACCACAATTGGCACCCGCGTCAATCAAAAAAGAGTGATGCTGTTGTGGTTTTTGTTTATTTTGCACCATGTAATGCAAAATGGCGCAATTTTCATTTAATCCAACAATGTTGGTATAAGGCACATCATTTTCGCCTTGTTGCGTTGCTGCCAAATAAGCTAATTGAATATCAAACTCACTACCGCCAGCAAAGAAAGCATCTTTCGCGGCTAAATGCCCTTTTATTGCAATGCGATTCGCCTCACGTAAACAATCCAGCTCATAGTCGGTTTTAAAAGAACGGTGATAATGTAAGTAATTGATGACCGATTCAGAATTGCATTGAGTCAAACCCAGTTTTGCAGCTAGGTCGACATGCTCACCAAGATACACCCAATTACTAATGTCTTGCGGTAAAAAGTGGGCAACTTGATCGGCTTTTTCTAAATATTGAATAGTAAATTCATCACGCCAAAAGCTTGCTGGTACGTCTGACACTTTGTGCCAAAAATCGACTGGGCAATAAAAAATAAGAGTCGGTTTATTCTTGCCATCAACCACTAACCAGCAGTTAGGGTTATCAATAAGGGGCAGCCAAGCTTTAAAATGTGGATTTACTTTGAATGGATAGTCCATATCATCAAGAAATTGACGATGAAGCTGACCAGAATGGATCACTAAGCCACTTACGTTTTCACGTTGGCAAATTTCTGCAGTACGTTGTTGTAGTTCGTTGATGTGCTGCGGGTAATGCTGGCCTAAAGTGGTCATCGCGGCATTCCTTTATGATTATGATAAATTTGTTCGAGTTTATCATAGCTGCAGCAATGGCTCTAATGTTGTTAAGCTGGTAACTGATTTCTCGGCAGCTGCTGAGTTGGAAGAGGCACTTTCGTTAAATCGAATCTTGTGCATATCACTTGTTTTTTTGATATCAAAAATGTCATATTGCAATCTATTGATTTGCAATAGTCTACTCCTAAGCCACACAAAATCATGTCTGGCGCAGTGGAGTGCTTACTGTAGTTCACATCAATTTGTAATACCCCAGAAGGTAGTTGAGTAATTGTTATCGGTCTCTTTTCTTCGCCATCTTCGCCTAGAACACTGGTTCCAGACTCCCATACATTGGTTCTGCAGCACACAGACTGGCCTGCAAATATGGAAAGTAAAAACCTTTGCTGCTTACTGAGACATAAACTTAAAAGTTGCTCAACTTTTTCATCTTGTTCTTTATTTTCAAGATCAATGAGTTGCCCTTCTTTACGAAGCAGGTGACGAGTTCGCATCACTTCTTCTGTTAATACCCGTGTAGCGGGATCTTTACTGTCACTATACTTGCTTTGCCGTACGTCCATTCTTCTCGTAGATGTCGGTGTTCTAGCCTGCTGTCTTAATTCTGCTTTATATAATCTAACGACCTCATTACAAAACCTTTGTTTACGAGATTCACCTAACTTCAACGTCATTTCATCAATAGGCTTACCGTTCTCATTGAATAAAACTAAACAAACCTTGTTTGCAGAATTCATTGTGACGCTCATTCTTCTTACATGCTGAGGCAATAACATTGATTGCATAAGACAAAATGATTCGAGTCTTGCTTCACTATTACCTTTATCACTTGGTACGCATGAGTGGAATATTGCTTCAGCGAACTCAGCTCTCTCCTCTTGTTTACACAAGCTCATCATCCACTGTTTATCCGCAGGCATATTTAACACAACTTTAAACATGTGTTCATTCGACGCTTCACCTGCTTGGTTGAGATCTAAAATGAGGGTTACTTTCCATGATTCAGGTTCAACCTTTACTTTAAACATGTTTTGAGAGTTTGAAGCTGTGTATTGCATTAACTCCTTAAATGCACCACAGCGTTGCTCATCTGTATGCTTGTTTGTCGCGAAAATAAAAAAGGCTCTTTGTGCATCACCTTTATGACTACCAGCAATGTAATTACAAAATCTTTGCCACAAACTAACAACTTTAGATATTGATGCTTTACTTTTAATGCTTGTTAACTCTTCTAGGGTTAAATTTTCGGGCTTTTTACTTGCAACAGCAAGAGCGACTCCGCCTAATGCAGCCATACCACCCTCCTAACATCTTCAAACAATTTATTTAACTTAAGTATTTAGCTTATTCAGGTAAAAATCACGTTAATTTTGCTTCATCATAAACAAATCAAACACTCGTTTAAATTGTGATTGTTTTTTTGTTCATTTCATCGCAAACTGGTGATTGATTGGTCGATATGATATTCAAGAAACAGAAATTATCGATAAATCAATTTAGATTAACCAACTGTTTATTTTAAAAAAGTTTCCAACTTACCCTTGCAGTCAAATATAAAAAGGAAGCAAGCAATGATTTATCAAAGTCCTACCATTCAAGTAGCGATGCTTGAGGATAATATTGCCAAGCTGTGCTTTAACGCTTCAGGCTCAGTGAACAAGTTTGATAGAGAAACCCTTGGTAACCTCAATGAAGCACTCGATGCACTTACCGAAGCAAATCCCAAAGGTTTATTGGTTTCTTCGGCTAAAAATGTGTTTATCGTTGGCGCTGATATCATGGAATTTTTAGGGCTTTTTTCTCAAGATGAAGCCATTTTGCTCGACTGGGCTCATGAAACCAATCAAGTATTTAACAAACTCGAAGACCTGCCCTTTCCAACCATCTCGGCTGTAAATGGTTTTGCTTTAGGTGGTGGCTGTGAAGCGATGCTAGCAACGGACTTACGTGTTGCCGATCATAGTGCTCGCGTTGGTTTACCAGAAACCAAGTTAGGATTAATCCCAGGGTTTGGCGGCACAGTACGCTTACCTAGACTTATAGGTGTCGATAATGCGCTTGAGTGGTTAACAACTGGCAAGCAGCACAAACCTGAAGCCGCGCTTTCGGTAGGCGCCATTGACGCAATTGTCGCTCCTGAACAATTAGAAGCAGCAGCGTTGAACATGTTAAATGATGCCATAACTGGCAAATTGGATTGGATGGCACGCCGAATCAAAAAACAACAGCCAATGCCATTGCCTAAGCTCGAAACCATGATGGCATTTACGACGGCTAAAGCTATGGTCTACAAAGTTGCAGGCAAGCATTATCCTGCGCCAATGACGGTTGTTGAACTCATTGAGCAAACAGCACATAAAAGTCGTGATGCCGCCGTAAAACTTGAAAACGCCGCCTTTGTTAAGTTAGCCAAAACGCCAGAAGCAACTGCTATGATTGGTATTTTCTTAAATGACCAAGCTGTAAAGAGTAAAAGTAAAAAGCTGGCAAAGCAATCGTCGAAAATTACCTGTTCTGCAGTGCTCGGTGCTGGGATCATGGGCGGTGGCATAGCTTATCAAAGTGCTTCAACTGGTACGCCTGTTGTCATGAAAGATATCGCTCAACCTTCTTTAGAGTTAGGCTTAAATGAAGCAGCGAAATTGCTTAATAATCAAGTAAAACGCGGACGTTTAACCACTGAAAAAATGGCAAATGTGCTTAACAACATTACACCAAGTTTAGATTATGCACCGATTTCACATAGCGACATCATTATCGAAGCTGTGGTTGAAAACCCGAAAGTGAAGGCTCAAGTACTTAACGAAGTTGAAACGCATGTTGGTGCAGATACAGTGATCACATCAAATACTTCAACAATTTCCATCGACTCACTTGCCAGCAACCTTTCAAAACCCGAACGCTTCTGTGGTATGCATTTTTTCAACCCTGTACATCGTATGCCTTTGGTTGAAATTATTCGCGGTGAAAAAACCACTGATGAAACCATAGCAACTGTAGTTGCCTATGCCAGTAAAATGGGCAAAACACCCATAGTGGTTAATGATTGCCCGGGCTTTTTTGTAAACCGAGTATTATTCCCTTATCTTGCAGGCTTTAATCGCTTGTTGATTGACGGCGCAGACTTTCTTCAAATAGATAAGATCATGGAGAAACAATTCGGCTGGCCAATGGGCCCGGCATACTTATTAGATGTTGTTGGAATGGATACAGGACTTCATGCGCAAACAGTAATGAGTGAAGGTTTCCCAGAAAGAATGGCGGCACCAAGCAAAGACGCAGTAAAGCTGATGGTTGATAACCAACGTCTTGGTCAGAAAAACGGTAAGGGATTCTATCAATATTCTGTCGATAAACGCGGCAAGCCTAAAAAAAGTATTGATCCAAGCTCGACTGAATTATTAACCCAAGTGTGTTCGCAATCTCAGTCATTCAGCAGTGAAGATATCATTGCTCGTACTATGTTACCCATGATCATCGAGACCGTTCGTTGTTTAGAAGAAGGCATCATAGATTCAGCAGCTGAAGCAGATATGGCATTAGTTTATGGGTTAGGTTTCCCACCATTTAGAGGTGGTGTTTTCCGGTATATTGATACGGTAGGCATTGCTAATATTGTGCAGTTAGCTGATTCTTTCGCGCATTTAAGTCCTCTGTATCAAGTCACTGACAATATGCGTTCTATGGCGGCCAACAACAGCCGCTATTACTCAGCTTAACTCTATGGTTAATTATAGGAATTTTCGTTATGAAACAAGCGGTAATAGTTGATTGCATTCGCACGCCAATGGGACGGTCTAAAGGTGGTGTATTTCGCAATGTTCGAGCTGAGTCATTATCAGCGCAGTTAATGAAAGGATTATTGAAGCGTAATCCGCAAGTACCGGCAGAAATGATTGAAGATGTCATTTGGGGTTGTGTTCAACAAACCTTAGAGCAAGGCTTTAATATTGCACGTAACGCCTCTTTGCTTGCCGGCTTACCGAAAACCGTTGCTGGCGTGACCATCAATCGCTTATGTGGTTCTTCAATGGAAGCTCTACATCAAGCTGCAAAGTCGATCATGACTGGCTCAGGTGAAGCTTTCATCATTGGTGGTGTTGAGCATATGGGGCACGTTCCCATGAATCATGGGGTCGACTTCCACCCTGCTCTTGGTCATCAAGTTGCTAAAGCATCTGGAATGATGGGCTTAACTGCAGAAATGCTTGGTCGTATGCATGGCATTACTCGCGAGCAACAAGATCAATTTGCAACACGTTCACATCAGCGCGCGCACGCAGCTACTATCGAAGGCCGGTTTAAATCAGAAATTTATCCAGTGGAAGGTCACGATGCAACTGGCGCGCTTGTTCAGGTTGAACACGATGAAGTGATCCGTCCAGATACATCTGTAGAATCTCTCGCCCAATTACGACCAGTATTTGATCCCGTCAATGGTACAGTTACTGCTGGCACGTCATCAGCACTTTCTGATGGAGCATCGGCTATGTTAGTGATGGAAGAAGAAAAAGCCAAACAACTTGGGCTTCCTATTCGAGCGCGAGTCAAGTCAATGGCGGTTGCTGGCTGTGATGCAGCGATTATGGGTTATGGCCCTGTTCCTGCGACACAAAAAGCATTGGCACGCGCTAACCTAACCATAGACGATATTGATGTAGTTGAACTTAATGAAGCTTTTGCCGCTCAATCCTTACCTTGTGTCAAAGACTTAGGGTTAATGGATGCTGTTGACGAAAAAGTTAACTTAAATGGCGGTGCAATTGCGCTTGGGCATCCTCTAGGTTGTTCTGGCTCTCGTATTGCGACAACTTTAATTAATATCATGGAAGATAAAGATGCCAAATATGGTTTGGCAACCATGTGCATTGGTTTAGGTCAAGGTATCGCTACAGTATTTGAGCGACCATAAATTCTTATCTCATAGCTAGGTGAATACTACCTAGCTATCTCTTTTACTGATTTGAACTATCCTTTTATTAACAGTTTCTCTAACATTGAAAAGCTAAACACTCAATGAGCATCCCTCCAAACGAATCATTAGAAGACACCTTATTGCAACGTGATCATCAATCACTCGTTGTTCTTTGGGAAAAGAAAATTGGGAAAATCAATTTCGGTGATAATACGCAGCGGACTAATGCATTCCAGTATTTATGTCATGTGGTACTCAGTGATTCTCCGTTTGCCTTAGGTACATCACAAGAACAAAAATCAGTAGAAATTCTTCATAGTCATTTTCAAATCTTTTTTGAACATGAAGCAGATTCTCAGAGTCTATTTAAACTTAAAATAACGACAAAAGACGGCAAACAAGTACTTTATGCTGGTGAGCATACAAAGCATATTCCCGCCGACTTTGCAGTCGCGAGTACGCCAATTGATGGTTGTTTTAGTGACTTTGTGATCTGCTCTTCACCATTAGAAGAAGAGTACAACACTTTGTTTCTTGAAGCCAAAAAACGTAACCTTGTTAATTCTAAATCACAGTTTCAAACTTTATTTCCAATCAAAATTTACTCCGACGCTGAAAAAGAAACCGTACTTACACAACTCGCAGTCTACAGACAACTGCAACAGCTGAGATCAGATTTGTATGATCAACATTTTTTTCATTTACTAAATTCCGAACATCTTGACCGTGATCCTAAAAATATCTCAGCCAAAACAGTGTTTGTAGATAATCAGCCTTCAGTAATTGAAACCGAAAAAGAAGATCTTGCAAAAGAAGCGTATTTATTTTTGACATCTCGCATAAACGTTATACCAAGAAATACTGCTGTGGCACAAATACAAGCTCAAGGGTTACAACCATGTGCAGCTGGATTTCATAATTGGAAGAGCACATGCTATATGAATGCCAGCCTACAGTTACTCCACCTTCACTTATCATCAACTGATACCATTCAATCTTTGTCGGAATCAATGCCAATCGGCGCTCTAGAAAACCTCATTCAACGTTATTACCCGAGCGCAGACTTTTCTTCTATTCCTGCCACAGCTTCAAAAGAAGAGTCTGATACGATAAAAGATAAGCTCACAAGAATTCGTAATGATAAAATTCAGCAGTTGGCGGTTGAAGCCTCAGCAAGAACCCATGACGATCTAGTCACCAACGGGATAACTCTTGCAAATACTAGCGAAACATACTGTATTCAATTGGCTGCGCTTTTTCGATTCAAACAAGCTTTAATCGATTTGCAACTCTGTTTAGAGACAAAAGAGCGTATTGAAATACCAATTCGAGAACAAGTCGAATTTTTAGAAGCATACGCAAATCTTGCAAGAGTTACCAATAACTCAAACATGTTACGCTTTATCGGTAACGACGATCCAATACTCTATAGCCAATTAATTCAATCCGATCCCGAAGAATTCATTAATACTATTAACCTTTCACTAGGTTTTACTTCTCAACCAAATCTTATTCTTGGGCAATTAGAAACAATTTGTATGCGTTCGAGAACCAGTGGGAATGTACTGCTGCAAAGTAAAGCGGCATCACTTAACCCATTAACGATATTACCCATTCAAGTGTTAAGCCCAAAACTTACACTACAAGCCAATCTAGAAGAGTTTTTAAAAAGTGAGCAAATGAGCGATTACATCTGGGAACCAAAACAGTTGCAGCAGCACGGTGTTTTGGCACAAGACGTTATCACAGAAAAGCAATTACAATTAACCAGTACCAAAGGTACCTTACCAAGCAGTTTGTTATTACAAACAAAGCTTTTTGATAATAATGGGAACAAACTATCCAAGATAACTAACTCTGGCAGCAATGTATTTGAAGCTGATATTGGGCATGCAATACTCGAAAATGCTCTTCGCTCGGATCGTATTATTACCATACCAATTTTGCTAGGGGATGACACAACACTGACGCCAGTAAGATATCGAGTTGATGCAGTACTATGTCATGCTGGAAAATCTCGACTCTCAGGACACTTTACAATGTTAAAGCTTTCCAAAGACCCAAATGACGCGATCTATTTTAATGATGATATTGTATTAAGCTGGCAACAGTTTGTTCAACTAAATGCAGCATCACCAGAAAAAAGAAGTATAAATAGCCAGACTAAAACATGCACAACACTCATTAGTTTTTGCCAATACGAAGTACTTAGTGGCTATTTATATTACCTAACACGTATTGATTAACTTAACATCTGAAACTTGTTATTCCATTGTTTCACGTGAAACATGCTTCAAAAATTACTTTCAATCTTGGATTTAGCTATTACCAATAGTAAAATTGCCAGCTCGTATATCAATCACTGAAGCACAAAAATGAATAATGCCCTAACTCAAACCGATCATACTCTTGATGCAATCGGGCTTCGTTGCCCAGAACCTGTAATGATGGTGAGAAAGAAAGTTAGGCATATGCTCGATGGTGAAACCCTATTAATAATTGCTGATGATCCTGCGACAACTCGTGACATTCCCAGTTTTTGTCAATTTATGGATCACACACTTATTGCTAGTGATACAGATTCAACACCTTTTAAATATGTGCTCCGTAAAGGGCTTGCTTAGTTTTTTCATTCATAATCCAGCGACTGCGGAATATTTACTGATATTCACGAGGCAAAATAGCCTGTTGATGATATTTTTTTGAAACAATATTGTGCTTTTAAGTTATAAAGGAGTGTGCGATAAATAGCATTCCAATAACAAAAAAATGGACAGCAAATGTTTCGCTCTAAACTGACGCCACTCTTTACTGCAATGGCACTAAGCTTGAGCATTCCAGTCGTTAATGCATCCGAAACGACACCTAAATGGAATGTAAACAAACCTTCTGCACAACCTCTTGATCAAATAAATATTAATGTTAACCAAGGTACATGGATGAACTTATCCATCAGTCCTGATGGTAAACATATTTTATTTGATATGTTAGGTGACATTTATCGAATTTCTGTTGAAGGTGGTAAAGCTGAGCCATTAGCAACCGGTATTGCGTGGCAGATGCAACCAACGTATAGCCCAGATGGTAAATATATTGCTTTTACTTCTGATCAAGACGGGGGCGATAATATTTGGGTAATGAATGCCGATGGCTCTAACCCTCGCGCCGTTACTAATGAAACATTTCGACTATTGAATAGCCCAGCTTGGAGCCCTGACTCACAATACCTTGTTGCCCGTAAACATTTTACATCGAGCCGTAGTATTGGTGCTGGCGAAGTATGGCTGTATCACGTAACAGGTGGCAAAGGAGTTAAGCTAACCAAACGACCAAATGAACAAAAAGATTTAGGTGAACCCGCTTATTCACCAGATGGTCGCTATATCTACTTCAGCCAAGATGCCACACCAGGCAAAACCTTCCATTATTCAAAAGACTCTGTAAAAGGGATCTATAAAATTAAACGTTACGACACCACCACAGGTGATATCGAAACCTTAATATCAGGAACAGGCGGCGCGATTCGACCAACGCCAAGCCCTGATGGCAGTAAACTTGCCTATATCAAGCGTGATGGTTTTAATTCATCTCTGTATCTTCTTGATCTCAAATCAGGTACAAAAACAAAACTGTTCGGTGACTTAGACAGAGACATGCAGGAAACTTGGGCTATTCATGGTGTTTACCCAACGATGGCATGGACACCTGATAATGATGAAATCATTTTCTGGGCAAAAGGTAAGATCAATAAAATAGATGTGACTAATAAGCAAGTTTCCAATATTCCTTTTTCAGTCAATTCTACTCGTGATATTCAGCCAGCCGTTAAATTTACTCAAAACATAGATAAAGATGTTTTTGATGTAAAAATGCTGCGTATGGCTCAAGTATCACCAAACGGCAAAAAAGTGGTTTTTGAAGCCTTAGGCAAACTCTGGGTCAAAGATTTAAAATCAGGTAAGCGTAAACGACTCACTCGTATTAATGACAGTATTGCTGAATTATTCCCACAATGGTCACGTGACGGTAAGCGCATCGTATTCACCACATGGAATGATCAAAAACAAGGAACCGTTAGAGTCATTAGCGCTCGTGGTGGTAAACCCAAAATTCTTACCAATGAACCAGGAAAATACGTTGAAGCCACCTTCTCTCCAGATGGTAAAACCGTTGTTTACCGTAAAGCACGTGGTGGCTATATAACTCCATCAACTTGGTCTCAAGAACCAGGCCTTTACCAAGTTGATATTAAGGGTAAACATACCCAAAAAATTACCGCCAGTGGCTATCAGCCACAGTTTGGTGACGACAATGATCGTGTTTACTTTATGGAGGTAGCTAAAACACCGCAGCTTTCATCAATCAGCCTTTCAGGTCACGATAAGCGTACCCATTACACCAGTAAGCACGCAACTGAGTTTCGAGTGTCACCAGATGGCAAGCATTTAGCATTTGCGGAGCGCTTTAAAGTTTTTGTTACGCCTTTCGCCAAACATGGTGAAACAGTAAATATAAGCCCTAGTGCTACTAACTTGCCTGTCACCAAATTAAGTACTCGTGCAGGTGAAAGTATCAGTTGGAATGCTAACAGTGATGAACTTTACTGGACACTTGGCCCTGAGCTGTATCAAGCAGATGTTGATGTCAGCTACAGCAAAGACAATAAAGATACGTCACCAACAATAACAGATATAGGTTTCAGCCAAAAAGCGGGTGTTCCACGTGGAACGATTGCATTCGTTGGCGGCCAAGTTATCACTATGGAAGGAAGAAAGGTTATCAAAAATGGTGTTGTCATCGTTAAAGATAATCACATCAGCCATGTTGGCACTGCCGATAGTGAGATTCCAGAAAATGCCCTAATCGTTAATATTGAAGGCAAGACGATTATGCCGGGGCTATTCGATGCACATGCTCATGGTTCACAAGGTGAAAGCGAAATTATTCCGCAACAAAACTGGAAAAACTATGCAGGACTGTCACTAGGTGTCACCAGTATTCATGATCCATCCAATGACACCACCGAAATATTTGCTGCCAGTGAACAGCAAAAGGCCGGTAAAATGGTTGGTCCACGAATATTTTCAACCGGAACCATTCTGTATGGTGCTAATGGCCCAGGCTATACCTCACACGTTGACTCGTTAGACGATGCTAAGTTCCACTTAGAACGGTTGAAAAAAGTTGGCGCTTTCAGTGTAAAAAGCTACAACCAGCCACGCCGAAATCAACGTCAGCAAATTATTGCTGCGGCACGTGAATTAGAGATGATGGTGGTTCCTGAAGGGGGGTCATTGGTTCAACACAACCTAACCATGATTGCAGATGGTCATACAACCATTGAACATGCGATCCCTGTTGCGGAAATCTATGACGATGTAAAACAGTTTTGGACTCAATCCAGCACAGCTTATACACCAACCTTAGTTGTCGCTTATGGTGGTATTTGGGGCGAAAACTATTGGTACGATAAGACTGATGTTTGGCAGCACCCTCGCCTGTCAAAATACGTTCCAAAAGAAGTTTTGCAACCACGCTCAATGCGTCGTCCTAAAGCACCAGATGAACACTATAACCACTTCAATGTTGCCAAAGTTGCTAATGAATTAAGTAATGCAGGTATCGTTGCGAATATTGGTGCCCATGGTCAACGTGAAGGCTTAGGTGCTCATTGGGAAATATGGATGTACGCTCAAGGCGGCATGAGCAATCTTGACGCTTTGAAAACAGCAACCATCAACCCAGCAAAAACCTTTGGCATGGATCATCAACTTGGTTCTATCACTAAAGGTAAACTGGCGGACTTAATTGTGATTGATGGCGACCCACTCACCGATATCCGTACCACAGATAAAGTCACCCACACCATGGTCAACGGTAAACTATACAACGCCGAAACCATGAATCAACTTAACGGTGAAAAAACAAAACGCAAACCATTTTATTTTGAGAAGTAATTCTTGAGATCTATGTTAAACCTAAGGGATGTTTCACGTGAAACATCCCTTTTACTGTAAAATAATTAATCATTTCTTAGTTGCAACCAAAAAACGAGTCAGAGAACACTGATCAAATTGGTTCCAGTAATCCTTACCCATTGCTAAAATCGCTGATTCTGGAAGCCGTAAATCATGAAATACGATATTAGAAAAGCCATTATCACTGAAAATTTGCTGTAGTATTTGTTCAGAAAAATAAGTGCAGCGCAAAGTAATATTCGTATCATTAACTTTTAATGTTAATTGATAGTCTAATGTGTTGCCTCTATTCTCAAGCAACTGATAGTTGCAAACACCAAACCTATCCCATTGGTAATGGATACACTCTTTAGCGTTATCGAATTCAATACAAACTTTACCCCCTATTTCTATGCACTTGCTCAACGCCTCTACAAAAGCATTAAGCTCTTCGACACAGTTCATTTCATTCATCCCAAACGCCGATACAGCCAAGTCAAACTTATACTCAAATGAATAAGTACAAAAATCTCCATGAATAAAATCAACATTTGAAGATGTTGATAGATGCTTTTTAGCTATGGATAACATTGAATCATTGATATCAATCGCTTGAACCGATTTGGGTTGGCTATTTAAAAGAAGTCGTGTGATGACTCCTGTACCACAGGCAATATCCAAGACAGATTTTGACGTTAAATCACCAATGAGATTAAGAAAGGTTGGGAACTCTGCGTAAATTCGAAATGGCAACAAGTTGGCATTATCGTAGTCATTAGCTTGAGAGTAATAAGTATTAAAATTATCGCGTTTGAATTCCAATTTAACTGACCAAGTTATAAATCAACTGGTGATTCTATGGTATCAATACTGTATCGAAGCTTAATCAAAATACTCATAAGCAAGTCCGACAATGACAATCCAACTGGTGATCATCCACCATGCCCACCGCCTGCATAAAGGCATAACAAATCGTTGGACCAACAAAGTTAAATCCCAACTTTTTTAACGCCTTAGACATGGCTTGAGACTCTTGAGTTTCAGCAGGTACTTCAGCCAATGATTGAAATTGATTGATAATGGGTTTACCACCAACAAATGACCACAAAAACTCGCTAAAATCACCACCCTGCTCTTCAAACTCGATATAAGCTTTAGCATTCCGAATGATAGAATTTATTTTTAAGCGATTACGGACAATGCCTTTATTCTGCATCAAGGTCTCAACTTTAGCCTCATCAAATAACGCAATAATAGCAGGTTCGAAGTTAGCAAATGCTTGTTCGTAGTTTTGTTGTTTTTTTAAAATAGTGATCCAAGATAAGCCAGCTTGCTGACCATCTAAGCACAATTTGGCAAACAACTCTTTGGCGTCATAGACAGGTTTGCCCCAGACATTATCATGATACTGCTGGTAAACAGGATCATCTGAAACCCAACCACAACGTGTTTTTGTCATTTGAAATAATCCTTGATTTCAATCTTTGAAAGAGGGTCAAGAAGAGAAAGGAAACAGCTCCTCTCTTTTCCATTGTTAATTAACCACTTTTTCGACCACTATCCCAAGTGATTGCAAAGTGTCATTGTAGATATTAGCATGATAATTGTAGGGTTCATTTCTGTAACTAGTCGCCGCTTCACCTTGACCAACACCAACTGAAATGGGTTCCCAGCCATCTGCAAACATAGCTTGTAGATTTTCGTACTTTTTTTGCTTAAATATCTTGCTGTAACAAGTAACCTCTACATTTGGCATCACATCGTTGGCAATCATATCTTTTCCTGCCATCATGCAAATCCCTCTTACTGTATCATTATTATGATCGATATTCGCCATCGCTTGAATTGGTAATAATAAAAATGTCCCTACCAACATTGAACTTAATACTTTCATAAGAACTTCTCTTTTCTGATAAAGATAAAAGACTAACAAAGTTGTAAGATGCATAACATAACTATTAACTAAACTATTGATTAAAAATAGTTAATCCCTGTACATGTCGTATGAATTAAATCGGCGACAAATAAACGTTCATGTCATAACTTTATATACAGCGGTATTGAACCAGATAAACTTTAGTAAAATCCCTATTAAGATCATAAAGCTAGAAAATAGCCTACTCAGCGTAAGGGCTTCAAGGTATAATCGAAACATTTTCAAAACCTCCGTAAAGCAGAGCTATGACCACCAAACACGATATAAAGACATTCCAAGGGTTTATTTTAACCTTGCAAGAATATTGGGCACAGCAAGGTTGTGCCATCATTCAGCCTCTTGATATGGAGGTTGGCGCAGGTACTTTTCATCCACAAACATTCTTGCGTGCTATTGGTCCAGAACCAATGAGCAGCGCTTATGTGCAACCATCACGTCGCCCAACCGACGGCCGCTATGGCGAAAATCCAAACCGCTTACAGCATTATTATCAATTCCAAGTGGTGCTGAAGCCATCGCCAGATAATATTCAAGAATTGTATCTAGGCTCATTAAAAGCCTTAGGCGTTGATCCTGAAGTACACGATATTCGTTTCGTAGAAGATAACTGGGAATCGCCAACCTTAGGTGCTTGGGGCTTAGGTTGGGAAGTGTGGTTAAATGGTATGGAAGTCAGCCAGTTTACCTATTTCCAACAAGTGGGCGGCTTAGAATGTAACCCTGTTACAGGTGAAATTACCTACGGCCTTGAGCGCTTAGCTATGTACATTCAAGGTGTTGATAGTGTCTATGATCTCGTTTGGACTGACGGCCCTATGGGCAAAATCACTTACGGTGATGTATTCCATCAAAATGAAGTTGAGCAATCTGAATATAACTTCGATCATGCTGACGTTGATTTCTTATTTGCCACTTTCGATAAATGTGAACAAATGTGCAATAAGCTATTAGAACTTGAAAAGCCATTACCTCTTCCGGCATACGAGCAAGTGATGAAAGCTTCTCATGCATTTAACTTACTTGATGCACGACACGCCATTTCAGTGACTGAAAGACAAAGATATATTTTACGTGTTCGCACTATGTCAAAAGGTGTTGCTCAAGCATATTACGCTGCTCGCGAAGCACTTGGTTTTCCAATGTGCCAATCAACTAAGGCTTAAGTAAGGAATATAAAAATGAATAAAGAAAACTTACTTATTGAAATTGGAACTGAAGAGTTACCACCGAAATCACTAAGAACCTTAGCAGAATCGTTCTTGGCCAACTTTACTGAGCAACTCACTAAAGCGGAATTAGAGTTTGCTGAAGCAAAATGGTACGCAGCCCCTCGCCGCTTAGCGATTAAAGTTGAGCAATTAGCGACATCACAAGCAGATAAAGTTGTTGAAAAGCGTGGCCCTGCCATTAGCGGTGCATTTGACGCGGACGGCAATCCAACTAAAGCGGCAATGGGCTGGGCTCGTGGTAACGGCATCGATGTAGAGCAAGCTGAACGCTTAGTGACAGATAAAGGTGAATGGTTACTTCATAAAGCAAAAGTAGAAGGTCAAGCAACAACCAGTTTAGTTGCAGACATGGCGCAAAAAGCATTAGATAAATTGCCCATTCCTAAGCCGATGCGTTGGGGAAGTAACACCACTCAGTTTATTCGCCCAGTACATACAGTGACTATGTTATTAGGTGCACAGTTAATTGAAGGTACAGTATTAGGCATTCAGTCTGCTCGCACCATTCGTGGTCACCGCTTTATGGGTCAAGCTGAATTTGAAATCTGCCATGCAGATGATTATCTCACTCAATTAAAAGAAACTGGTAAAGTGATGGCCGATTACGCTGAGCGTAAAGCCATTATTAAACGCGATGCTGAAATCGCAGCCAAAGAAATTGGCGGTATTGCCGAACTAAAAGAAGAATTACTTGAAGAAGTTGCTTCGTTGGTAGAATGGCCTGTTGTGCTTACCGCACATTTTGAAAATAAATTCTTAAATGTGCCTGATGAAGCTTTGGTTTATACCATGAAAGGTGATCAAAAATACTTCCCTGTATTCGACGACAAAGGCGAGTTACTGCCAAACTTTATTTTTGTAACCAATATCGAATCAAAAGATCCACAGCAAATCATCTCAGGTAACGAGAAAGTGATCCGCCCTCGTCTTGCTGATGCCGAGTTTTTCTTTAATACCGATAAAAAACACACTCTTGAATCAAGGCTAGAAAGTCTAGAATCTGTGGTATTCCAAAAGCAATTAGGTACGCTAAAAGATCGCGTTAATCGCATTAGTGAGTTAGCGGGCTTTATTGCTGAGCTTTTAAATACCAGCAAAGTCGATGCGAGCCGTGCAGGTTTACTATCAAAAACCGACTTAATGACCGAAATGGTAATGGAGTTTACAGATACGCAAGGCACTATGGGCATGCACTATGCGCGTCTTGATGGTGAAACTGAAGCAGTAGCCCTTGCTCTACAACAACAGTATCTACCGAAATTCTCTGGTGATAAAGTACCGACTGAATTAGTGTCATGTGCAGTCGCGCTTGCTGAAAAGTTTGACACACTTGTAGGTATTTTTGGTATTGGTCAAGCACCAAAAGGCGCAGCAGATCCATTCGCACTTCGCCGTGCGGCAATAGGAATTTTACGTATCATTGTTGAAAATAAACTGCCACTAGACTTAGTTGAGTTAATTGCCAAAGCACAATCACTTCACGGTGACAGTGTTTCAAATGTAAATACCGCTACAGATGTTCTTAACTTCCTGATGGCGCGTTTCCGCTCTTGGTATCAAGATAAAGGCGTTAACGTTGATACTATTTTGGCAGTATTGGCACGTAATCCAACCAAACCAGCCGATTTTGATCTTCGAATTCAAGCAGTCACAGACTTCAGAAATCGTGAAGAAGCCAGTGCGTTAGCAGCCGCTAACAAACGAGTATCAAATATTCTTGCTAAAGTTAAATCAGACATTCAAGAAAATGTAAGCACCAACTTACTTATTGAAAGCGCTGAAATCAACTTAGCTCAACAGCTAGAAACTCTTACGCCTGAATTAGCACCATTATTTGAACATGGTGACTATCAGCAAGCATTAAATCTGCTGGCAGGTTTGCGTACTAATGTAGATACCTTTTTTGAAGATGTCATGGTCATGGCAGATGATGAAGCGTTAAAGCAGAATCGTTTGGCGTTATTGAATAATTTAAGAGCTTTATTCTTACAAGTTGCTGATATTTCTTTGCTTCAGTAATTTTATGCTCTCAATGCTCCTAGTTTCATAGAAGCTAGGGGCGTTTTACTTGTTGGCTCAAGTCGATCTCCACTCCAAGTACATTCAGCGCAAACTAAGTTATTGCCTGAAATCATAAAGACAACCTTTGCCTTACATCGAGAGTAACCGTGATCTCTATTTTGTAGATAACGTTTATAAAAAGACGGTTCAATTTGGTGAGAATAACAATATTCAACTTTAATAAGGCCATCATATAACGTAATGTTATACGATTCATTGTGAACTGTATGAGCACACCTAATGTTTAGATCGCATGAAGGAAGTATAAAAACTGGCATTGACTGACATAATATAATCCCTAAAATTTGAATTTGATATTCAGTTAATTGAGAGTTTTTTAATACATCAATAAGTGAGCATGTATCTGATTTCGATTTATAATCATACAGTTGCTTACCGCCATATTTTGTAAGCAAAATCGATTCACATCGATTTCGAACCTCAATATCATTATGAACAGCTTGCAAAACTTCTTGATAACTGTTTTCGAGATATAAGATTGATACGGCACCAACGAGCATGAGACTTTTTTGTTCAAGGCATTTAAATCGAAAAGAAACTAAGTTAAATACTAAACGTTCTCTATCTCTGCTTTCAGTCAAAAGAAGTTGTATTTCGTTGTACTTACAATCTGGATTAACATAGAAATAATTAATAAACTTAGGATCACACAAACCTTTCAATTCAAAAAAAGCATTAACCATCAAGCATGGATTATCTCTGGATTTAGTTAACAGATGAAATAAATGTTTAGCTCTGATATTAGATTCAGCAAAAAAATGACAAACTTTATTCCAACCTGTTTCAAACACTCTACCTTCTGCCCCGATTAAATTAACGACTTCAAAATCATCTTGATGATATGAATAAGCCTCAGCCATAGGTGAAGTAACTAGCATTTAATACTCAAACCAACGAATTAGTACTTATGATTAAAGCACGGTTAGTTAAAGCTACAAGTTAACCATTTTTCATTTAAACAATAGAGATGATGATAATTTTTGAAAAAGTTGCAGTCCATGAACTTCATATACGAAAAGGGAGAGCTTAAAGCTCTCCCTTATTCGAATCAAAAACGTTAACTTAAAACAATTAAACGTCTAAGTTAGCCACATTAAGTGCATTGGTTTCGATGAAATCACGACGCGGTTCAACTTGGTCACCCATTAGCGTGGTAAACAGTTGATCAGCCGCAACTGCATCTTCAATGGTTACTTGAAGCATACGACGAGTTTCAGGGTCCATCGTTGTTTCCCAAAGCTGCTCAGGGTTCATCTCGCCTAGCCCTTTGTAACGCTGAATGTATAAGCCTCGTTTTGCTTCATTCACTAGCCAATCTAACGCTTCAACAAAGTTAGAGACTTCTTTAACTTTTTCACCACGTTTAACATAGCCGCCCTCTTCAATTAAGCCTTCAAGATCTTCAGATAATGTGGCAATTGAGTTGTAATCAGCAGATTGGAAAAACTCATGACCCAACATATAGCTAGTATCAATGCCGTGCTTACGAATATTAATGTTAGGTAAGTAAACCTGACGCTCATTGTCAAAAACAGTAGACGCCGTGTAAATTACACCGCCCGTTTCTTTTTCTGTTAATGCAGCAATAAAGTTATCACACCATTTCACCATATTAGCTTCATCCGCTAACATATCGGCATTTACTCGAGGTTGATACAGTAATTCACTCGTAATGTTTTCAGGGAAACGCTGTTCAAGTCGAGCGACAATATTTTCAACTTCACGATATTGATTCACCAGCTTTTCCAACGGTTGACCAGAAATACCCGGTGCATCTTTCGTTGGATAAATGCTCGTGCCATCTAATGCTAACGTAGTTAAATATTCTGTTAACGCACCTTCATCTTTCAAATACTGCTCTTGCTTACCTTTTTTCACTTTAAATAAAGGTGGCTGTGCAATATAAACAAAACCACGTTCAATTAGCTCATGCATTTGACGGAAAAAGAACGTCAGTAATAGTGTACGAATGTGCGAACCATCGACGTCGGCATCGGTCATGATGATAATGTTATGGTAACGCGTCTTTTCAGGATCATATTCGTCACGACCAATACCACAACCTAGTGCAGTGATCAGCGTCGCCACTTCCTGAGAAGACAGCATTTTATCGAAACGCGCTTTTTCTACGTTAAGAATTTTACCTTTAAGTGGCAAAATCGCTTGGTTTTTACGATTACGTCCCTGCTTAGCACTACCGCCAGCAGAGTCCCCTTCCACTATGTAAATTTCAGAAAGACCTGGATCTTTCTCTTGGCAATCCGCCAATTTACCTGGTAAACCACCTAAGTCGAGTGCACCTTTACGACGAGTCATTTCACGAGCTTTACGAGCAGCTTCACGCGCTCGTGCTGCATCAATGATTTTACTAACAATCAACTTAGCTTCTGTAGGGTGCTCAAGTAGGTAATCATTCAAACGCTCTGTCATTGTCTGCTCTACAGCAGTTTTAACTTCACTTGAAACCAGTTTGTCTTTAGTTTGCGAGCTGAACTTTGGATCCGGCACTTTAACAGAAATAACCGCAGTTAAGCCTTCACGTGCATCGTCGCCGCTAGCACTGGTTTTGTTTTTCTTGTTGTAACCTTCACGTTCCATGTAGTTATTTAAGTTACGCGTTAACGCACCACGGAAACCAGCTAAATGAGTACCACCATCGCGCTGTGGAATGTTATTAGTAAAGCAATAAATGTTTTCTTGATAACCGTCATTCCACTGCATCGCCACTTCAACACCAATGCCGTCTTCACGTTCGGTAACGAAATGGAACACATCTTTGTTTACTGTGGTTTTGTTGGTATTTAAATACTCAACAAAAGCACCGATACCACCATCATACTTAAAGAATTCATTTTTATTGTCACGCTCATCAACTAAGCGAATACCAACACCTGAATTCAAGAATGATAATTCACGAACACGCTTGGCAAGAATATCAAAATGAAAAACCGTATCGCTGAAGGTTTCAGCACTTGGCCAAAAACGAATTTCGGTACCTGTTTTATCGGTTTCGCCAATCACTGCGATAGGTGCTTGTGGCTCACCCATGTGATAAAACTGTTCGTAAACACTACCATCACGACGAATGGTTAATTGTAATTTTTCAGATAATGCATTTACAACTGAAACACCCACACCATGGAGACCACCTGATACTTTGTATGAGTTATCATCAAACTTACCACCAGCATGAAGTACCGTCATAATAACTTCGGCTGCCGACACGCCTTCTTCTTCATGTATAGCAACAGGAATTCCACGGCCATCATCTTTTACCGATACGCTACCGTCAGAACAAATCGTAATGGTTATATCATTACAGTGTCCGGCTAAAGCTTCATCGATAGAGTTATCGACAACTTCGAACACCATATGGTGCAAGCCAGTGCCATCATCGGTGTCACCGATGTACATTCCGGGTCTTTTACGCACTGCATCAAGGCCTTTTAATACCTTAATACTCGAAGAATCGTAACTATTCTCTGACATATCAATCTCTCAAATATTCAGTTTCTGTAACATGTCCCTGTTCCACGTGAAACATCCTGTCCGGGGAGCAATGTAACGAATCAACTATTGCTGCGGGTTCGATAGCAGTAACAAAAATCTGCGCATCAGTTTCCGCTAATTGTGATAGCAATAACTTTCTGTGTCGGGCATCTAATTCTGATGGCAAATCATCCACCAGATAAATGCTCTGCTTATTGGTTTGCTGCTTTAACAATTTACCTTGAGCAATTCGTAACGCACAAACCAGTAGTTTTAACTGACCACGAGATAACGCATCTTGCGCAGGCATATTGCCAACTCGTAATCGTAAGTCGGCTTTATGGGCGCCGCTGCCAGTATGACCACTTGATAAGTCTCTAATATACTGACTTTTTAATACTTCTGCATAGTCCGTTTTACTGTCCCAACCTCGACTAAAGCTAATTTTAACATCGCTATTTGGGATAAACTCATTGATTATACCTGTTAACAGCGCATTTAACGAGTGGACATATTCTGCTCTAATTTCCGTTACTATTTCGGTATAACGAACCAGTTCTCTATCCCAATATTCAATACTTTGGTAAGTCGCTTCACTTTTTAACAAGCTATTACGATGTTTAATAATTCGACGAACATTCATCCATGCATGATGAAAGTTCGGATCACAATGAAAAGCGCCCCAATCAATAAATTGTCGTCTTGCTTTCGGTCCGTCAAACAGTAAAGCAAAACTTTCAGGAGTGATCACTTGTATCGGTAAGGTTTCCGCTAATAGTGATAACTTTTTAAGTTTATCTCCATTCAAGCGAACTTCAATATCACCATTTCGGTGTCGACTTAACCCTAGCTTAGCTTGTTCATCTTGCTGTTCAAGTTTCGCAAACAAGGTTAATTGCTCTGCGTCTTTGTTGATAACACGTTGAGTTAAATGGCTACGAAACGAACGTCCCATCCCTAAAAAATAAACCGCTTCGAGTACGCTGGTTTTGCCACTGCCATTTTGGCCATAAATCAAATTCAGCCCATTACTTAACGGCAATTGGGCTGAATGAATATTACGGAAATCAGAAATGGTTAATTGAGTCAGGCTCATGCAATAACAGCGATTACAATCTCATCGGCATAACCACGTACATCGAATCTTGTTCAACGTGGTTTTCAATCAAGGCACTGGAGTTATTATCAATTAAGGTGATACGAACATCATCACCGCGAATGTGGTTAAGTACGTCTAATAAGTAGCTAACGTTAAAGCCAATTTCTAAAGGCGTATTGTCGTATTCAATGTCCAAAATTTCTTCGGCTTCTTCTTGTTCGGGATTATTAGCGGTAATTTTGATCAAGCCCGATTCAATTTGAACGCGAACGCCACGAAACTTTTCATTGGATAATATTGATGCACGGGTCAATGCTTGCTTTAACTGACTGCGGCTAGCAAGCACGACTTTATCGCCACCTTTTGGTAATACACGGCGATAATCAGGAAAACGTCCATCAACCAGTTTACTGGTAAACACTGCCGAACCTGTAGCGATACGAATGGCATTATCACCAATGAAAATCGTTACATTCTGATCTTCATTTTCCAGTAAACGCATCATTTCCATCACGCCTTTACGCGGCACAATGACTTGCTTTTCTGGTAATGACGCCTCAACCACTTTATGACTCAACGCTAAACGATGACCGTCTGTCGCTACAGCGCGCAAAACACTGCCATCAGTCTCAAGCAATAAACCATTTAGATAATAACGCACGTCTTGGTTCGCCATTGAAAATTGAGTGGAATCAATAACAGTTTTTAGCGTGCCCTGCTGCACAGTAAACTCAATATCTGATTCGAACTCTTCGACATTTGGATATTCGCTGGCTGGTAAAGTTGCTAATGAAAAACGGCTTCGACCTGAACGTAACAGCAGTTTATTTTCTTGTTGTTCAATCACTAATTCACTTTGATCAGGCAGCGATTTAACAATATCTAATAGTTTCTTTGCAGGTACTGTTGTACTGCCTTCAACAACATCACCATTAAGGGGTGTTTCACCCACTAATTCAACTTCTAGATCTGAACCAGTAAGCTTAAGTAAGTTATTACTCACTTCCATCAAGATGTTAGATAAAATAGGTTTGTCTGTTCTTTTTTCTACCGCACCACAAACTAACTGTAGTGGTTTGAGTAGCACATCCCTATCAATCGAAAATTTCATATTTGTCTAACTCCCTGATGATTAAGAAGATAACGTTCTAATTAAATTAGCATAATCTTCTTTAATGTCATGGCTTTCTTCCCTTAATTGGGCAATCTTTCTGCATGCATGCAATACCGTTGTATGGTCACGCCCACCAAAAGCATCCCCGATCTCAGGTAAGCTTTGGTTGGTTAGCTCTTTAGCTAATGCCATTGCCACTTGTCTAGGGCGAGCCACACTGCGTGAGCGGCGTTTAGATAACATGTCTGCCATTTTAATTTTATAGTATTCTGCCACCGTTTTTTGAATATTATCAACAGTAACTAACTTTTCTTGTAAGGCGAGTAAATCTCGCAATGCTTCACGCACAAAATCAATGGTGATCGGTCTGCCAGTAAAGTTGGCATTGGCCATAACACGGTTAAGTGCACCTTCAAGTTCACGTACATTTGAACGCAAACGTTTAGCGATAAAAAAGGCCACTTCATCAGGTAACACAATGCCGCTTTCTTCTGCTTTACGCATCAAAATCGCCACACGCGTTTCCAGTTCTGGCGGTTCAATGGCAACAGTTAATCCCCATCCAAAACGCGATTTTAATCTGTCCTCTACGCCATCAATCTCTTTTGGGTAACGATCAGAGGTTAAAATGATCTGATGATTACCTTCTAATAATGCATTGAAGGTATGAAAGAATTCTTCTTGGGTACGATCTTTGTTAGCAAAAAACTGAATATCATCGATAAACAAAGCATCGACACTGCGGTAATAACGCTTAAAGTCTTCAATCGCATTGTTTTGTAAGGCTTTAACCATGTCTTGAACGAAGCGTTCTGAATGCATGTAAACCACTTTTGCGTCAGGCTTATTTTTAATGATGCCATTACCCACGGCGTGCAATAAATGAGTTTTACCTAAACCAGTGCCACCATAAAGGAATAACGGGTTATAAGCGCCCCCCGGATTTTCAGCCACTTGCAGTGCAGCTGCTTTACCTAATTGGTTTGATTTACCTTCAACGAAGTTGTCAAACTGGTAAGTTGGATTGATATTGCTGCGATGATTTGGGTTAATTGCACTTGGAGTAGGCTCTTGCTGTTTGGGTGCTGACTGTGATGCCGTCGCCACTTTAGGCTGACTCGGCGCTGCTGAAACGGATGCTGCAGACGCTGATCGCGTAACTGGACGAGAACCAATATCAAAACGCAATTTAGGTGCATCATTACCGAGCTGTTCAACAAAAAATTGATTGATCAGATCAATGTACTTATCGCGAACCCAATCCAAAACAAAACGGTTAGGAGCATAAAGTACCAATGTGTCTCCATCCATTTCAGCTTGTAACGGTCTAATCCACATACTGAACTGCTGAGCCGAAAGCTCATCTTGCAGTCGTCCGATACATTGTTGCCAAAGCGAAACTGCCACTGATATTTTCCCCAATTGATCACCCGAAGGATAAATATTTTATAGAGAGATCGACAAGATCGCCATCATTAAAATAAATTTATCCCCAGATAGATCAAAATAAATAGATTTATATGGATCAATCACGATCAAATAAGATCTTGTAATCGCCTATTCCAGCGTGATATTCCGCCAGTTTTGGCGATCTCACTCGATCATTTTTGATTTGGCTTTATTGTGAATAAATACCACAAAAAACACTAGATATTGTGATCGTTCACAGACTTATCCACACCTTATAGTACTAATTTAAAGTAAAGTCTCTAAATTAATCTACTATTTATTGCGCACTCTTACTTAAAGCTTATTGACGGCACGCTGTAAAGTGATTACAATTCGGCCTCTTTTTTGCCCTTACCTCATTTTTTTATTGAGAGTTTCTCAAAAGAAATGGGATAGGATTTACTAACGATAACAAAGACGGATTGCCAATCATGAGTAAACGTACTTTTCAACCTAGCAACCTGAAGCGCAAGCGTTCTCACGGCTTCCGCGCTCGTATGGCTACTGTAGGCGGCCGTAAAGTTTTGGCGCGTCGTCGTGCCAAAGGTCGCGCTCGTCTATCTGCTTAATTTAAATTCAAGTAGAGAGACATAAGGTGAAAAATCACACCTTTACGCGGGAGTTACGCCTGTTAACTCCCGCTCAATTTAAAACCGTATTTTCTAATCCAATCAAAGCTTCTTCTGCTGAAATAACATTACTTGCGGTACCCAATAATTTGGACCATCCAAGGGTCGGATTAACTGTGGCCAAACGTTTTGTTAAAAAAGCCCATGACCGAAATCATGTTAAACGCATTATTCGTGAAAGCTTTCGCTTAAAGCAGCATGATTTGCCCGCAGTTGACATTGTGGTACTGGTCAGACAAGGTGTACTTGATATGGATAATGCGGCACTGCATAAATTGGTCAACAAATTATGGCGCAAGCTTTGTCGCCGCTACAACGGCTGATCACAATACTCATTCGAGGCTATCAACTCATTATTAGTCCAATGATTGGACCTCGATGCCGTTTTTCCCCTACCTGTTCCCATTACGCCATTGAAGCGGTTAAAATGCATGGATCGGCGAAAGGGAGTTGGCTTGCAATCAAACGCATATTAAAATGTCACCCTTTGCATCCCGGCGGAATTGATCCCGTCCCACCAAAACATGATAGGTGTAATAAATAGGCTATGGAATCTCAACGCAATCTATTGCTTGTAGGACTGCTGCTTGTAAGTTTTTTGTTGTGGCAACAATGGCAAACGGATAAAAATCCGCAAGCTGTTGCGACTGAAACAACAGTATCTCACACAGCAAATTCTTCAAATCATTCAGCAGATGTACCAGAAGCGGATAATGCCGTTCCTACTGTTGCCCCTGCATCTCGTGAACTCATCACAGTGAAAACTGATCAATTGGATATCAAAATTAATCCAGTTGGTGGTGACATTGTTTACGCTGCTTTAGTAGAGCACAAGGTTGAGCAAGGTAAACAAGAACCTTTTGTATTGCTTGAACAAACAAAAGACTTCACCTACATTGCCCAAAGTGGCTTGATTGGTAAAGGTGGCATTGACAGCAGCCGAACTGGCCGCGCGCACTTTAGTGCTGACGCTCAGTCATATGAGCTGGCTGATGGTCAAAAAACATTAGCTATTCCGCTAACTTACATCGCTAAAAATGGTGTGAAGTACGTCAAAACTTTCACTTTTCACCGGGGTATGTTTAATGTTGGTGTTGACTATACAATCAACAATACTTCAGCGGAATCTCTGCAAGTTCAAATGTATGCACAGTTGAAAGAAACCATTAAGCCACATGAAGGCAGCATGATGATGCCAACTTACCGTGGTGCAGCGTTTTCAACTCAAGATATTCGTTATGAAAAATATCATTTCGAAGATATCACTAAAGCTGATTTAAAACAGTCGACTATGGGTGGTTGGGTTGCCATGTTGCAACACTACTTCGTTTCAGCTTGGGTGCCACCAGCAAACGATAAAAACACCATTTACACCAGCGTAAGCGCTGGCGGCTTAGCAAACATTGGCTTTAAAGGTGCGTCTTACGATATTGCTCCTGGTAGCAGCCAGCAAATTAAAGCGCAATTTTACGTAGGTCCGAAAGATCAAGAAGCCTTATCTGCTTTGTCAGATAGCTTAAACCTTGTTGTTGACTATGGTTTCCTGTGGTGGCTTGCAATTCCAATTTATAAGCTATTGATGTTCTTCCAATCATTAGTGCATAACTGGGGTGTTGCTATCATCTTAATTACTTTGGTAGTTCGTGGTGGTTTATACCCGCTCACCAAAAAGCAATATACCTCGATGGCGAAAATGCGCGACTTGCAACCTAAGCTTGCGTCTTTGAAAGAACGTTTTGGTGATGACCGCCAAAAGATGGGTCAAGCCATGATGGAACTGTATAAGAAAGAGAAAGTGAACCCAATGGGTGGCTGTCTGCCAATTCTATTACAGATGCCTATTTTCATCGCGCTCTACTGGGTACTACTAGAGAGTTATGAACTCCGCCACGCACCATTTATGTTATGGATCACTGACCTTTCAGTAAAAGATCCTTATTACATACTGCCAATCCTAATGGGGGCATCAATGTGGTTTATGCAGAAGCTGCAACCAATGTCACCGACAATGGATCCAATGCAACAAAAAATGATGCAATGGATGCCAGTGATGTTTACTGTTTTCTTCTTATGGTTCCCAGCAGGACTCGTTCTTTACTGGTTAGTGGGTAACTTAGTCGCAATAGCTCAGCAAAAAATTATTTACGCGGGTCTAGAAAAAGCGAAACAACAAGAAAAGAGTTAATTTCTTAACGAATTAATAGATAATACTAGGCGGCTAAATTAGCCGCCTTTTTTATTATATGTATTTATATCGAGGTCACAGTGACAACAGATACCATCGTAGCTCAAGCAACTGCACCCGGTCGTGGCGGCGTAGGCATTATTCGTATATCAGGTCCACAAGCAAAAGCCGTTGCGCAAAACGTATTGGGCCGTGTTCCTAAGGTTCGTTATGCCGATTACTGTGATTTCAAAGCTGAAGATGGGCAAGTTATCGATCAAGGTATTGCCCTGTTCTTTCAATCCCCGAATTCGTTTACTGGTGAAGATGTCCTCGAATTACAGGGACACGGTGGCCAAGTCGTCCTTGATATGATGATAAAACGCGTACTGGAAACTGACAATGTTCGCACCGCCAAGCCTGGTGAATTCAGTGAGCAAGCTTTCATGAACGATAAGCTGGATTTAACCCAAGCAGAAGCGATTGCTGACTTAATTGATGCCAGTAGCGAACAAGCAGCCAAAAGTGCCCTTCATTCACTGCAAGGTGAATTTTCTAGCCAAGTTCATCAGCTGGTAGAGCAAGTTACTAACTTGCGCCTCTATGTTGAAGCAGCCATTGATTTTCCCGATGAAGAAGTCGATTTTCTCAGTGACGGTAAAGTTGCCAGCGCTCTTTATAAAATCATCGACCGATTGGATGAAGTGCAAGCCAGTGCTCAACAAGGCGCTATCATGCGTGAAGGCATGAAAGTGGTTATTGCTGGCCGCCCAAATGCTGGAAAATCAAGCCTGCTTAATGCATTAGCGGGTAAAGAGTCAGCGATTGTCACTGACATTGCAGGCACCACTCGAGATGTATTAAGAGAACACATTCATTTAGATGGCATGCCACTGCACATTATCGACACAGCAGGTTTACGCGATACTCAAGATGCAGTAGAAAAAATAGGTATTGAGCGCGCGTGGGATGAAATAGAACAAGCCGATCGGATATTATTTATGGTTGATGGCACCACCACCGACTCCATCGATCCACATGATATTTGGCCTGATTTCATTGATCGCCTACCAAAGAACTTAGGCGTGACCATTATTCGAAATAAAGTCGATCTTACCAATGAAACTCTTGGTGAGAATACGGTCACCATTAATGATCAATTAAGCTATGCCGTTTATGGACTATCAGCCAAAACGGGCGAAGGCGTTATCGAGCTCAAACAACACTTAAAGTCATTAATGGGTTATCAAAGCAACCTTGAAGGTGGATTTATGGCTCGTCGACGCCATTTAGAAGCATTAGATCTCGCCACCAGCCACTTACAAATTGGCAAACACCAGCTAGAAGTATTTCAAGCAGGTGAATTGTTAGCAGAAGAACTACGAATGACGCAAATGGCGCTCTCTGAGATCACAGGAGAATTTACCTCTGATGATCTCTTAGGCAAAATTTTCTCGTCGTTCTGTATTGGAAAATAGATAGGGCAAAAAAGGGAAAAGAAAAGCAAACTACGGCTACTAACACATTGAAATAAAAGCATTCACCTTTGCGGTTCATTTTCATTGTTTTTCGTTGTTTGCGTAATCTTGTCCCCGCTGTGCCTCCCGATGATAATTTTTACCAAATCGGGGGGCATACTGGGGACAAATATGAAAATTTATCTTGAAAAACGTAATGTTAGAGCTGATGGAACGAGGGCAATTCGACTTGTTTACGACAGCTCCAATACCAACCAAAGAAAACGTCAATACGAACCTTTAAACCTATTCGTATACGATAAACCTAAGACCACTCTACAACGTCAACACAACAAAGAGCATGAAAAACTTGCTGAGCTCATCATGAGTAAAAGGCTGGTTGAAGCTCAATCGAAGAAACATGGCTTTGAAGACAAAACTAAACTTACCGCCAGTTTCATGGACTACTTTCAATCACTGTCTGACATCAAGCGAGAAACAACAACCAGTTCAAATCACTCTATTTGGGTGAGTACTAAAAATCATCTACAAGCCTATATTAAAAACGGTGACATCGCATTTCAAGACATTACAAAAGAGTGGCTCGAAGGTTTTAAAACGCATTTAGAAAAAACCGCTAAAACAAAAAGCAACACTCTCTTGTCTCGTAATACTCAAAGCACTTACTTCAATAAGGTAAGAGCAACCCTAAACCAAGCTCAGCAAGATGGAATCATACAGTTCAACCCAGTAATTCAAGTACGCTCAATCAAAGGAAAAACCTCACAACGAGTCTATCTTACCTTAGAAGAAGTCAATGCACTGACACAAACTGAGTGTCGCTACAGCATCCTAAAACAAGCCTTTTTATTTTCCTGTTCGACTGGGCTGAGGTGGTCAGACATACAAAAACTGACATGGAAAGAAGTCGAGCAGTTCAACAATCATAAACGCATCGTCTTCCATCAGAAAAAGCTCGAACGAGGAGATGCAAAAAGTCTGCTCTATCTTGATTTATCACCTTCAGCTGAAAAGTTATTGAGTGAACCACAAGAGCCTAATGAGAGAGTATTTAAAGGACTCAAATATAGCTCTTACGTCAATGTAGAATTATTAAGGTGGGCATTAGCTGCTGGGATCAACAAGCGAGTCACCTTTCACTCAGGAAGGCATACCTTCGCAGTTATCCAGTTAAGCAGAGGTGTCGAAATATACGCAGTATCACGTTTACTTGGGCACAGTGAGTTAAGAACTACAGAAATATACGCAGACATCATTGAGAAACGACGAGTTGATGCCATGCTGACCTTCCCTGATATATTCTCCCTAAAAGAAAGTCAGTAGCAGCTCTACTGCTTTCTCATAGAGTGATGGACAAGGTAATTGGCAGCCCTCTTCTCAATTTCTAGCTGAGTACAGATCTGCCCTTGTTTTACCCAGTCCATCACTTTCAGCCTTTCGAATCTAAGATGCTTACCCAACTTGAAATGTGGGATCGTGTCTGAGCAAGTTAGCTTGTAAAGTTGGTTTATCGAAATCCCTAATAACGCAGAGCACTCATCAACATTTAAAAACTCTTTCTGGCTTGCTTCATTGCAAGTCTGTTGCTTGACTTGACTCTCAATGATTTTCTCTAAACGAGCAAGCTTGGCTAAAATACTCTGCATTAAGACAGTTTGATTCTGTTCCACTTCAACCTCCTACTACCGATGACTTTGAGGACTGAGTTCGTTCGATAAACTTCTCAAGATCATTTGCCCGATACTTCACAAGCCGACCAATTTTCAGATAATTAATTTGGTGTCGACCAGTACAGCGCCAAGTACACAAAGTGTGCTTACTCACACCCAATACTTGAGCGGCTTCATCTGGTGATAGTAATTTTTCCATCGAAAACACCTCGAATCATGAACAGGTGTTACCAACATATCCGCAATAAACCATCATGAGAAGATCGGCAAGATGACAAAAAATTGCATCTTTCTCGACATACGGTTGGGGCTACAGCCTAATAAAGAAAAAAATGGGAGGAATTAGGGGGCAAATAGGCACGACCGTCCAACCCGAAGGAGTTGGACAAGAATACTGATACTGCTCCTGTTACTTTTACTGTTACTTCTACTGCTACTATGTTTCGAAACGGTTTGTTAACCCAAGTTATCAACAAGCATTGAGGGTTTCAAAACCCATAAAGCCAAAAGCAAAAAAGTCAGCAATGTTTTGAATAAAAAGGAAAAAGCTGTATTAATTCAATATAAACAATTATTAACTTTGGTTAATAATTAAGAGAGCCAATGAAGTTAATGGAAATGGAGCTGTTAAGGCAAAAAGTGAACAAAAGTTAATGTATTTCTGCATTTTGTCTATCACGGTTCTGCCCCAAAACAATTTAGAGTTATTACTTTTTAGATAACAAAGAAGCAGCTAGGCCAGCAAAAAGCTACAGTTAAAAATGAGCGAAAAATCTCTTAAATGAGTTCTTGCCATAGAATGCCTCTTTTCTTATTCAGGTGTATTCTGTAATATCACGAGTGAATTCCATAGGATGACTTAACTTGCTGCGGACATTAACCACGACATTAGTAACAATAATTATGCTACTGCAATTATTTGTGGCAAATGTCGGTGCGCATCAAATTCATGAAACTGAGCACCAAGTCGAAGGTGACAGTCATGCCCATTTGCAGTTAGAAGTCACTAAAACGGTTGCAAACGATCAATGTAATATCGGAGACTTGGAACAGAGTTTGAACCAAGAGCAACACCAACACAGTAAAGTGATTGATTTGTGTTTAGACTGCCAATGTCACGGTACTTATGTTTCTCTAATTTCCGAACTTCAAACTGATAATACAATTGCTCGAATCACTGATGTTGCTTTAGCAGCAGTAAATTACTTTCCACCAGATATTGCTCCTGCGTATCGCCCTCCCATATTGCCTCAACAGGTTTAATCAAATTCGCTGATAACGAATTACCTTTGTTTTACAAAGACACTTTAGCTTCCCGGCATCCTGAATTCGTTATCAAATAAAACCTTTGATAGATCACATATTACTTTGTGATCTGTCTATAAAGTTATGGCGAAGCCATAGCTTGAGGCAACACAATGAATAAAAATATTACTATAAAGCGCTTGATACTTAGCCTAGCTATTCTTATGAATATTGGTATAGCTATTCCAACAAGTTATGCAGGAGAAGGACATAATCACGATGAGCCTGCACAATCAATTCTGAAGCTAAAAATGGATGATCATTCAAATGAAGAAGGTCATTCAGAGGCACTACAATTAACTCCCGAGCAAATGGAATTGGCTGGCATCAAGTTAGCCTCCATCAACAGTCCTGTATTAGATCTAGATAATCTTGATGTTCAACACATGGCTACAGCAACTTTAGCCGTTAATCGTAATTTAACCGCTGTTATTGATCCACAGTTGGATGTCCTAGTCTTACAAAGAAAAATTGTACCCGGTCAAGAAGTCAAAAAGGGTCAAATACTTTTAGTGCTAGGTGGTAAAGATGTCGCTCAAGCTCAAGCTGAATATATCAATGCTGCAAAAGAGTGGGACAGAGTCAAACGCTTAAGCAAAAATGCGGTCAGTGATAGTCAGCGTCAGCAAACGTTGATTGATGCACAGTTGAAAAAAGCCATTTTACGTTCAATCAACATGACTGAAGCGCAAATTGCGACGTTGAAACGTAGCCCAGAATCTGTGGGAAGTTTTGAGTTGTTGTCGCCATTGAATGGCCGAGTTCAACAAGATATTAGCCGAGTCGGACAAATAAACCCTGCTGGTACGCCACTTTTGCAACTCACTGATGAATCAAGCTTATGGGTGAAAGCAGAGCTAACACCAGCACAATCTAAAGATTTAACCGCACAGCGCAAAGCAGTGGTCAAAATTGGTAATACCTTAGTGGCTGCAAAGTTAATCGGTCGCTCCCATGAGTTGGATAAAGCAACACGTACAGAAGAAGTGTTATTCAGTATTGATAATTCATCTCATAAATTACACGCAGGCGAGTTCGTTGAGTTGTATTTCTCGGCGGGCGATAAAGCGCAGCAAGGCATAGTCGTCCCTGATTCTGCACTTACACGAAGTGGCGATGGTGATTGGCAATTATTCCTCAAAGATGACGATGGTTTTGAAGCCATTGAAGTTGAAATTGCAGAGCGCCAAGGTGGGTTAAGTCGGATAGTTAGCCCTGAGTTAGCACACATGAAACATGAGAATGTGCAGATTGTGCTTGAGGGGGCGTTTTTTCTTGCTTCAGAAAAAGCGAAGTCTGGCTTTGATATTCACAATCATTAGGCGTTGGAGCGATCACTATGCTACAAAAGTTAATTGAAATCGCTGTTGAAAAGCGGCTATTGGTGGTTCTGGCTTTACTTTTTGCGATTGGTGGCTGTATCGCCATGCTACCCAAGTTGAATCTTGACGCTTTTCCTGATGTGACGAATGTACAAGTAACGGTTAATACCGAAGCCGAAGGCTTAGCGGCAGAGGAAGTTGAAAAACTGATCACTTACCCTGTTGAGTCAGCAATGTATGCACTGCCAGCTGTGACGGAAGTCCGTTCTTTGTCACGTACAGGTTTATCTTTGGTGACTGTGGTTTTTAAAGAAGGTACGGATATCTACTTTGCACGCCAGCAGGTTTTTGAACAACTTCAGGCGGCAAAAGAAGCCATTCCTGATGGTGTAGGTACACCTGAAATTGGTCCAAACACATCGGGACTTGGGCAGATTTATCAATACATATTACGATCAGAGCCTAATTCTGGCATTTCAGCCGCTGAATTAAGAAGTTTAAATGACTACTTAGTAAAGCTGATTTTAATGCCTGTTAGTGGCGTGACTGATGTTCTGTCATTTGGTGGTGAAGTTAGGCAATACCAAGTACAAGTTAATCCAAATAAGTTACGTGCTTACGGTATTACCATGAGCCAAGTGACTGAAGCATTAGAAAAAAACAATCGCAATGCTGGCGGTTGGTTTATGCCGCAAGGTCAAGAGCAACTGGTTGTAAGAGGCTATGGTTTTTTACCCGCTGGACAAGCGGGACTTGATGCGATAGCTCAAATTCCACTCATTGAAAACAAAGGCACACCGGTAAAAGTTTCCGATATCGGCAAAGTCACTTATGGTAACGAAATCCGTGTTGGTGCAGTGACCATGACTAAGCGTGATCCCAGAGGAAATCCGCAATACATGGGAGAAGTGGTTGCCGGTGTGGTATTAAAGCGTCTAGGAGCCAATACTAAAGCTACGATTGATGATATCAAGGCTCGTGTTCCAATGATTGAGCAGGCTTTACCAAAAGGCGTCACGTTTCAGCCTTTTTATGATCAATCAGATCTAGTGGAAAAAGCAGTGACCACAGTAAAAGATGCTTTGCTGTTAGCGTTTGTATTTATTGTGGTGATTTTAGCGTTATTCCTCGTCAATATCAGAGCGACCATGTTGGTACTGTTATCAATCCCAGTCTCAATTGGCTTAGCGTTAATGGTGATGTCTTACTATGGCTTATCAGCCAATTTGATGTCATTAGGTGGATTAGCCGTTGCGATTGGTATGCTAGTCGATGGCTCAGTGGTAATGGTTGAGAATATTTTCAAACACCTCACTCAACACAAACAAGAGAATAAGACCTCTGTTCTACAGGTTTCTAAAGAGGTGCTCAATGCTGCAAAAGAAGTATGCAGTCCAATCTTCTTTGCAACCGCCATTATTATCGTTGTATTTGCTCCCTTGTTCGCGCTTGAAGGCGTAGAAGGAAAGCTGTTTCAGCCAATGGCGGTGAGTATTATTCTTGCGATGATTTCGGCTTTAGTGGTGGCTTTAGTTGTAGTGCCAGCGTTAGCCGTTTACTTGTTTAAATCAGGTGTAACGTTAAAACAGTCGGTAATTTTAAAACCGCTAGAATCTGTTTACCGAAAAGTGCTGGCAGTGGTAATGGCTAAGCCAAAGACGGTAATTTTATTGGCTGTAACAGTCTTTACAATCAGTATGACGCTATTGCCTAAGTTAGGCACTGAATTCGTACCTGAGCTGGAAGAAGGAACCATTAACTTAAGGGTGACGTTAGCACCAACAGCAAGCTTGCAGTCATCCATTGATGTGGCACCAAAAATTGAAAAGCTATTATTGGCTTTTCCTGAGGTGAATTACGCATTAAGTCGTGTTGGTGCTCCAGAGTTAGGTGGCGATCCTGAGCCTGTAAGTAACATTGAAATCTACATTGGACTAAAACCCGTTGAGCAGTGGACGAGTGCGACAAATCGTTTTGAGCTGCAACGATTGATGGAGAAAAAGCTCAGTGCATTTCCTGGCTTATTGTTTACCTTCTCACAACCGATTGCGACCCGAGTGGATGAACTTTTATCGGGTGTAAAAGCACAATTGGCAATCAAACTGTTTGGACCTGATTTGAATGTGTTGTCAAAAAAGGGTGAAGAACTAAGTGAGTTGGTAGCAAAAATTCCAGGTGCAGTTGACGTATCTTTAGAGCAAGTCAGTGGTGAAGCACAATTAGTGGTAAGACCGAACAGAGCCAAACTTGCACGTTACGGGATCAGTGTGGATGAAGTTATGTCGTTGATCAGTCAAGGTATCGGTGGTGTGAGTGCAGGGCAAGTCATTGATGGTAACGCCAGGTATGACATTAATGTGCGCTTAGCTAAGAGATTTCGTTCAAGCCCTGATGCGATTCGGAACTTGATATTAACAGGGGTCAGTGGTGCAACAGTGCGTTTAGGCGAAGTTGCCGATGTTAATGTTGAAATGGCGCCTCCTAATATCCGACGTGATGATGTGCAGCGTCGAGTAGTGGTACAAGCCAATGTGTCTGGTCGAGATATGGGTTCAGTGGTAAAAGACATTTATGCGGC
>JBMYXI010000005.1:0-94205 GCA_049608225.1 Parashewanella sp.
GCATCGCAACCCATTGGCGGAGAGCGCCCATATAGTTACCTATGGTCAATTCACCAGACGGCTGCGCGCCACTTAATACAATGGGTTTACTCATTTGCTTTATTGCTCCTTCGCAACAGGTGGATCAAGTATGTTGATTTATCCACGATAAGATTGATTCAAATTCGTCAAATACGGCATTTGGGCCGTAAAGACCGATATCTTCACCGTAGTTATAGCCATAGGTCAAGCCAATTGACGCAATTCCTGCAGATTTCGCTGCAACTATGTCATTTTTTGAATCGCCCACCATCAAAAGCTGGCTTTTATCTAATTTCCATTGCGTTAAGATATGATTAATAGGTAATGGGTTTGGCTTTTTCTCGGCAAGACTGTCGCCACCCAGTATCAAATCAAAATACGGCTCAATTTCAAACGCGGCGAGTAAAGGCGAAATAAATTGAAAGGGTTTATTGGTAATGATTGCAAGCTGATAACCTTGTTGATGCAAGCGTTCAAGGGTGTTTTTTACTCCAGAATACAAGCGGCTATGTTTATTTAAATGCAGCTTATAGTGTTTTAAAAAGACAGCTAATGCATGACTCAGTTGCTTGGCGGTAGGTTCACCCATATTGACATATGTTAACGCACGTTTAACCAACATTTCAGCGCCATTGCCAACCCAAGTCCGCACTTGCTGCTCTGTACAAAGGTTGAGCTCAAGTTCTGATAACATCGCCTGTGTTGCCGCCGCTAAGTCCGGAACACTGTCAACCAGTGTTCCATCTAAATCAAAGGCAATTGCTTTCAATTGCAGTGAGTTCATTCGCTATCAACCTTGGCTAACTCATTACGCATGTCATCGATCACCGCTTTGTAATCAGGCTTATTGAAAATGGCAGAGCCTGCAACAAACATATCCGCGCCTGCAGCCGCAATTTCAGCAATGTTATCCACTTTTACGCCACCATCCACTTCAAGGCGAATATCATAACCACTTGCGTCGATGCGACGACGTACTTCACGCAGCTTGTCGAGCGTTGATGGAATAAATGACTGACCACCAAAACCAGGATTTACCGACATCAACAAAATGACGTCTAACTTATCCATTACATGATCAAGATAATGAAGCGAGGTCGCAGGGTTAAACACTAATCCCGCTTTACAACCAGACTCTTTAATCAATTGTAATGTTCTATCTACATGCTCTGATGCTTCTGGATGGAAAGTGATGATAGAAGCGCCTGCTTTTGCAAAATCAGGCACTATACGATCAACTGGCTTGACCATTAAATGCACATCAATGTCTGCTTTAATACCATAATCACGTAAAGCCTGACATACCATTGGTCCAATTGTTAAATTAGGCACATAATGGTTGTCCATCACATCAAAATGAACCACATCGGCACCTGCGGTAAGCACTTTTTCTACGTCTTCACCTAGACGTGCAAAATCAGCAGATAAAATCGACGGAGCAATTAAAAACGGGCGCATAGTATTCTCACACTTATGAATTTAACGCCATTTTACTCTTGATAGCACAGACACTCTAGGGTCACGATCTCAAAACAGCTTTCGCAACAACAAACTGTTTAAAAACCAGACAGATTTGTTATAATCGCTACTTTATTTATTTCGCATATATTCCACTTTACTCTACAAGGGAACAATGATGACCAAATTAAGGAAGATTTTAGCTGATTATAGAAAGTTCAGCATTGGCATCGCTTTGTTTACTGGCGTGGTATTATTTTCAAACAATGCCAGTTTGCCGCAAGATACGGCAACTGCAGCTTGTGTGTGTAAAGCAAATATTAGTTTCAATAGTCAGCTGCCTTCTAGTCACCCATTAAACCGCTGCGCACAGCAAAGCCAGCAATTGAATTGGGCTTCATGGCTTTCAGGGAAAAGTAAATCCAATCAATTTCATTTTTTTGATTTATTAGAACTGCTGCATAAAGAGTCGCCATCACAGCCAACCATCAATTCAAATGAAAACCAGCTGAACTAAGCCAGTTATCATTCATCGAATTGTCCATAATGACCCATGCAAATGAAATCAGTAAATGGATATTTACTTTGAATAACACTAGCAAAAAGTATTGCAAAGGAATCGCAATGTTTAACAAATTTTGGCAAGTTTTCACCAGCACCTTAGCTGCGTTTTTTGGGGTTCAATCTAACAAAAATCGTGAGCAAGATTTTAGCGAAGAATCACCGATCCCATTTATTGTGATGGGCATTGTGCTCGCAATTTTATTGGTGCTTAGCTTGCTGCTCGTTGTTCGGCTGGTGCTTTCTCTATAATCAATACTAAGACCAAAAGATACAATTTTAAGATATTACGAACACATATGGTACTGCTCATCGTATAATGCGATAAGCTCATCTACTTTCTTGCGTGAACTGCCTTTTTGGCTGATGTTTCTCTGCACCTTAATTTTTCCCAGTAATGCACCATGATAAAGTTCTCTGGTTAGCGGAATATCATGATTACTGATCACCACTGGAATATTCCTGTCCATTGCAGTATGCCTTGAATGTCGAGCGAGTAATGCTTGATCATCTAACGAAAAGCCATTGCCAGCATAACTGGTAAAACTGGCGGTGGTTGATAAAGGCGCATACGGAGGATCGCAATACACCACATCTCCCGCTGTCGCCAGAGCAAATGCTTGCTCATAACCAATACAAGCAAATTCGGCTTTAAGCGATTTTTCAGCGAATACATTGAGCTCATGTTCAGGGAAATAAGGCTTCTTATACGAACCAAAAGGCACATTAAAACCGCCTTTTCGGTTATAACGACACAAGCCATTAAAACCGTGTCGATTCATATATAAAAAGAACAAACTTCGTTCAAAGGCATCTGTGCTGGCATTAAACTGAGAACGAATATCGTAATAAAAGGTTTTATCGTTTGTTGATGGTGAGAATAGCTTTTTTGCTTCTTGGATATAGAGCTCAGGCTGCGTTTGTAATACCTGATAAAGATTGATGAGATCTTGGTTAATATCACAGAGCAAATACGATTCATAATCAGTATTCAAAAATACACTACCTGCACCGACAAAAGGCTCAATCAATCTATCACCTTCAGGCAAATAAGTTTTTAAGGTATCAACCAGTTTGAATTTACCACCAGCCCATTTTAAAAAGGCTCTATTTTTATTGTTCATGGGCTGGGTTCAAATATTCGATAACACATAATAAAGAAAATGATTGTACGATGAATATTGCTAAATTTCATCAAGGAATATTGCTTTGAAAGCTAAACTGTTTAATTGACTCCCACTTACGTAACCAAGGCTTGGAAACTGTCGTGGTCTTGAGCAGTTTCCGCTCAAAATTGAGCGCTTGCTGTCGATTAGCAAAGTCACCCACAATCACTATCCAGCGATCGTTATTTTTGGCAATTTTAACATCGGGTTGTCCATCCAGTTGTGACAATAAGTTCTGCAGCGACCGTCGTTGAGTAACCGTAGCAATTTGTAATGTGTAACCCTTTGGGAATTTTATCCTAGGCTGCCCTTTTACTTTATCCAGGTTGCTATTCTGATTTTTTACAGATTGGAGCTTACTGACGTCCTTAACCTCCGCTAACTTCGACGTATCTTTAACTTCTTCAGTTTCAATGGTGACCACTTTATTGGATTCTGTAGCCTGAGATTTAACTGTCGTCGCTGGCAAGATAGCATCGATATCTTCCGATTGGGGTTTAGTAACCACAGTTTCAATTGGCGCTCTTTGCTTATCGACATGAGCAGGATAGTTATCTGCTGATGATTCAGAAACCTCCATCATTGGCAGCTTTGCTGGCAACGTCTCTGCGCTGATGTTTGCAGGGCTAACAACGGTTAACTGTTGTTGTTTTGCTCTTGCTGAAAATGTGCTTTTTAGCTGCTCTTGCTTTGTTTGATATTGAGTAAATAACCATCCAAAAATTGCAGCTATCATAACTAAAGCTATCACGGTTAAGGTTACAATTTTAGGATTTATTTTGCTTTTCTTTTCTGCTTTTTCATCATCAGTATAAAATAATGAAACAATGTCAGCGGGGTAACAAGCTTGAGTACTAAAATCAGGACGAGCGATTTTTCTACCAGCAATTAACTGATCTGAGCTTTGGCTCATCATCGTCAAAAATAACGCGTCTTGCTCTTGAAAAGTTAGTGCTTCTATTTGCAAAAGCAACAATTGTTCAGCGTACGGTTCAGGTAGCTGTTCAAGCAGTTCTGCGGCATATTCCGGTGTCACAGAGACGATAACCGCCACAGGTTTTGATGCTGATATCATCTGACTCATAGAAAGAACTTCTGCCCACATATGAATAGACAGTCGATGCGCATCATCAAAAAACAAAGCGATGGGTTTTTCAATATTTTTGCCGATACTTAACAGAGTATCAGCCAAAGGGATCTCATCGTCGAAAACAGGATCTTTTAATAGCGGCACCCACACTTTGCGACGGATCTCGGCATCATCGGCATGTAATGGGCATGGAATAACCACTTGCTGATAGTCTTTGAGCTGCGTGGCAACGTAATGCAGTAATAATGTTTTACCAGAGCCTGATTCACCGCATAACAATTGAACTTGCTGACCATAAAAAGCATTATGCTCAAGGCGTTCAATCAATTGTTGTTGAGATGGAAGTAAGACCAAATCTCCCATAGATATCCTTCCGTAGAGTCTACTGACCTTAATTTAATAGCTGAGTAAGCATATGATGATCAACATCAGAGGTTACAACCGCAACACCGATCTGCTTTGGCAATACCAAACGAATTCGGCCGTTAAGCACTTTCTTATCTCGTTGCATGTGCGTCAAAAATGCCTTTGATGTCATCTGTGAAGGTGCAGTAATTGGTAACGAGAACTGTTGCAATAAATGAGCAATCCTATGTACTTGCTCATCACTCAGCCACCCTAAAAATTCCGCTGTTTGTGCTGCCAACACCATGCCTGTCGCCACGGCTTCACCATGAAGCCAAGCCCCATAACCCAGCTCGGCTTCAATAGCGTGTCCAAAAGTATGACCCAAATTGAGTAAAGCACGACAACCTTGCTCAGTTTCATCTTGTGCGACAACCTCAGCTTTGATTTCACAGCAGCGCTTGATCGCTTGCATAAGCAAATCTTGTTGTTTCGCCTTTAAACCATCGACATTGTTTTCTAACCAAGCAAAAAAATCAGCATCCCAAATAATCCCGTACTTGATCACCTCAGCCATGCCTGAGTTAAACTCTCTCTCAGGTAATGATTGCAAATACTGTGTATCAATATAAACAACTTGCGGTTGATGAAACGCACCTATCATGTTTTTGCCAAGCCGGTGGTTAACGGCTGTTTTGCCACCAACAGACGAATCAACTTGTGCTAACAAGGTTGTCGGTATTTGCACAAAATTGACACCACGTTGATAGCAAGCTGCAGCAAATCCGGTCATATCACCGATAACTCCGCCACCAAGAGCAACTAAAACACAGTCACGACCATAATTATCAGAAACCAATTTATCAACAATTAATTCTAACGTTGTCAGAGTCTTATACTGTTCACCATCAGGGAGGGTTAACGCATCTACTGTCGCAGTTTGTTTAAGATAGTTAACGACTGAATTGAGGTATAAAGGTGCGATGGTGTCATTGGTAACGACCAAAACACGCTTAGAATGAAAATAGCGAGACCAAATCTCGCCATTTATTGAAGTGTCGGTAGAGGAAAGGTTCTGGCCAATATAAATAGAATAACTTCGATTATCTAAATTGACCTGAACAGATTCCATTAAAAACCTAGCTTTTCAATGATTTGATTAGCTACTACTTTTGCACTTTGATCGTCAGTTTTAACGACAACATCAGCAATTTCCTCGTACAATGGATTACGAGTTTTTGCTAACTCTTCCAAAACCTGACGAGGATCGTCTACTTGTAGAAGTGGACGGCGCTTATCACGCTGAGTACGAGCAACTTGCTTGTCGATAGTGGTTTCTAAATAAACCACAAAACCACGAGCAGAAAGATGGTTTCGAATGTCTTTACTTTCGATGGAACCACCACCTGTTGCTAATACAATACCCTGTTTCTCAGATAAATCTGAAATGACCTTAGATTCACGAAGACGGAAACCTTCTTCACCTTCAACATCGAAAACCCAAGCAATGTCTGCTCCGGTACGTTGTTCAATCTCTTGGTCAGAGTCATGAAATTCTAAATGAAGCATCTGCGCCAAATGGCGACCGATAGTGCTTTTACCTGCGCCCATTGGGCCAATCAGAAAAATATTACGTTTTTCAGCCATGTTTTATACGTCTGAATCTTATGAAATGTATGCCTATGTCGAAATCGACCTGAGTGTTACCTTGCTCTACTGAGACTTGACCACGGATTATCTCAGCTTCGACCCACCAATGGCAAGTCGATAAAGACAGAATTCTCTAAAATGTGAGTATTAAATGTCTTTATTAAAGCAACTGCACGCCAAAGCCAGAAGATAAAATCTGGCTTAGCGTTTTGTTCTTAATATAGTTTTATAACTGCTGAGTTACAATTTTTGGCGTAACAAATATTAACAATTCTTGTCGTTCATTTTTGTTTTGACTACTCCTAAATAGGTACCCCAGTACCGGAACATCACCTAAAATTGGCACTTTACTGACATTATGGATTTGGTTTTGGGTGTATATTCCGCCCAGCACAACAGTTTCACCATTTTTCACTAAAACTTGGGTGCCAATTCTTTGCGTATCAATGGCAACTGCGTTCCCCGTTGGCGTTGCCACAGTTGTTCCTTGGGTATCTTGAGTGATCTCTAGATCCAAAATAACCCGATTATCTGGGGTAATTTGCGGAGTAACTCGCAGTGACAATACCGCTTTTTTAAAGGTGACTGTCGTTGCCCCACTTGAGCTTGCTTCCACATAAGGAATTTGTACACCTTGTTCGATATAGGCAGCACGCTGGTTAGACGTCATTAGACGAGGGCTGGCGACGATTTCTCCTTTATTTTCTTGCTCAAGGGCACTGAGTTCTAAATCTAATAACGTGCCGTCGCCCAATTTAGCCACATGAAAGGCAATTTTTGCGGCGTTGGTACTACCGACGGGCAAATTAACATTAAGCCTATCTGCTAAGTTTGGCGTTGTGCCATTAGCAATGCTGTTCGCGCCTTCTAAGGAACCTGATGTGCCATCATTACCTTGTTGATCAGTAAAGCCCCAACGTACCCCTAAATCTTTCGCAACATCATCTTTAACTGTTACGACTCGAGATTCTATCAACACCTGACGAATAGGAATATCTAATATTTTTACCAAACGATGTACATTGTCAATGGTCTCTGCCGTGTCTTTGATCAATAAGGTATTGGTGCGTTCATCAACCGCCGCAGAACCACGCTTAGACAATAAACTTGAGTCTTTATTTTTGAGCAGATCGGCAATATCACCTGCTTTAGCGTAATTCACTTGAATGTACTCTGAATATAAGGGCGCTAGCTTCTCTATTTCTTGCTTATTTTTAAGATGTTGATTTTCTCGAATTGCCAGCTCTTCCGCTGGTGCCACCATCAAAATATTGCCTTGAATTTTTTTGCCTAATCCCTTGGTTTCTAATATCAAATCCAATGCTTGGTCCCAAGGTACATCATCTAATCTCAGAGTAATGTTGCCCTCAACCGTGTCACTCACAATCAAATTAAAATTATTGTAATCAGCAATGATTTGCAGCACAGTGCGAACCGACATGTTTTGAAAGTTAAGCGATAATGTGCGACCCGTGTAACTTTTTTCTTTTTGCTCGACGGCAGCGGCTTCAGCTTTATCCACGTATAACTTAAATACATTTCCCTCTTGGTTATAGTGGTAAGTGTAATCACCATTAACATCCACCAGCACTCGAGTCGTTAAGTCTTCACGGAAGGTTTCAAAACTACTTACTTGTGTAGCAAAATCTTGTACATCAACGATATATAACTGCTCGTCTGTGATCTTGGTATTAAAAAATTTAAGTTCGAGCTTGGCACCAACTTGTTCAACATTGACTGCAATCGAGCTGTTCGCTAATTCAATATCTAATTCTCCACCGTCGGTTGGCGAACGTTTGAAGTCGATTTTTTTTACGTTATTAACAAAAGATTGCTGGGGCTGCTTTACCGAAGGCCTGCTTATCGCATCATTAATGGTTAAGCGATATCTGTTACCTATGACCTTACCTTGATAAGGCAACACCTTATCCATAGCAATCGCGATCTGCAAATTAGTCCCATCTTGTTGGGTGCTTAAACCATTAACGCCAATTTTATCGATCATTAATTGATTTTTTTTCAGCTCTGAATGACTGTCAGGAAAAACGAGCTTTAATTGAACAGGCGCTGCGTCAACATCAGTTTTGGGCATTGAAATATTATCGGCAAATTGAAATTCAATTTCTAATTGATGATCAATTACCGCATGATACTTGATATCCAATAAACGATTTGCACTCAATGCCTGTGGTGAAAACAAACTCACAAACATCAGTCCAGCTAGAAACATAAACCCGCACTTTCGTGCTTCAGTCATTTTTTTAACAGCAAAAAATTCCATTATTGTTTACCCTTTCTCTGCTAATCGCCGGTTAATTCCATATTGCTCATTCTTTCAGTCCAACAGCCTGAACCGTCCGGAATTAATTCTATAATTTCGATATGCTGCGATGTGATCGCAACGATTTTTCCATGATATAAGCCTAAGTATTGTCCAACGCCTACTCGATAAACATTGCCATCACTAGTTTCAACTAACGCCCAATGGTGCTTGCCTTGAGTGATGGTGCCCCGCATTTTTAAATTATCTAGCGCATAGGTTTCCAATCGTGCTTTTTTACGACTCAAATTTGGTTGCAAACAATTTCTATCGGTATCAATCACTTCCTCCGTGAGTTCACGCGATGGTGGCATAAACGGGCTACGCATTAATTCTGCTTGATAAGGATAATGTGTAAATTTAGGCGGCTCTTTTAAGGGCGGAATATGTGCCACATGCTGGGCTTTAGTGGTAGTAACAAAAAGCTGTAAGTCTGTCTTCTGCTTTGAACAGCCAACTAATATCAACAACACAAACATCAACAGGAAACGACGCATTATTGCTTCCCCTTTTTGTTTATTTCAGCATTATCTTTAAAGCGGTAAGTTTTGGCTAAAATATCCATATTTAGCTTACCAGTTTCATCTTTTTCAATGACAAAGTCATGTAAACTGACAATTCTTGGCAACTTTGCCACACTGCTTACCATGGCACCCAATTGATGATAACTACCTTGTACCGACATCTTAATTGGAAATTCAATATAAAAGTCAGCGGGTTGGGAAGGCTCCCAACTTAAACTATTAATTTTTAACCCAGCGTCTGTCGCAACAAAGGTTAAATCATCAAGTAAGCCAGGCATTTCATTTTTCGATGGCAACATTTTTAATAACAATGAGAACTGTTTTTCTATGGTTTCTAACTGCTCTCGGTACAATTTTAAATTCGCTGCCATTTGATATTTGAGTTTAAAGTCGTTTCTCAGCTGCAGCTCTTTTTCTTGCATCCGATTTAATGAGCTGAGTTCATCAGATACCACAAAAAAATAGCCTGCCACCAACACAATAATAAACAGCAAGACTGCAAACACTACCTTAACCTGCTGTGGCCAACCACCGATATTTTCTAAATCAACATCGTTAAACTGACTGAGATCGAGTTTCATTTTGCTGATCCTTTATTACTGATGGATTCAGGGGTGCCATGTTTGATCATGATCTGTAACCGAAACTGCTGTAACTGTCTGGTGTCATCATTTCTGGTTATGATTTCTTGCATATTAGGTTCTTGTAACCAAGCAGAAGCCTCAACCCTTCGCATCATGTTCGATACGTGATTATTTGATTCACTCTTACCTTCTAACAGTAATAAGTCGCCTTTCTTTTCAATCTTCGAAAGATAAATCCCAGCAGGAATAATCCGTACAATTTCATCCAACACTCGAGTAGGTAAATTTCGACCTTGTTGTAGATTTAAAATAATTTCTGTACGGCGTTCGATGTTTTTCTTTTTGGTGGTGATCGCACGAATTTCGTGGATCTGGCTTTCTAGCACTTGAATTTCTGAGGTTAAATAAGCATTACGACTACGCTGTTGGCTTTCCATCATGTCAATAAAAGACAGCACTAAATAAATCACAATACAGGCTGAAAAAAAAACTAAAGTCAAAATGCCTAAATAATCACGTTTTCTTCGTTCTCTTGCCTCTTCGCGCCAAGGCAGTAAATTTATGTTCGCCATGGTGTAAAGCTCCTTAACGCAAGACCACAAGCCACCATATACTTACTCATGTTATTTTCAAGCAAGGCTTTGTCGTTATCGTTTGCAGAAAGGCAGCCTTGAAAAGGATCGGCAACCATACTTTTTATTCCCAATTCAGCGGTAAGTAAATTGGCAATGCCATCCAATTTAGCTGTGCCGCCAGATAACACCACATAATCGACGTTTTCATTGCCACTGGCAGCGGAATAAATTTGTAATGTCCGTTTAATTTGCTGCAAGATGCTCAAGCGAAAAGGTGCTAAAACTTTATCAACATAACCTTGAGGCACCTCGCCATTAATTTTTAAGGTCTCAGCGTCATCTCGAGATAAGTTATAGCTATTTTGGATCTCAGCAGTGAGCACTTCACCGCCAATGGCTTGTTCACGAGTAAAAGTAGTTTCACCGTTCTCAACGATAGCAAAAGTCGTCATATTGGCGCCGATATCAACCAAGGCGATAATTTTATCTTCCGCGCCATTAGGTAACTGTTGCATAATTAATTGATGGGCTCGACCTAAGGCATAACCTTCTACATCGATAATTTTAGTTTCAAGATCAACTCTGTCTAAGCTATCCACTTTAGCATCGATATTTTCGGTGCGACACGCACTCAACAAAATATCGACCTTACTAGGATCGGCACTATTCACATTGAGCGTTTCAAAATCGATACTGACCTCATCGAGTGAGTAAGGGATAAGATGATCAGCCTCAATTTCAATTTGGGCTTCCATTTCCTCTTCATTAAGCGCAGCATCCATATAAATAACTTTGGTCATTACCGCAGAACCAGAAACTGCCGCCGCTGCGTACTTAATATTTTTGGGTAAACGCCTTTTAACCAATTCGAGGCATTCAACAACACGGTCGGCGTCACGAATGTCATGATCCACCACCGCACCTTTGTTGATGGGAATGGCCACATGTCTTGCCACTTTATATCCATCGTCGGTTTGGTTCAGTAATATCGCTTTGATTTCGCTTGAACCGATATCTACCCCAACAAATTGGGTGGTTTTGGGTTTCCATAATTTTGCAAGCATAATAATGATTACCTATTATCTAAAAACACGAATATCCAAAAACACACACATCAATTGAAATACACTGAATATTGATTATGTAACCTTTTGCTCATTCCACAATCTTCAGTTAAAAATTTCTCGCTATCCACAACTCTAGCATTTATTTATTAGTACGACTCACCTAACGCCATTAATTATCCAGACCTGCGTTCCTTATCTAGAACATTTATATGTCAAATTTTATCGCCGTCAATCTCCGTTGTAACGATAACGAAGCGAACCGTATCTGATAAAAATATCACTCATCACATCAGCTAACATTTTCAGCATCCACTTTTTAACATTTTCAGTTTATACTAGCGCTTTATTTTTCAGCACATTGGATTAACTTTGGTGAAATGGTTTAAACGCCTCGGACTGTTATTTATCAGTATGACTCTGCTTGGGTTAGCCTCAATTGTGGCAGCATATTTTTATGTGTTACCCGATCTTCCCGATGTCGCTACCTTGAAAACAGTACAGCTTCAAACCCCTCTTCGCATTTACAGTAAAGACGGCAAGCTGATATCTCAATTTGGTGAAAAAAGACGTATTCCGCTGAGATTAGACGAAATACCCAACACCTTAAAACAAGCTGTCATTGCGACTGAAGATTCACGATTTTATGACCATGGTGGTATTGATCCTATTGGTGTACTCCGTTCCGCTTTTGTGGTGTTAACAACGGGTCAAAAAAAGCAAGGGGCCAGTACCATCACCATGCAAGTAGCAAGAAATTTCTTTTTAACTCGAGATAAAACAATTATCCGCAAAGTGAAAGAAATTTTTATCTCTATTCACATAGAACAATTGTTATCTAAAGATGAAATTTTGGAGCTGTATCTTAATCGCATATTTTTAGGACACAGAGCTTATGGTGTCGGTGCCGCTGCACAAGTTTATTATGGCAAAGATCTAAATGAACTATCGTTAGCAGAACTTGCCGTCATTGCCGGTATGCCAAAAGCACCATCGACCATGAACCCGATTTCCTACCCAACACGTGCATTAGCCAGAAGAAATGTTGTGTTAGGGCGCATGCTTGCCGTGGGTGACATCACACCTGAACAATTTCAGCTTGCCACATCTGCACCCAATACCGCCTCATATCATGGTGCTGAAATCGATCTTTACGCACCTTATATTTCAGAAATGGCTCGCGATTATATGGTGCAAAAGTTTGGGCGAGAGCAAGCTTATACCGGTGGTTATAATGTCTACACCACCATAAATTCAGATATCCAACTTCAAGCACAAACAGCACTAAGAAATAATGTTTATGCCTATGATCAACGTCATGGCTATCGCGGCCCCAAAGCAATACTTTGGGATCCGTTAAGCCTTGAGCAAGTTCAGCCTGAACTGTCACAAATCATAGCCACCTTAAAAAAGACACGCTCAGTACAAGATCTCATTCCTGCCGCAGTTATCGAGCTAGGTGAACAGCAAGCCAAAGTGATAGATTCATCAAATCGTATCCACACCTTAGAATGGAATGGGCTGAAATGGGCACGAACTTACATTTCAGATACTCGTCAAGGTAAAGCACCAGAAGTGGCCGATGATATTTTACAAGTTGGTCAGCAAATTTGGATCCGTCAGGTAAAAGACCAATGGCAATTGGCACAGATCCCACAAGTTTCAAGCGCGATTGTTACCCTTAACCCTCACGATGGCGCTGTGGCAGCCTTAGTCGGTGGTTACTCTTTTGGCAAGAGTCAATACAATCGTGTCACTCAAGCCAAAAGACAACTTGGCTCTAACATTAAACCTTTTATTTATACAGCAGCCCTAGAAAAAGGCTATACACTGGCGACCTTAATTAACAACGCACCAATTAATGAACCTGATATCCGCCAAGGCATAGCATGGCGACCGAAAAACTCTCCTGACGTTTATGGTGGGCCAACTCGCATAAGAGTCGGTTTAGCAAAGTCTATCAATGTCATGGCAGTGCGTGCATTGCGCCTTTCTGGACTAAAAGCTGTTCGCCAGCGATTAATTGATTTTGGTTTTGATCCTGATGATTTACCTCGAAATGAATCCATTGCCTTAGGCTCGCCTTCAGTAACGCCAATGCAAGTTGTGCGCGCCTTCGGCATGTTCGCCAATGGCGGTTATCTTGTTGAACCTTTTTATATCGACAAAATCACTGATTCCGATGATCAAATTATCGAGCAAGCAAAACCAACTTTGGCCTGCAAGCCACAGCAACAAACAGAAACAGACAAATGGGCTGAAACCTTAGCCGCATTATCGCAAGAGCAAGGAATTGAAGTTACAGAAAACAGCAGTGATGTTAATCAATGCAGTTATCCGAGTGAGCATAGATATGCCAAACAAGTAATTTCAGAGCAAACATCATTTCTTATTAGACAGGCGCTAAAAAGCACCATTTGGGGCGGTGGTAGCTGGAGCAAAGGCACTGGCTGGAATGGTACCGCTTGGCGTGCATCTCACGTAGTAAAACGACGTGACATTGCGGGTAAAACTGGGACAACAAACGAATCAAAAGATACTTGGTTTAGCGGCTTCAATCCCGATTATGTCACCACAGTTTGGGTAGGATTTGACAATCATGCTCGTGAACTTGGTCGCACAGCATGGAATGCCAATGACGGCAAAGGACAAATATTTGGTGCCGAGTCGGGAGCAAAAACCGCAGGACCAGCTTGGAATTATTTCATGAAAGAGATATTAGCAGGCAAACCTGAGCAAACAGATACGCCACCCAAAGGCATTATCTCTGTACGTATCGATCGTGAAACAGGTAAGTTAACTCGCAAAACGGATTACACAACTCGATTTGAATATTTCATTGATGGTACTGAACCAACAGAGTACGTAAGTGACAGCTCTGATAACGGCAATATTTTTATCGACAAACACAAAGACGAAGATATTTTTCAATAAATTTTGCAAGTGTCACCCATCTCAACTCAATGAGATGGGTTTTAATAACGACATAAACTGTCATTTCGAAACAAAAAGCCTTATCCTACTCTCAATCTGATTTCAGCAATATTTAAGTGAACATGGCTATTTTTCTTTCCATTCTTGGTGGTTTTATCATTCTTACTTTGGGTGCAGAAGTGCTGGTAAGAGGCGCGAGTTCCATCGCGTTAAAATTAGGTGTCACCCCCTTAATTATCGGTTTGACGATCGTAGCATTCGGCACCAGCGCTCCTGAGTTAGCTGTGAGTTTGAAGTCCGCCATAGCTGGAAATAGCGGCATTGCACTTGGCAATGTCATTGGTTCCAATATCGCTAATGTAGGGCTAATTTTGGCGATTACCGCACTCATCCGCCCTATCAAAGTACAATCACAAATCATTAAGCGTGATGTACCATTGATGATTTTTGTCACTTTATTATTTTGGGGGCTATTACTTGATGGTGAATTAGGCTTTATTGATGGTGCTATCCTAACTTCTGTATTGATCGGTTACTTAGTCTATAGCTACATTGATGCCAAGAAAACAGGGAATATCGAAGAGATCCCAGAGGGCAACTACCACCCAATTATTTCTATTGTGTTTATTCTATCAGGCATAGGCATGTTAGTCGGTGGCGGTATCGTGTTTGTCGATGGTGCCGTCGACCTTGCTAAGCTGTTTGGCATCAGTGAGATCATTATTGGCTTAACCGTGGTCGCGATTGGTACCAGCATGCCAGAACTCGCAACCTCTGTCGTTGCAGCCTTAAAAGGTGAAAGCGATATCGCCCTTGGTGGTGTCGTTGGCTCGAACATGTTTAATATCTTAGCAGTGTTAGGCTTAACTTCGGTTATCCATCCAATCTCTGGTGATGGCGTCGAGCTCATCGACTTTGGTGTCATGCTGCTATTAGCACTTATTATGTTGCCTTTTGCCTATTCAGGCATGCGAATCAGTCGTCGAGAGGGGTTTATCTTACTGCTTATTTATTTGAGTTATAACGCTTATTTAGTAAATGAAGCGATTATTTAACTTAGAGTAAAGCCCTTGATTTTTTCCCGATCAAGGGCGTAATCTAACCAACTGTTACCCCAAACATAGCTCACCGACATGGAACTCATTCTTGCTGTCATTTTCTTCGCATTTTCCGCCTGTATTTCTCCTGGGCCCAATAATGTCATGATAATGACTTCGGGTATGAACTACGGCACCCGCAGAAGTTTACCTCATTTACTTGGGATCAGTGTCGGCTTCCCAGTCATGCTAATTTGTATTGGTTTAGGGCTGGGGTTTATTTTTGACCGTTACCCAGCCATTCATCAAGTTATCAAAGTATGTGGAATTATTTACCTGCTATTTTTGGCTTGGAAAATTGCCAATGCCACTCCCACGAATTTTGAAGCGGATTCAACTTCTAAGCCTTTTACTTTTATACAGTCAGCACTATTTCAGTGGGTCAATCCTAAAGCTTGGTTTATGGCAACTAGCTCAGTCGCCACCTTCACTCACAACCAAAGCAATGTATTTTTACAAGTGATCATGATTTCTTTTATCTTTATGGTCGTGGTATTTCCAGCATCTGGAACATGGCTGGTTTTCGGCACGCAATTAAAGCGAGTTTTAAAATCCGCTCACCATCAAAAAATATTTAATATTTGTATGGCGGTAATCCTTGTCGCTTCCATTATTCCCGTAATATTTGAGTAGATGACAAATGTCATATTCAATTAATGACCTTTGTGCCTAACGTTTTCCTTTTAAAGTCGCAAAATAAGCACTTGTCGATAAGTTCTTTGAAAATTATTGTGCTCAGGTTTAGTTCTAAACAAGACGCAATGGAGGGCGCATAGCCATAGCTATGTAACCGGAATTGCAACGCCGTAGAGTGCTGGAGTTGAGCGAAGAAAATCTTAAGAAACTTATGGTCAGATACTTATATTTGTACTCACTTTGTAAGGAAACACATTATGAACACACTCTCTCTTGCGACAAAGCTATTTGCCAGCAGTATGATTTTATCTTCATCCGTATTTGCTGAAACAACGGAAGAATCACTTGCACAAATCGATGCCGCTTCCAACCGCTTAAACATTTCAGCATTAAAAGAATTAAGCCAAACTCATACAGATTATGAACAAGCTTATGCCAATTACCGATTAGCCATCGCTGAAAATCTTTCTGGTAATCGAACTCAAGCCAAAGCCTCATTGAATGACGCAGCGACTACGTTAGAAAACCTGAATCAAACCCAAAACAGTGCTGAAAACTATGCGCTGTTATCCGCAGTTTATGGGATGAGCATTGCCCTTAGCCCGATGAAAGGCATGACACTTGGTCCTAAAGCAGACAAGGCTATCAATCAAGCTCAAGCGCTCGCGCCCAATAACCCTAGAGTTTATTTAGTCAAAGCCATTGCCGCCTTTAATACTCCAAAAATGTTTGGTGGTAGCAAGCAAAAAGCGCTCGACTTTAGCAATAAAGCCATCGACTTATTTTCAACCCCATGCAGCCATATTTGTTGGGGACAGGCAGAAGCTTATACATGGCGTGGATTAACCAAACAAAACGAGGGTGACATTCAAGGTGCGATTTCTGACTGGAAACAAGCACTCACCATTGAGCCGACCTACGGCTGGGCTAAGTTCCTTATACAACAAAATCAGTAAGCTAGTTGATTGGGCGATGACAATTTTCATCGCCTATGCTAACAATACCCAAAAGGAGAATGGCGATATGGATACCCTGCAACATCATCACAAAACGGAAAAGAAGCTTGCTTGGGTATACTTACTCAACCTTACTTTTTACTTTATTCCACTAATCATTATTGACGACTATCCGATTTGGAAAATCATTGCCAGCTTAGCTGTCATTCCCCCTTTCTTGTATTGCTACTTTTGGGCTTTTCGTGCCAACAAGCAAAACATCAAATATCCGCTGAGTTTATTAACCTTGTTAGCCGTGATTGCAACGCCTTTCAATTTTGGCTCTATTGCACTGTTTTCTTATTGCGGCTTTTACAGTGGTTTTTATTACTCAGGTAAACGTCTTATCACCATCTGGGCGGGGCTCATCAGCATTTTATGGCTACTGCATTTCAGTTTAGCCATGCCTAACTATTACTTCGTGCTGTATGGTTCGACGCTTATCATCGGCATCGGCATCATAGGCTTTGCTTCACAAAAACGTGAGCAACAGCTGAAAAAAGACCAACAGAGTGAAGCGGAAATCAAGCAATTAGCGACTATGGTTGAACGAGAGCGCATTGCCAGAGATATGCACGATATTTTAGGTCATAGCTTGTCCTCCATTACCCTAAAAGCGGAATTGACTCAGAAGTTAATTGAAAAACAACAATTAGATGAGGCGTCGGAGCATCTTACCGAATTGATGGCACTGAGCCGCAGCAGTCTGACTCAAATCAGGCAAACAGTATCTAACTATAAACATAAAGGCCTACTTGGCAGCGTCACCGATTTGAGTAAACAGCTACGAGAAAAGTCCATTTTAGTCGATTTACAAAGCGAAGTGCCTAAGGCTTTACCTTCTGTGATCGAAAGCCAAGTAAGCTTAATACTCACCGAGTTATGCCATAACATTCTTAAACACAGCAACGCCACTCAATGCCAAATCCGTTTTATTGAACATAGCCAGCAGTTAACACTTAAGATCAGTGACAATGGACAGCTTGATCAAATCACTGAAGGCAATGGTATCAAAGGTATTCGAGAACGTGTCGATGCACTTAACGGACAAGTTGATTATCAAGTTAATTCCCAAACGGGTTTTCAAACGCAAGCAGGCTGCCACGTTACCATCAATATTCCAATGAACAAGGAACATTCATGAAAATTTTATTAGCTGAAGATCAAGCCATGATCCGCGGTGCAATCGCAGCTCTATTATCAATGGAAGGTCATTTTGATGTAACTCAAGCCTGCGATGGCGAACAAGCATTAAGCTTACTGAAAACACAGCATTTCGATTTACTATTGACCGATATTGAAATGCCGCATCGAACAGGGTTGGAGCTAGTACAGTATTTGCAGCAACAAGCTGCATCAACCAAAGCCATTATCATCACTACCTTTTGCCGTAGTGGTTACATTAAACGCGCTATTGAAGCGGGTACCAGTGGTTTTTTATTAAAAGACGCGCCCTCAGATCAGTTAGTTAATGCCATTACTCAAGTGATGAATGGCGGTAAAGTAATCGATCCTGAATTAGCCATGATGGCGTTAGGCGAAAATGACCCGCTAAACGATAAAGAACGTCGTGCATTAAGACTCGCCTCAGAAGGACAGCCTACAGCAGAAATTGCCAACCAACTGTTTATTGCAGAAGGGACAGTGCGAAATTATCTGTCTGAAGCCATTAGTAAACTAAATGCTAGCAACCGTATTGATGCTGCCAGAATCGCTCGGCAAAAAGGTTGGTTGTGATCTAGAGAAACTTTGATAATATATGTATAAATTCACAGTATTGGGATGCAAATCAATTGCAACGATTGGATCAAGTTCCTATTACCGAGTTAAAAGGCGTCGCTAAAAAAGTTGGCGAAAAACTTGAGAAACTCAGCATAAGGACAGTGCAGGATTTGCTGTTCCATTTGCCGCTGCGCTACGAAGATAGAACTCAAGTTTATCCTATCGCCAGTTTAAGTGCTGGTGAATATGGCACTATTGTCGGTGAGATCCAGTCCAGTAAAATCATTTATGGCCGAAAACGCATGCTAACTTGCGATGTGCGTGACCAAAGTGGCGCTGTGACGCTCAGGTTTTTTAACTTTTCTGCCGCCCAGCATAACTCCCTACAAGCTGGTATGCGCATTAAAGCCTTTGGTGAAATTAAACTTGGCAAGTATCAAGCAGAAATTATCCATCCCGATTATCGAATACTAAACTCTGAACAAGTCGTTGAGTTAGATGATACTTTGTCGCCAATTTACCCAACGACTGAAGGGTTAAAGCAAGCTAGTTGGATAAAGTTGACCGACCAAGCGTTAGCCATGCTTGCACAAGGTAGCCTCACTGAATTATTGCCAGAATCCTTGCAACCTAATCACATCTCGTTAGCTGAAGCTATTCATACCTTGCATCGACCAAATAACCAAATTTCCTTATTACAGCTTGAAAATGGTAATCATCCAGCCCAGCAAAGGTTGATCCAAGAAGAACTGCTTGCCCATAATTTGAGCATGCTAAAACTGAGACAGCGCAGTAATCAAGATCCTGCGATTTCATTGCCTGCGACAGGGCAATTACAAGGTCCATTTTTAAAACAATTGCCCTTTAAGCCAACAGGTGCACAACAGCGCGTCGTCGCTGATATCAGTATTGATATTGAAAAATCAGCACCTATGATGCGCTTAGTTCAAGGCGATGTGGGCTCAGGCAAAACCTTAGTCGCCGCGTTAGCGGCACTGCAAGCCATTGAAAATGGCTATCAAGTAGCACTGATGGCGCCAACCGAATTATTAGCTGAGCAACATGCAATTAACTTTAGTGAGTGGTTTGAACCGCTGGGATTAAAAGTAGGCTGGTTAGCAGGGAAACTCAAAGGTAAGGCTAGAGAGCAATCATTAGCCGATATCGCATCTGGCAGTGCTCATATCATAATTGGTACCCATGCTATTTTTCAAGAAAAGGTTGAGTACAAAAACTTAGCGCTAACCATTATTGATGAACAACACAGATTTGGTGTGCATCAACGTTTAGGTTTACGAGAAAAAGGCATCAAACAAGGCTTTTATCCTCATCAATTGATCATGACGGCAACGCCAATCCCAAGAACATTGTCTATGACGGCTTATGCTGATTTAGATACTTCAATTATTGACGAGTTGCCACCAGGACGAACACCAGTCAAAACCGTTGCAGTGTCAGATCAACGTCGTGATCAAGTCATTGAACGCGTACGACTTGCAGCGACACAAGATAAACGCCAAACCTATTGGGTTTGTACGTTAATTGATGAGTCGGAAGTCTTAGAGTGTCAGGCCGCGGAAGATACAGCGGAAGAACTGCAAAAACAGTTGCCTGAAATTCGCATTGGTTTAGTTCACGGTCGTTTAAAAAGTACTGAAAAACAGCAGATCATGGATAAATTCAGTGCCGGTGAAATCGACTTACTCGTTGCAACAACTGTCATTGAAGTTGGAGTCAATGTTCCTAATGCCAGTTTGATGATCATTGAAAACCCTGAACGACTTGGCTTAGCTCAACTGCACCAGTTGCGCGGTCGTGTCGGTCGCGGCGCAATCGAAAGTCATTGCGTCATGCTGTATAAAGCACCGCTTTCAAAAACCGCCCAGCAACGGCTTGGTGTATTACGTGAAAGTAACGATGGCTTTGTTATTGCGCAAAAAGATCTCGAGATTCGAGGTCCAGGCGAAGTACTCGGCACTAAGCAAACAGGGCTTGCTGATATGAAAGTCGCCGATTTAACACGCGATCAAGCATTGGTTCCGCAAGTGCAATTACTGGCGCAACAAGTGATCCAACAAACACCTCATACTGTCGATGCCATTATTCAACGTTGGCTCGGCGATAAAGATAAATACGTGCAAGCTTAACAATAAGGTTAGGCTTTTTGTTCATTGACAATAAACGAAAAATCAGCAAGATTGAGCCCTCAGGCTTAACGGAGTAAAGGAAGTCATATGCAAGCGAATCAAGAAGACAGAATCGTTACCTCAGACGGTAACAAGAGTGGTGGAGTATTTGCACTTATTGCCTTTGTATTGGCGATAATCGCCGTTGCGGGTTATTTTTATTTCAGCCAACCACAGCCTGTGCAGCCTGAACCAATTTCGGAAACCGTCACCATTCCAGAAGCGTTACCCGAAAAACCTTTACCAACAGAAAATATTCCTGAACCTGAGCCAGAGCCTTTACCCGTAGAACCAGAGCCGACTCCTGAGCCTATAGCTGAAACAACACAAACTAAACCTGCAGAACCCAAAGCAGAACCATTACCAAGCCTTGAGCAGAGTGACGGCTTTCTTCACCAGCAAGCGTTAACTGCGTTAAAAGGCATCTCAATAAACAACTTATTAGTTAACAAAAACATTGCTCGTCAATTTGTTGTATTTGTAGATAACCTTGCCCATGGTGCAGTGGCGCGTAAGGCCAGCCCTTTATTCGGCCCAAAACAAGAATTTAGTGTACTAGAAGTTGAAAATAAAATTTATTTAGACCCTGACAGTTACCATAGATATGATTTATACGCAGACTTATTAGCCACCCTTAATAAACAAGCACTAGTCACTACCTACACCAAAGTGCTACCTATTTTGGATAATGCGTTTAGTGAATTAGGTTACGAAGGTACTCGCTTTAATCGTCGACTAAAACAGGCTATTAAAGAAATGCTTGATGCGCCTATTTTGGAACACCCTCTAGAATTAACGTCAATTAGTGTTAACTATCGTTTTAAAAATAAGAATCTAGAAAGTTTACCTGATGCGCAAAAGTTAATGATAAGAATGGGTCCTGAGAACACAAAAAAAGTAAAAATCGCATTAAAAGAAATTTATAATATGTTGCCAAGATAAAAGTAAAAAAGCAGTAAGGGGTTTAATTCTTACTGCTTTTCTCTTCATCTATTTCATTTGCTTTTGCCGCTTCTTTAATTTGTTTCTCTTCTCTCATCTCAGGGGTAATTTCTTGCTCCAACCTTTTATAGGTATAGCTTGTTACGTCGATGACATCAGGTTTTTTTTTACTTGCTTCATCTTTGATTGCTTCATGTTGCGTTTTTGTCGTTTCAACCCTCTTGGCAATAAAGCTTCCTGCTATATCGAGTAAACCACTAGCTTTACTAGATGCTACGCTTGCAACCTCCGACACTGATTGAGTAACATAAGAAATCGCTCCTTTCCATTTGCCATGCTCAGGTTTAACATGCTTGCCATCTTTTATTTGCATTGCACCCGCCACGGCTGAAGTGCCTAACCCTCCAGTTATCCCCAATTTTGCCTCACTCGCTTTTTTACTATCGGCATTGCGATCAATGAGCTTATTATTTACTTCAGTTGCTAAAAAGTTAGCAAATCCATCTGTCTCACTAAATGGACTTCTCCATGTGTGATCCACTCCATTAAATGAAGAAGGACTGTAATCAGATGAACGAAAAAATTTTACATTTAATTGGTGAAACTTCTGATCTTCTGTTACTTCCATTACGTATTGTTTTGGATAAGATGCATCAAGGTTGACGACTTCATCCGGATTATGAACTTTCGGAAAACCAATATTGGCATAATTGATTTCAATATATTGTACCTCTGGACCAGTCACACTATCCGAAAGCGTTTTTAACTCACTCTGAGAAATAGAATACGTTCCATCTGAAATCGTTACATGTATAACATGTAATTTCGCCGCCATAATTCAATCTCATATTTGCCAATTTAATACTTTTATCATAGAACAACAAAGCCCGATCACAACACGTCTTTAGTTAAAACTGGCTTAACTCTTAAACGAATTTTATCTATGCTTTATTAATTGATATAAAAGAAAAACAGCAGGCAATGACATCATCATTACTCCAGCCAAAATAAGGTACATGAAGTCAAAGTCATTATGCCATTGTAATGTCAACGCGATTAACCAATAAGCAATAACGCCCGTAATTAGCACTATGGTGTATTTCAAAGCATATAACCGTGATCGCCACTTTGCAGGTGCACATTGACCGATAATAAAATCATTAACTGGGATTTGCGCAAAAGTAAAAACCAGTATGGCAAAAATAAATACCAGCGAGTGAGGGCTTAAATACAACAAGATTGCGGCAATAGATTCACATAAAAGGATCATACCAAGAATGAGTACGGGTTTAAATTTCATCAGTAGTTCGCCAGCGATCAGCTGTGCTAATGACGCAGCAGCCAGCATCAATGTCGCCACACCACCAATTTTGATCATCGAATCATGTTGAAATAGCGATGTTTCCAACAAGATTTTCGGCAGTGCAGTTGTCATGCTGTTATAAATCAAACCACCACATATTGAAATCAACAAAATACAACTAAATGCTTTAATAAGCTTAGGGACAGCAAAACCATCATCGCTGTGATTGGGTTCAGCAAGACTTGTTCTCAGATCATTTGACGCAGTAAACCACCAATAAAACAATCCCATGATAATTGCCAAAAGACCGGGAATAATAAATGAGTAGCGCCAACCTAAATGATGAGAAATATAAGAGGTACCCAATGCAGCTAGGGCTAAGCCTATATTACCTGAAACACCGTTAATCGCCATTAAACGACTCGGTTGGCTGGATAAACCATAAACTAACGAGGTACCAACAGGGTGATAACTCGCAGCAAAAAAACCAATACCAGCAACAGCTATCATCAATTGTAAGGGTGTTTGGCTTATCCCAGCTAATAATGAAAATATACCCAAACCGAAAAAGTAAACCGTCATTACTTTAACGCGGCCAATTTTATCAGCAAGCCAACCCGCAGGCATAACACCCAAGGCATAAGTAAAAGCACCAAGGCTGCCTAACTTAAGTAAATGAGCATACGACATTGCCCATTGTTGATGTAAAAAAAGTGCGACCGTAGGAAGTATAAGAACGAGATAGTGGTTAAACACATGGGCAATGTTTAAAAAAATAAAATGACGCCTATGAACCGCAGCAAGTTTCATTATGTTTGTGTCGTTGAGAGTAGTTAAATATAAACTTAGCAGAAACTTAGAACGACATACTCGTGATTCCTGAAGATGCAGGATTTCAGCGAGAATACTTACTATGAAAAGTATTGCCATTTAGGCAAGGCACTGAGCCACTTTAATGGTTATTACCGACAAACAAAGCTGTCGTTACTTCGTTTTGATTTAAGAAGGAAGAAACGCAGCATAAATGGCAATAAAACTCAGTACTCGCTAAAGAGCACTGAGTTATACCGTATCAATGATTGACATTATTTATCTGATTTCAAACTCATTTTGTGTGATAAAACAATACCCTTATCTATGAAGTCTATCGCAATATCCTGCTTGCCTTGATCACCACCAAACATATTTATTTGATTTGGTATAGGCTGATCTGTCATCTCAGCCAGCTCCAGCATATATTTCGTAACTCGTGAATGATCCATACTTAACTTAAAAAAGCCGTTTGAAGTAATTGACTCATTGGTCAGTGAATCGGCAACAGTCTCAGCTTCACCTTGAGTATAAATCACTAAATGCTGACCTTTTACCGCCATCATAGGTTTAACACCTAGCTGTGGAGGGATAGGCAATAAACTGGCTAAGTCGATAGGATCAGAGTGTCTCGACAACGTTACATTAGCAAGCATAGGTGCAAATGTTTTTAGATTATTAAAAATCGCCACTGGGTTATCTGCTGACACACTAACTAATGCATCGACGGCTTTAAACTCAGGTCCTTCACTGCCATCAGCAAAATCGACATTAATTAATGAACTAGCAATGCCTTTAACACCAGACGTCATCGCAGTAAACATACCAAGCATAATTGGATTTTGACTAGATAGCTGTTGTTGAAACTGTGCTAACGGTGCACATTTATAGGCAGGGGTTTGCAATTCGTTCCATATATCAGACATTGCAGGCACGATTTCATCGTTATTTAGCGCTAAGCCCAAGCTAAGTAATCCACCTTGTTTGCTGTCAACGTATGATGGGGCAAAACCTCGCAGCTTGGCTAATGCCGTCATGATCGGTTTATTATGACTTTCAACGACAAAGTCAGTGTCAATTTCAGCAGATTTACTGTTGACATCTAAGTGAGTATAACCTGCAACAATACGAGGCCAATTACCTGCAATTTTTTGCAGTTCACTGGCACATTCAGCTTGCCTTACTTCAAGCAGCGGATTTTGCCCTAGCTTATCAAACAGGTAAGTGAGTTGCTTAGCCAATGTGTTACCGTCTGTGGTAGTCAGCCCTTTCATTAACTCAATGTTATTGAAAAAAGTAACAAACTGAGACTTAAAATCATAAGTCTTTATAGTGTCTTGTAGTACGCCAGAGTCTGCTAATGACACTTGTGGTTTAAGTTGTTGTAACGCCATTTTTAGTGAGTCTTCATTGCCTGTAAGACCTGAGACTGTGACCGTTAACAGATCATTATTAACGGACAAAATCAAATCAATCGGCATATTAGAATTAACATCAGCAACACGATAACGACGATAATTTACTGAATTTAGCTGGTTGGCTGCATGAGTAAAATCACTCTGTTGTTCCGCTAAATCAATTTGTTTCCAAAAAGCAGCCGCTGAATCTAACTCAACCTTAATTACGGGTACCAACCCTAAGGTATAAAAGTATGACTTACCCGATGCAGCCAAACCAAATTTACTCAATAGTGTTTTGGGTTCTGCCAAGGCGTCATTAAAACTACGTAGCAACGCAACAACAAACTTACCACCTTTGCTATCAAGCTGTTTATCTTTGGCAATCTCTTCCATTGGCAACTGGGTTATAGAAGAAGATAAATGCTCAATGTAAGCTTGAGATGGAAAATCTTCTAAGCTACCTGAAAACATCAAAGTGTCGGCTGGTACATAGGATAAAACTGGATCGGTTGTGATAGGTGATGCGTTATTTTCATAATAAAAATAACCCGCGGTAGCCGCTGCTGCCACAGCAACACCAAGTAGTGCCTTTTTCATTCTAAACTCCATGTATTGAATATTAATCGGTATCTTGTGCTGGAACAGAGATTATTTCAAGGATTGAATGTTATTGGCGTTTATTTGTGCAAGATTTAGATTCATTGGACTCTACTGAAGTTTCTTCGAAATTTTTAGAGTCGTGATACTGCGTATCAGACAACCCATGCCGCCCTGCGAAGTTGAAATATCCAAAGTTCTTATGAGTAAATTACTAACACTTCCGATGCCCCATCCATGCAGGCTTCACGCAATTTATCTCAACAAACTTTGGCAACTTCGAAGGGGGGTTGGTGCTTTTTCTATTATTATTTGAAACGCACTAACTCGAAAATGCCCCAAAATGCGACAGAAAGAGTGCATTAACATTCTTAAAATAACGTGAATCAAGTGCGAATAAATAGCATGGTGCTTGGTTTCAACCCATAGTGCGTTAATCTTAATCTAATTAAAACCCTCTTTACTCTATACCGTTCCTCTAAAGCCAAGAATGCCATTTTGCATAATATAAAACGCATTCAAGTGAGTTTCGGCTGCATAAAGTGCTCGTGGATCATGATATTCTAAAGGTTCATCAGACGCTTCCATCTCAAAATATTCAGCAGTACGTTGCTCAGCTTTACTAACAATCGACATCAGGCGTAAACGGCCTTCGATGTCTTGTGTGTCAGCTTTTCTCGCGTGTGCGGCAACTTTATTTAAAAAAACTGTTGCTTCAACCAACTCGTCATTGGCGTTGAATTTAGCTTTAAGATAATTGTATTCACGCTTAGTTAAATCATGATCAACAATGTCAATTTCTTCACCGTTATGGGTAAAGTCAAATTCTTTGTTTAATAATTCTGGCCGCTCTTGTGCAATTTCTTCGAGTACACTTTTGGTTTCTGAAATTAATGCCTTAGAAGAACTTATCCCTTTATGATGAAGTTCAAATAATTCTTTTTGAAATTTTTTTAAAGAAGCAATTTCCTCTGCTGAAGGGTTCTGCGCATTACTGATAGCAGCAAAAGATTGATTCTGTGCTGATACGGCCATCTCATTTGCTTGAGTTGATATATTCTTTGCTGTCGACGATGGTGTACCGACGTTCAATTTATTTATGCTTGTTGTACTTGTTTGTGTATTTGAACCTATAGCGCGAAAAGCTATATTTATCATGTTTCTGTCCACTTAAACTGTTGGCAAATAGTCAAAACTTGACGTGGGCGATATTTACACCCACGTTAAGTGAATAGAACTTATCTGGTAATGGTTCTTACAAAGTCTTCATCACAAATGTGGATATAACGTAGTTCCCGAGTATCCTCTTTTCCTTTTTTGACATGATGATATAAAGAAACTATCTCAGCAACATTTCTGTGTTTGATCCGCCATATATTTCTAGGTGTCCCACGATTGGAAGGGTATTCTTTTTCTATTATCGGGTCTTCACATCTCGGTAAATCAAAAGAGACGGAGAATTTTCCGTTGTTATCTGTTTTGGCAAACTTGTCTACCTGTTTTCCGTTGATTATCGCCGATACTATCATTTTGTCACCGATAACAGGCCGACCACTAGCATCTACGATTTTTCCACCGGCACTCAAATTATTTTTTGCTTCAGTGTGAAAATAGTGAACTAAGTCAGTTAGGTTTTTATCTGTTGTCCAAACATCGTATTCAACAAATTTTTCAAAACCGCTGCTTGACTGTATTTGATAATTCTTTAATGGGGATGTTGTGGTGTTTGGTTTGGCTAGTACTCGGAGGTAATAAGTCGCACCTGTTACGCCTTTTAAAGTAACGGAGTTACTATGCGGCAAGGTTACCCATGAGCCTCCGTTTAGCAATTCAATTTGATGCTCTTTACTCGCTGTAATATATAGCTGTAATGAATCTTCGGTATCTTTAAGCTTGTAAGCAAAGTAATCCACATCCGCAGGGTTATCAAGATTGCCAATAAGTTGTTGCCCAACATTCACTTTAGGAATTTTTGATACTATGCCGCTATCATTAGGCTCAAACGTATCAAATTGATCAAAGCTGTCGCCGATAAAATTAAATGAACCGCCAGCACCCGCCTTTAGTTCAGCGACGAGAATAAAGCTGGCTTGTGGCAGCACAGCGTATGTTTTTTCAATTACGCCTGCTGGCTTTTCACTGCTATCAACATGCGCTAACAATTTTTTCGCTTTATCGTATTGATACAAGTAAAGATTGAAATCTGAAGCTTTATCGGCTGCTAATAACTGACCAACAACTTTTGATTTTTTATCAAGTGGCATGATGTAACAGTGTTGCTCACCCACAGTGGTAATTGAGTCTGAATACACATTGCCTTGTTTTAAGTTAAAGGCTTTTTTACAGTTAATGCGATGTGGAGCTAGACTCGCTTCGACCGCTGACTCAGCAGAAAATGCAGCATAGCCTTGTGCTTGAGCTTCTTGATTGAACCATGAACCTGAATCGTCAATATTGACATCAAGCGAGGTGTTGCTGCTTTGTGGGATTTTCCTTGAATTATCTAATGATACAGCTTGCACGTTATCAATGGTTGATAAGGTGATTGGCGCTTCAGAAGAAATTTCAGAGTAGGTTTCTACATGTTCTAAAAGAGAAGTAGCAGAGACAGCTAATGGTAGGGTAATCGCTGATATTGCTGAGATAGTTTTTAACAACTTCATGTTATTTCCTTGTTTATTAGTGGCTTTAGGGTCAGGCCAAAGCCACAACATCTAAAACTATGTTTGATTCCTATCAAACGCCGAACAAGGTATTGTAAAGTTATATTGATTGCAATAATTGATAATGCAAAGCGTTATATTTTGCTTTGCAGGTTGTAAATGGTTTATTCCACTAGCCGATAAACTTGTTATCAATTGAAATGTTAATGACGAGTTGCTATCAAGGTTTTGTCCAAAAATAAGTTTGATTTTCCATTGTCCACAAATAAGCTATCAACACGATAAAGTTGCTCTCCAAACTGGCAGTCTTAATCAATTCCCCTTCGAAGATGCCAAAGGTTTTTGAGATAAATTTCGTAAAGCTTGCATAGACACAAGCTTAGCTTTCGTAGAGGCATGGATGCACCTTCGGAAGCGTGAGTAATTTATTCATAATAACTTTGGGGCTTTCATCTTCGTTGGGCGGCACAAAGAGTTCCAAAAAGGGCAAATGGCTACCTTAGGTAGCCATGCTTATGAGCGCGAGGCATGGATGTCGAGATGGCTTTTGTGCAAAGATGCATTTTTGCTGAAGAACCCTTTCTTGGTCGGGTGTGGGGGGAAAGCCTGCGATTTTCATAAATTTCGTAGAAATTTAAACAAACACAAACGTGATACCACATATCACCTGAAAACAATTAATCCCAGTCATCTGTGCCATCATCCACATCAGCACGCTCAATCTCTTCATCCATAAAGTAAGTGCCCCAACCGTCGTAATCGACTTTGCATTTTACTGCCAATGCAATCAATTCTTCAGCAGCCTTATCTAATAACTCAGCTTTAAGCTCATGGTTATCAATGGCATCAAAACAAAATACATGGCTGCCATCTTCAAGCTCAAACTCTTCCGCATCCGTCACTTCGTAACCCAGTTTAAAGGCTTCTACTGCGGCTTTTTCTAAACGGTCGAAATCAGGGCAACAAAGATGATGCTCAATGATGTATTCAGCCTCAGGCAATGAACCATCATCTAATAGTTCTTTAATAATCTCGCGGGTTTCTTGCTTTTGTTGCTCTAGCTGAGACTCAATGGACATCATGTTCTCCATAGATGAAAAATTTAAAGCGTGATTCTATCACTAACTTACCGACTTTAACTGTTTTGCTTCGGCATTTAATAAGTCCAATTTTGCTTTCATAAGTTGATGCACCTCACCGGATAGCTCTTTCGCGTCCCCTTTGCTTAATCCGGCAGTATCAATTGGCTTCATCATTTCAATAATCACGACACCATTGTTCCAACGGTTTAGCTTAATGTCGTTCTGACAGCTAGCAACAACAGGTACAACAGGCGCTCCCGCAGCGATTGCAGTATGAAAAGCACCGGACTTTAATGGCAGCAAACCTCGACCACGTGAACGTGTACCTTCTGGGAAAATCCATACTGATAGCTTACTTTCGCGCATTTTTTTAGCCACGTTTGCCATAGTCCCAACAGCACTACTTCTATTGTTGCGGTTGATTAAAATATTTCCTGATAACCAATACAACTGACCAAAAAAGGGTATCCAAGCAAGGCTTCGTTTACCTAAGCTCACGGTTCCTTTGGGCACAGCTGCGGTGTGAGTAAAAATATCAAAGTTATTTTGGTGATTGGCAACATATACATTTGGCGCTTGATGCGCTGCTGAAGACGAACGCACAATTAATTTGATCCCAAGCAAGTAACTCACTTTTGAGAATATTTGTGCAAGAAACCGCACATTATTGCGATGGCGAGGACGAAATAGAAAAAATAAGCTACTGAATACAAAGGTTAATACAAGCAAAAATGCCAATAAAATACAACGAGCGACTAACAGCACACACTACTCCCATCAAAAAAATCCGCTCTAGTATACAAAAATTAAGCAAACACGCCAGATAATATATTAAGTTCATTACCCTGTTTGCCAAATACAAATGAACAAAATTTCATTATGCAAATAGGAAAGCCTGTAATAGATTAAAAATCATAGCGTTAATTAAAAAACTACCTCGCCTTGTTATCAACCTAACGGTGAAACTATGACGTGTTTACCTTGTAGGTGTGAATTATTACCTTCTGAGGAGCTTATACATAATCAAGCCCAAAATCGTTCAGAAGCACAATTTGCCACTCTAAACTTTAACGGTGACATTTATCACATTGATTTTTCAATATTTACAGGTAACTTTCTTGATGTATCATGCAACGGTATTGGCAAATATTCATCACAATCTAATCGAGATTTATTGCGCCATTTTTTCACAAGGCCTAGAAAGTTACTGACGTTAAAAAAAATCACACGGGTATTAAACAACAACAACCAATCTCAGGCAAACAAGCAACACGCTCAACAAAGTGATAACTCAGGCTTTCTTTACTGACTAAGGGCAGTTGCTTACAGATTATATTATTTGGAGTTCAGGAAAATGGTATATGTGTATCGATTGATGATAACGAAATTATTTCAGCTTATCTTCAAGCGGTTTATGAGCAAGGTGTTCGAGCTCCTTTGAAGTTAACAATAGGAAAACATGCATTTCACTTATCAGAAGCGAGCACTTACAGTTCTACTAAGTTAGAGGCAAGCAGTACAAATATTCCTCTTCTTTCGACATTGAATGCTAAACAAAAAGTGGCAGCTTTCTTTAGTCATCCATGCCAATTCAACACCATCAAAAAGATCAATCAATGCATCAACACTTCTAGAACTCAGATTTCAGCTACATACCATATTGGACACTCAGCACATGCTTTTCGCGATTTACCACCATCCTATGAGTCTCATCACTTCTTGCAATCTGATGTAGAACCTGTGCTTACAAGTTTCAAGCGAACAACAGACAAAGAATTACAATGGCTATCACAAGCAGCAAGCGCGTTCTCGACTTATTCCCCCCTGTTTTAAAGATGATTTTAGTGCACAAGCAGGCTTTGATGAGAACTTATTTTCAATGTCGAAACCATTGCAGTCAGCTGCTGAACGAGACGCTAAAGAGTTTCGATCTTACACTCAGGAACAAATCGTTAGCCTTCATCAATCGTTATACGATAGCTTGTTTGAGCATTCAAAATTATTACAACAGGATTGTATTAAGCATAATGACCAATTATTTAAATTGTGCCGCTTACTCATAATTCTGGAAAACGAGCTGATGGCTTAATGAAAGTTGGAAATGATGAAAACGAACAATGCGCATATTTGCGCATTAACTACGGTATTTTGTTCAATTTATTATTAGCTGATGTCAGGCGGGAAAGAATGCTCATACGCCAAATGGCTCAAAAAGCAACAAGTATTGAGGTTTCTTCTGAGTGCTCAGGAAGGCAAGCTGTCCAGAAACAGCTAATTCATTATATGTCTGAGCATTACCCTGAAGAGCTTATCTTTTATATGCACCAGTTACCTAAGCTCGCCATGCAACAATTAATCGAGCACCTTGCAATTCGGGAAGAATACGCACAAGCATTAAGCCAACGTCAATAACGCCTACTCTTTTAAACCCAAACGTTTAGCCAGACGATGCAAGTTACCGGGATCTAACTTTAAATATCTTGCTGTTGCAGCCCAATTACTTTTGTTTTCAGACAAAACTTGGCGAATATAATCAGCCTGAAACTCATCCACAGCTTGCTTTAAACTCAACCCCTTAATAATTGATGTATGTGGTTGATTACTCAAATTTTGTGTTTGAGCTTCAGTGGCAGCCCCCGTTAATTCAAAATGTTGCGGCTTAATGGCACATAACTCATCATCGGATTGTGAGCGTGCTAAGATAGCCGCGCGATGCAAGGCATGATCCAGCTCACGCACATTACCCGGCCAATTATAGTGATTAAGCAGCACCAAACTGCTCGGACTGAGTTTTAAATGCTTTAATCCAAGCTTTTGCCGATAGCGCTCGACAAAAAAACCACTCAACAAAGTAATATCGCCTTCCCGTTCTCGTAATGGCGGTACTAATACGGGAAATACGCTTAATCTATGATACAAGTCAGCACGAAAACGCCCTTCCATCACTTCGGTTTTTAAATCTTTATTGGTGGCAGCGATAATACGCACATCCACCTGCTGACTGCGATCATCACCGATCTTTTGAATATCCCCGTACTGTAATACGCGCAATAATTTAGCTTGTAGCGACAATGGCAGTTCGCCAATTTCATCTAAAAACAAAGTACCATTATCCGCCATTTCAAACTTACCACGGCGGTGACCTATTGCTCCTGTAAACGCGCCTTTTACATGGCCGAATAACTCACTTTCAGCAACACTCTCTGGCAGCGCTGCACAATTCAAATACACAAGAGGTTGCTGCCCACGTTGAGATTGCTTGTGAATAGCCCTTGCCACCAGCTCTTTACCAGTCCCTGTTTCACCAGTAATTAATACGTTCAACTCACTTTGCGCCACCACAGTAATTTCACGATTGAGGTTTTGCATCACTTGCGATTGACCAATTAATTCAAAGTCAGAATTAGCATCAAGTTGAGGATTACTTCGAGTATCTGCGCACGGATCTTGAACCACCCGCTGCTCTAGTTTTTCAACCATAAGCGCATTATTTAACGAAACAGACGCGATGGCGCTTAAACTACGCAGTTCAAAATCACTAAACTGATCAAATTGCTGTGGGTCAAAACCGTCAATGGTGACTGCGCCAATCAAGCGCTCGTTAGCAAATAAAGGTAAGCCAATACAAGCATGTACTTTCAGTTCATCACCTTGATTTGGGATCAACCCATCGTAAGGGTCATCGAGATCGCTATCAGCAGGAAAACGTACTACGTCACCTGCACGGGCGATGGCTTCCAGCCGTGGATGTTCATTGAGCACAAAACGTCTGCCCAATACGTCATCATGTAAGCCGTTGATCGCCAGCGGCGTAAAATATTGCCCTTGAAATGCAAGTAATGCTGCGGCATCGCAATGCAAATTTTGACGAATAGTATCTAGGAGACGTGAGAAACGATCACGATTTGCCAGTCCAGAAGTAATGTCTAATGCGATGCGAGTTAAGTCCGATTGACTGAGTGCCATAACATGTTCCTGAGTAGAAATAAGTTCGGCGGACATAAGCAAAATCTCCATGGTGTCACTATAACAGCGTCACTTTAACACCCACAAAGATGTCACTTATTGATCCATATTAAAAAAGGAGCCCAAAAGGGCTCCTAGTTGATGTCATCATTTAACAAATGCATTCATTGTTTAAATAATAACTTATACATTTTGCTCTTTTGGTGCAGCAAGCGCTTTCTTGATTAAATCGAACAAGAACACTGCCACTAATAAGCCACCCCAGGCAAAGATAACGTCGCCTAACATGCGACCCCAAACAAGGTTTTCAACCAGTGGGCTATGGATAACAGCCGGTGAACGTGCGAACCAGTAGCCATTTTCAATTACCGCGAAGAACTGTGTTAAACCAACAGGAAGTAATGATAGGAATACCATTGCCGCCAGACCAAGGTTTAAGCTCCAGAATGCCCATTTTAGTAGATTCTCATTCCACTCAATTTTGCCTGACAAACCACGTAGGCAAAACAGCATCAAGCCAATACCTAACATGCCGTACACACCCATAAATGCTGCATGACCATGAGTTGCAGTTAGATTCAAGCCTTGTACAAAGTACAGTGAAATTGGTGGATTAATTAAGAAACCAAGCATACCTGCACCAACTAAATTCCAGAAGGCTGTTGCTACAAAGAACATAATTGCCCAATGATAACGTTGCATCCAATCGCTGGCTTTACGTAAGCGATAAGTTTCAACCGCTTCGAAACCAATCAAGGCTAGTGGCACAACTTCAAGTGCTGAGAACATCGCACCCCAAGCAATTACTGCAGTTGGCGCACCAGTAAAGTAAAGGTGATGCAAGGTACCAATTAAGCCACCAGTTAAGAAGATAACTGTCGCGAACAATACTGCACCGTTCGCACTACGAGCACGGATAAGACCAAGACGAACTAACATTAGTGCAATAACAGAGGTTGCGAAGGTTTCGAAGAAGCCTTCAACCCATAAGTGAACGACCCACCAGCGCCAGTACTCTGCAATCGCAAGGTTAGTATGTTTACCCATGAATAGACCAGCGCCGTAGAATAGACCAATGGCAACACACGATGCGTATAGGATCCAAATAACAGGGCGCATTTCGCCTTTTTCACTCAATGCAGGGCGGATTGCAGCGGTTACTAGTGCTAACCAAATTAACAGTCCTACTAATAGCAACACTTGCCATACTCGACCTAAGTCAACGTATTCATAACCTTGGTGACCGAATAAGAAATTAGTATCAACATCGAAGTACTGTTGAACACCTAACCACTCACCTGTCATTGAGCCCAGTACGACGATAACCAATGCCACCCACAGAACATTGACACCAATGCGTTGGAACTTAGGTTCGTATTTAGATAAGGCAGGCGCAATATACAAACCAGTACCTAACCATGCTGTCGCAATCCAGAATACTGCCAGCTGAGTATGCCAAGTACGAGTTACTGAGTATGGAAGAATTTCAGATAGTGGAATGCCATAGAAGTCTTGTCCTTCTACTGCATAGTGAGCAGTAATACCACCTAACACGATTTGCAATAAAAACAAGCCAATGGCAGTAACGAAGTATTTACCTACAGCCTTTTGTGAAGGTGTTGGTTTGTTAAAGAATAATGGATCTTGCTTGGCTGGCGCTGGTAACTCTTCATGTTTACCACTCGCATGATGCCAAATAAGTGCGCCGACCCCTGCAATTAAGAACACGATACTTAAAATAGACCATACGATGTTATCTGAAGTTGGTGTGTTACCTAACTGAGGATCAAACGGCCAATTATTGGTGTATGAATGATCTAACCCTGGACGTTCAGTGATCGCCGCCCAAGCGCCCCAAAAGATAAATGCACTCAATTGCTGGCGATATTCAACCGTGTCCACAGTACCTTCTTTCATCGCATACTGTTCACGCAAAGGTTGCAGCTGTGGATCATCACCAAATAAAGCTAAGTAGTGTTTTGCTGTATGCTTTATTGCGGCAATACGTGTATCACTTAAGCGAACGAATACTTCACCATTGGCTTTTTCTTCGATAGTATTTTTGCGAACATCTTCACGTAACAGCTGCTCTAAGCCTGCTTGTTGTTGGCTATCCAGTTGTGCGAAACCAACACCGAATTTTTCTTTCGCAGTAATGTTTAGCCAATGTTGCGCTTCACGATGAAGCCAATCAGCAGTCCAATCAGGTGCAACATACGAACCGTGTCCCCAAACTGATCCCAATTGGTGACCACCCATTGAGCGCCACACTAATTGACCTTGTTCAACATCTTGCTGACTAAAAATAACGTCACCTTGAGTATTGGTATAGGCGGTGGGTATTGGCGGTTTTTCTCGATAAATATCACTGCCCAAGCTGAGCAGTACAGTAAATGAAGCCACCAACACAATTAATAGCGCGATAGCCGTGAGTTTTTGTTTGTTCATACAAACCCCTTACGTCACAGTTTCCCAAAACAGTTACTGTGACTATTGCGGTTTCTATGCCAAATATTCAATATATTGATTTTATTGAAATTTAAAAAATAAAGCTCGGCTTTAGTGTCATGATGACACCCACAAGAAAGATGTCATTATGATAGCTATGTCTTTTTAACTATGATTGTAAATTCGATGTGCCCATCTTGTTAATCCTGAGGTGACCGACCCAAAATGATCACCAACAATCACTTCACAGTCTGGGTAAACCTGTTGAATTTTTTGATATATCAACGGACTTTTTGCTGTACCACCCGTCACATAAATCACATCAGGTTTCACATTCGCCGCCTCAATAGCTTGTATCATTAATGCTTCAACTTTGGCGACGGGTGCATTAACTGCTTGATTGAAGTCAGCTTGAGACAAACTAACCGTCAATTCAGGCTCGATAAAGGGTAACCCGATTGAATGTTGCTGCGCAGAAGATAGTGCAATTTTAGTTTGCTCTGCCGTTTTGACGATTTGATAGCTTAATTGCTGTTGTTGTACTTTCTGTAAGCGCGCGATCTTATGTGGCTGAGCGGCATCTTTATGGAGATTTTTTAATAAACTTTGGGTTGCCAATGTCGCAAACTCTCGTTGCGCACTAATATCATTCACTGCCACCGCATTCCAATAAACTTGTGACGGAACAGCTTTACCAGTGATTAATGTATCATGTAGACCAAACTCAGGCATGAAACCTTGCATCGCTAATGCGATGTCTAAATCATTGCCACCCACTCGTTGACCGCTATGACCTAAACAATCTTGCTTTCTGTCACTAAGCGATGCTTTACTTGGACTCATATTCACCACAGAACAGTCAGTTGTACCGCCACCGACATCGACAACCAACACTGTTTTATCTTGAGTTAAACTTGCTTCGTAATCCATACCCGCTGCAAGTGGCTCAAACAAAAAGCTAACATGCTCGATACCTGCACGATTTGCTGCCACAGTGAGAATCGCTTCTGCCTGACGATTACTGTCTTCACCACCAATGGCTTGGAAGTTCACTGGGCGGCCAATAACGGCATGGGTGATGGCTTCATTGACTTGAGATTGGGCTTTTTTTATCACTGCCTGCATCATCAAGGTAACGATGTCTTCAAACAAGGCAATCTGCATAGAGTTTAAGCCCGTTGCTCCAAGAAATGACTTAGGAGAACGAACGTAAAAACCTTCCTCTGGCATTTCTAAGTAAGCGTCATAAGCTTGTTGTCCTACGAATACCGCTTGTTCATGCGGCGATAAATCGAGTTCATGACGAGCATGACGAGCACGACTAAGCTGCGCTGAGCGAATTTTGGCGTATTCAGGTTGCTGTGAAGCTGGCAACTCGTGGTAAACGGCTTCTGAAATGAGTTCTCTGTCATAAGCATAAAGGGTCGACATCATGTAATGACTGTCTGCTTCTAACGACAGTAATTTTACTTCATTACCTTCCATGACCCCAACAGCGCAATTGGCGCTACCATAATCAAACCCAATAAACATTTCACCGCCCTATGAATACAAAAAAGCCGACAATTTTATATCAAGTACGTCATGGGTGAAATGTAAAAAAGAGTAATTTGTAACCTTATAAGCGGTATCTCATTCTCAAGTAGAGATAAGTTCTTCCCGTTGTAACTGTAATTTAATTTTATCAGCTACTCGAAATGCATTGGCATAAATAGTAAAAGTTGGCGTGACACTTCCTCCGTTGGGCATAAAACTACCATCGGTCACATAAACATTATCTACATCATGAATGCGGCAATCTTTATTTAGCACTGAATTTTTAGGATCTTCGCCAAAGCGACAACCGCCAGCCACAAGATTAGAGGTCGGTTGTGTGAACACATTACCATAAGCCTGTGTTGCCCCCATTGCTTTCATCACTTCAACGCCTTTATTCACTAAGTATTGAGCCACTTTCACATCATGAGGGTGAAAACCTGCGCGCACTTTTGCCACAGGAATGCCCCAAGCATCTTTTTCATCAAGATCGAGGCTAACGTAGCATTCATCATTAGTTAGCCAATCACAGAATACTTCGAATTTGAAATCCTTACTTTGAGTAAAATGCGCTTTAATTTTCTGTTTAAGTGGCGTACCCCATAATAAATTACCATTTTCTTGCCATTTCAATGACGCCGCATCTGCTGTTGGTGATGGCGGATCAAAGACAAAATCAAGCGTCCCACCTTTGATAGGTTTAGCTGCTAACGACTTGTCATTAATTTCATACCAATCTTGCAAGAATCGATTAAAAAAAGGACCTCGGACTTGTAATTGTTTTGCAAGCTTAGGATCAACTTTAGTTAAATCAAAAATACCATGACCAGTACCGCCAGCACAGCAATGTAAATTTTTTCCGACTTGATCATAATTATTGCCTAAGCCCTTTACGTGTTTTTCACCCACACTGGTGAGCAGTAATCTTGCAGATTCAATGCTATAGCAAGCAACTACAAAAATTCGAGCTGTGATTTTTTGGCTTTTTCCTTGCTCATCAAAATAATCAACATGAGTTGCATTACCCTGCTTGTCGGAAACAATTCGATAGGCTTTTGCTTGAGTTAATAAAGTAAAATTAGGCTTATCTTGCAAGCTATCTAGTAACGCAGCACGGGAGCTGGCTTTCGCACCAGAATGGCAACCATAACTGCCGCAGTAACCAGAATATTCACAACTCATTCGAGCATTCATTGGCCGAGATAAAATACCTCGCGCCATCGGTAATGGTGTAAATTTGAGCTTTTCACATGCTTGATCGAACAGCTTTGCTGCGGGATGTTCAACTGTCGCTGGCATTGGATAATCTTTATGAGTTCTAGGCTCTAAAAAACGATGTGGTTTTATCTTGCCTGACACGCCTATTTCACGTTCAACCTTGTCGTAATACGGCGCTAAATCCTGATAGCTTATCGGCCAATCAACAATGTTGGCCCCTTCTATTGCACCATAAGTCGACAACAGCTTAAAGTCAGTCGGTTTTAATCGATGAAAATAAGCGCTCATAAAATTACTGGCGCCACCGACAATATTTCCCCCCCAAAACTGAGCGGTAGTATCTCTACTCCATGAGCCATCATCATTAGGTTCTTCAAGCACATGCCGCTCTTTAGAGAATTGCGACTGAAAGATACTATGGCGAACTAATTGCTCGTCTTTCTTGAAATGTTGTTCGTTATACCATTTGCCTTTTTCAAGCATACACACTTTAAAACCCGCATTAACGAGCGTGTGCGCAACAGGTCCAGCACCAGCGCCACTGCCAATAATACATACGTCGAAATCAGGCGCGGACAATACGGATAATTTATCTCTGATACTCATGATTCGAACACTCGATAGTGGCTATGTGCGTCTGGCGCAGGAAATCCCGGTTGATGTTGTAGCCATGTCCAGCCAACGCCGTTCGGGTTGCCGCCGTATAATGGGTCGAGCGTTAATGACTCTAATAAATAATATAACAACAGTGATAACCAATTTTCACCAGACCGACTGCCTGAAATACGCTTTAGCAATGCAGACTGTTGTTCATTAGCCATCTTTAAAAAAGTGTTCTTATAATGTTTGGTGGCAGATTGATCGAGCCAAGTGAGGCCTTGTGTGATAAACGCTTGATCGCCATCTTGCTGGTTGTCTGGCTCTGCCAATGCCCACAGTAGATATTCGTAAGCCTGTAAATCATTGGCAGACGGACCATCGCCATCATCAGGAAATAAATGCATTTGCACTTGTTTAATGACCTTAGCCTGATAGTCACTGAAACTAACTTTTTCAGCGTAGTAGGCATTCGCTAATGGCTCAACGTTATTCGTTGAATTCGCTTCGATTTTGCTGCTTTCTTGCTCATGCCCAAAACTAGGCTTAGTTAAACCAGCAGTAGATAATAATGCCAAAGCAGACGTGCTTTTTAAAAACTGACGGCGGCTTAATCCGTTAGCAAAATGAGGAGCATACTTCATCAACAAGTTTCCTTTTTACACTGCCATTTTTTAAGATGCATCGATAAAATTTCGGGGATATTATCTCTATGGCGTACCACGCCATTAATATCAATAATAAATTCCGTTGGTGCGCCCCAAACATCATAGCGTTTGGTGATATCAGCATTTGCATCAAATGCCATTGGATAGTCCGTTTGATGCTGCTTTTGAAATACACCAATTGCGGTTAAATCATCATCCCACGAGGTGTTTATCGCTAAGATTTCAATTTGATTGCTTAACTTACGTTGCAGTTCATTGATCTTAGGCACTTTCTTGATGCAGTAGCCACACCAAGTATTCCAAAATATCAGATACACAGGTTTAGTGCCTTTAAAATCAGCCAAGTTAAATTGGCTGCCATCTAATCGACTTATTGTGAAATTTGGCGCTATATCGCCAATGCCAAGCGCGTTGTTTTCAGCAAACGCATCGCTTGCTTGCAACATAATAAACAGTAGTAAACTGATAAAACGCATCATCATAATGGACCAAATTAAGGTGTTCATCTAAGCATAGTGATAGAGACAGGCAGGCTCTAGATTTTTATTCAAACTAAATTCGTTAGTAAAGTAATTATTGATATAAAACAAAGCCAGAGCACAGCTCTGGCTTTGTTTTAACTTTTAGCACGACTACTTTTTATCAAATCCAGTCAGGCCTAAGAAATTGTAACTGCCCGCAGAGCCCTCTGCGGCAGCGGTCGCTTTTACCTTATACTGACTTTTATACTTCAAGCCATCAGCTGTAATATCAAAGGTATTCAATGAATAAGATTGAAATGCTCCAATGTTATAAAGGTATTTATGATCAACAGTCACATAACTGTCTTTACTGTCACCTGCAGGTGCATCGCCACCACGGGCTACAAATGGTAACGCTTTCGAGACTGTGCCATTTTCAGCAACCTCAAATGGCGTGATCACATTAGCATTAAAGCTAGTTACATATAGCCTTCGACCATCGGGACTCAATACAGTCCAGCAAGCCTCATCTCGATTTGTCGCCGCACCCGTTGCAAAGTTTTGTGTTTTAATCACAGTGTTACCATTATCTGTTAACACCGTTAAACCATAATCAAGTAAATCAGCCGTTGGATTAAAGTTTGATGCATGAATCACCGAGTTACTGCCTTTCGCCCAATTGATGCCGATGGTGCCAGCTAAGCCGTTTTTTTCATAATGACGACGATTCGATACCTTACCAGTCACTTTATCAAAGTCATAAACATATACCCGACTTGGACGCTGCTCAGTTAACGATGGTGTACTCGTAGCAAAATGCGCGATCCCCCAAGTAGAAACTGCTAACTTACTGCCATCTTCACTGAAAATTGCCGTAGTCGGACCGCCATTTTGGCGCGAATAAGAATCTAATCGTTCAGCATTAACGCGCTCTAAATCACCATTGGTACTATCAAAGCTAAACAACACGATATTACGGAACTTATCTGACGCGTCCGCCGCCGTTAAATCACCGCTAAAAAACGCATTATTTGGATAACGCTCGATGGCTTTATCACTGCCATCGCCATGTTGAATATTGGGATTATTCCATTGGTTTGCTACGACAACCCAATAATCAGTCGTGCTGCCTTTCTTTAACGTATAAGTGATGCTCACTGGGCGCATACCACCCGAATCAATGATTTCTTCAAACGTTAAATCACCATTTTCTTTATTGATCTTAAAAGTCGAAATTGTATGTCCACCCGCATTAACTGCTAGCAGATAATCACCAATGATTTGAATCGCGCCCTGAGCATCAAAATCACCATGGGCATCACCGCCTGCTGCTGGATTGGCGCCACCACTGTCCATGGTGTTAAATAGCTTTTCAGTACCAATTGAACCATCACTCATTCGATCGAATCGCACCACAAAATTATCACCTTCACCATTGGTGGTCGTATAAAGATAACCCGCAATAGTCGGCTTTGCGGGAGTAGTAGGAATCTCAGGAATTGCTTTATGATCGCTGCCGCAAGCGCTTATAAGTAACGCTAGCCCTCCCAGTACAATCACACGACTTACTCTAAAAGCCCTTAGAAAAAATGAACCAACTCGATTTTCCATAATCACTTCTCTCACATGTCAATAAACAAAAACACGGTAGAAATGAAGCTCATGCCCACATAAATCCGTGCCAATTTCAATAAAGTATAGACAGGAATAAAAAATAGGCAGAAGCAACGAAACTGGCAGCTTCATAAGATGACTTCTACTTTTATTAAACAACAGTTACTTTGAGTTTAATAAGGACATACTCAATGAAAGTCAGTAATTCTGTATTAGTCACGATAATGATATCAATGCTTACCGCTTGCAGTGACAACAATAAAACCTCAAAGGCGGTACAAAATGAAATTAAAACCATTATTCATACAGGTAAAGTTATTGATGGTTACATTAGTGGCGCAAAAGTATGTATTGATACCAACAATAGCGCCAGCTGTGATCAAGGTGAAGTCAGCGCAATCACAGACAATGAAGGTGTTTTTACCTTACCCAAAGTGACAGAAGCCCAGCTTAATAGTGCGCCATTAACAGCGGAGATCAGTGAAAATGCCATTGACGCAGACTCAAACACAGCAGTGACTTTTGCCGCTATTTATCAAGCACCAGCAGGCTCAAAAAACCTAACGCCGATCACAAACTTAACTCAGCATATGATGGAGTTAGGAAAAAATAGAACCGAAGCTGAAGCTGCCGTTCAGGCATTATTAGGTACAAGGTTAGCCACAGACAGTGATTACATTGCCATGTCAAAGCAAGCTTCAGTCTCTGCAAAAATAAAAGAACAATCAGATATGTTGCATGCAACGGCTCATTATTTGCACTCCTTACAGGGCCGTAGCTTAAAGCAGCACGCTACCCCTGAGAACCTCAACGACTTTAGCACCAAAGAACTCACCAACTTATTTAATCATCAAAATATTCAGTCGATGCCTTCTATTATGAAAGATGCAAATACCTTGCTGCGACAAGACGATGCCTTCACTGCAGGGGAGCCTAGCTCATCTCAAAAGACTGAGGCTGAAAACCAAATAAAAAAACTGGCACTAAGAATTGCTAAATTATTACAAGAGCGTAAAGAAGGGAAGATAACGGCAGCAGAATTAAAGAAAGAACTAAGTAAATTTGTAGGGATAGTAAACCTTGGCGAATTAGCTGAAGAAAATACGCCTCAACTTTCTTACCATGCAGAGAAAATCCTCCCTAATACCAACAAGGTAACATTGAGTACACACAAGCTTAAAAATGGCGCCTTTGCTGTTGAACCGAAGAAGATATCAGAAGCTAATCTTGCGTTAACGTCAAAAGGCTGGGTACAACCAAGCAGCGCCTACGAAATAAAATCAATCAACGCAGACAACAGTATTGAGTTACATAATGCAGCTACATCAGAGCTAGCGCAAGTACACAGAGCAAGCAGCTATTCATTAGAAGGCATCCCTATTTCTTATCAGCTAAGGGCGTTAAACCTTCAAACTTGGCAAGCCATGCAAAGCGACCCGAATAAAGTGTTTTCTCAAGACAGCGAAATGTTGCAAACAGATGTTGTTACTCAAGCAGACAGGTATCTGTTGCACATTAAAAACAAATGTGATTTTCCAATAGAAGTTTTACTTGCTAACGAAGAGACGAACAGCCAAAAAGCAGAGAATAAGGTATGTGCTGCAGTGATTTCGGACAATCAAGTTGCCATTAAAGATAAGCCCTACTTTCCTAATCGACGCGAGAAAACGTCTGCTCGTGGTTATACCATTAACCAGCTAGATAAACTGTTCTCTGATACTGCATCGAATGGTGATATAACCAAACTTAAAGGTCCAATCGTTGCCGTTCAGGGGTCGAGCTTTATTATCGCAGAGCTGCTTAAACCAAATAAACAAGTCAATTACTACGGCGTCTGGTTAGACAATTCATTACTGCAAAAAGCACACTTATATGCAACCGGCACTTGGCGCCAAGCTAACGTCCACCAAAATGACATTATAGAATTACCTCTGCCAAGCAAAGTCGCTTTGTTTAGCGCAAACTCACCCGATGCTAATAAATACTTCACCGAGGCAGAGCTCAGTACAAAGGATCGTTTTTTTGTGGTTCACAATAAGCAAGTTAGAATGGGGTCTAAGTACCAAGCAAACAGCGTAATAAGACAAAAGCAACAATTTAATCAGAATGCATTCCAACAACTGTTAGCCAACACTAACATGTTAGATAAACCTCCAATGCCAACATCGCATCCTAGACTCTCGCAATGCTTACTCGACGATTCAAAACTGAATCAAAATAACAGTGCGATTCATATTCAGCCTAAAAACTATTATCAATTTAGAGCCGCTACATTAAATTGTCGCGAAAAACCCACAACTCTACTAACACCACAACAAATTAGTGAAATTGTGAGCGGTAAAAAAATCGTATCTTATGATTATACAGGTGCTCTTGATGAAGCATTTCTCATAAGGGCGAATGGCACAGCTCAGCATGTTCAGTACTCGCTACAGAATAAGCCAACAGATTATAACTGGGAAGTTGGCAATAATGGCGATATCAGCTTGAAAGCCATTAAAGGTAATCAACACATTCGGATGTCGATGACAGATCACCAAGGCAATTATTTTGCTGTAAAAATGTTAAAAGACAATAACATAGTTGAACAAGCCGAAGATGAAACAGGTGCAATATCATCAAAGGTGATGTCAGTTCGCTGTTCGCTGGCTGAAGCAGCTTGTGGATTTTGATTAAAAAATTCGTACCATTTAAAAGGCTTCAGTTATCCACTGAAGCCTTTTTTGTTAAGCTCGAACAAAAACGAAATAGCACTGAAACTGCGGCTAAACTCACCACAATCACTGCACCACTAGGTAAATCAAGACTTGCCGATAACCATAGACCAGATATGTAACTTATCAATCCAATTCCGTAAGCCAATATCATGGTGTTGTGTCTAATACGATTCACCGCCAACGCTGGTAGAATTAGCGTACTGAACACTAAGTACACACCAACTAACTCGACCGATAAAGTGATCACAATTGCAAACAATAAGTAGAAACTGCTACCTTGCATGATCGCAGGTTTTAAAAATACCAAACTTAAAATTAATACATAAATGATTGTAGGAAGCAGTAACTGCTGCCAGTTAACCCACAGTATTTGTCCAGACATCAATTGCTTAAGTAGTTCAGCACCATGAGGATCACCCGATAAAATCAGCATCGCAGACACAGCCGACAATACATATAAACAACCAATAATGGCTTCTAATTCATCACTAAATCTTTTCGCTAAATAAGCAATTAACGCAGCACCAGATAAGGCAAACACGGCAGGAAGCCAGATATGTGAAAATGGCAAATTTTCTATATCATGTTGCGTTTTCGCAAGTACCGCACCTAAAGCGGCAATTTGAGCGACGGCAAGATCAATAAAGATAATGCCACGAGTCAATACTTGCTTGCCAAACAGTACATGAGTTGAAATCACTAGAATGCCAGCGGCAAGCGCTGGCAATAAGATCAGTAATAAATCCCAATCCACTATTTAATGGCTCCAATTAGCTGGTCAATAATGCTTTGATATAAACTGAACAAGTCATTACTCATATCATTTCCACCAACAGATATTGGTAGAACTATCATTGGGATAGAGCTGCGACTGGCTAACCATTCTCCCCCTCTTGTATCTTGGTATGAAGCAACAACAACAGCTGAAATTTGCTCTTTTTTAGCTAAGTTAAGTAACTTCACTAAATGACCTGTGGTTGGTGGTAATCCCGGTTTCGGCTCTAAATCACCAACTTGATGCATCCCAATCCATTGAAATAGATATCGAAAGCTGGTGTGATAAGCAATCACGTTTTTGCCTTTAAGTGGTTTTGCTTGTTGCTGCCATTGTTCCATAGCAGTAAGCCAGCGTGACTTAAATTTAGTGAAATTATTTCGATACACAGATGCATTACTGCTATCAATACTCACTAAGCGCTGGGTAAGTTTTTGAGCAATGGTCAGTAATCTCATCGGATCTAAATGAACATGCGGGTTTCCTTTTGCATGGACATCCCCCATGCTGCGGTCAACACGTTCTAGTTTATCAAGCGTTTCAATCTGATCAGCGGCAAAAAACAAGCCTGTTTCAGTATTTCTCACTTTAGAATTGGCTGACTTCATCTGCAACATAGGTAGCCAACCAATTTCTAAATCCGCCCCAGCGCATATTGCAAGATCTGCTCGACGCATTTTAGCGATAAGACTAGGTCTTGCCTGCACCAAATGTGGATCTTGCAGTGCCGTTGTTGCTGAATATACCTTAGCAGCCGGCGCTATTTCTTTCACTAAGCTGGCATATTCTGGCTCACAAGCAAAAATATTCAACGCCGCCTTTGCTGGCAAAATGCCAGCAAAAAGCGTAAAACCAAGCGCGATAATTTTAGAATTGATGCGCACTGTGAGCTCCCAATGTCATGATGAATTGCAAAGTCACACTGTGCTCATCTTTAGGCTTAAGCGATTCTTGACCTTGCTGATTGGTATATTGCAAACGAATTGTAGAAAAGTGGCTATGATGGTAAGCCAGCTCAAATTCTGTTTCTTTTAAATTCAGCTGTTCCAGTTCTTCATCATGTAGGGTTTGCACATCAATGCGGCCATAACGAACACCCGTAGACCACTTAGGCGACCATTGATAAACACCGCTTACGTACCACCCTTGATGATCTTTACCATCAAATTCTTCAGCATGCTCGCCTTCTGTTTCAAATAAGTCAGTCAAACGATAATACTCACCGCTTAGAGTAAGATGTTGATATTTATAGTTACCATTTGGCGCCCACTTATACACTGCATCAACACCAAATAGGTTTTTACCTGTGTACTTTGCACCATGAGTATGGCCTTGTTCACCTTTATGACCATGATCATCGTGATCGTGCCCTTCATGACCTTCTTCTTCGTGTTCGTCATGATGCCCACTTAACCCATTTTGATTGCGAAGATAGCTCAAGCCCAGTTGCCATGAACTACTAACACCAATATCGCCACCAATTTTGGTAAATGCAGTATAAGCACCGACTGTTTTCAACTTTGCTTCTTCATTATCTGCTTTTAATTTTTCACCTTTAAAAGCTTCCACCCCCATACTCCAGTACAAGTCTGTTGGCGCAAGATAATCAATACGTAAACCATCGTCAAAGTAGTGATTACCTAGGAAAGCACGATATGCAGCAGGGCGATCAACAAAAGCATCGGTATGTAGATGCTGGTTATTCAAATAACCAATATTTGACATAAAACGACCACCACGAACAGAAAAACCCGCTGGTAATGACAATGTTTGTACGAAGGCTTCTTCAAGCTCTAATTCTGTTTTACCATCATGGGATTCAATAATGCTGGTCAGTTTTCCGTAAAATGCATCGTCAATGTTACCGCTAAATGCTAACTCGGTTTCACCTAAACCAAACCCCTTGGATCTACCTCCAAGTACTTTATCTTGAGTTTGATAGTAACCATCAATCACAGCACTAATGTTTAAGTTTGCTGGCAGTAAATCTTTGGCAAAGCCTGAAGCAGGCAGTAAAGCGAATAACGATAAAGACAATACAGATTTTTTAAAATTCATTTTTATATAACTCATAAATACATACACGCCTTTACTCGTAGTAAGGTGTGATACTAAATAATGCTACTGAACAATGAGCACAAAACAAATTCAGGGAAGAAATAAACACAAACCTTCAATATTGAAGCAAGCGAAAACAGCCCGTTGTTCAGCAGAAGTTACAACTAGCTCTTTTGATCTCTTGTTAAATTTGACTACATACTAAAACCGCACGAAATCGTAAAAACAATAAATACAAGAATTAAAATAACTTAAGATCAAATAGCTATAAATAATCACTAATAACCGTGCGTAAAATGAGACACCGCTGATCAGTGAAAATATATTAAGTTAGCTGAAAATGAAGTTAGGAGGAGCTCGACTGCGATAATCGTATCGCGCTAACAATCGATAACCAAGCGGATCAATTGTTACCCGAGAGTATTGCTGGGGAATGATAGGAAGGTCAATATGGTTTTGACCAAGAAAATGATTTAACTGGTGCTGGTGAAAACACAGAGTACAATGCTCATTAATACCATGATCAACATGCTCAACACTGTGAGCTGAGGCAGCAACAGACAGGATCAACAACACGGCACTTAGCCATATCGCCCACCACTTTTGACTGTTACTTGATACTCGCACTTTTACGCACCATTGAATAAAAAATCAGGGCTAGTCTATGTCATGGTTAGCATATAATTCAAGTTGAAAAACTTTAAATATGTAACCTTATTTTTAGACAGCACCCTTTAACACCAAGGCTGAAAATGGAAATTCAGTTCAAAATCAGCTTGATAATAACTAGGGAGTGTTCCCAATTAAAAACTTTTTGATTTGTTACAGCCTTAGAGCTGTTCGAACTCTAGTGACAATAGGGCTCATGATAGAGCCTTTGTACTTTTGCTCTGCACTGGTGGATTGAGATTGTACCGGTTCACCTTTAGATGCCGGAAGATGTTTTGTTGTAAACCATTCGTGATTATTGAGTGTAGCTGGTGGCTTAACGATATTTTGCCAACTCGTGATAACGGATCGTGACACTCGAGAGCAATCCCTTGATAGCAAAGTATATATTTGAAAGGCTGTTAACTTAAATTGCACTTCCATTAGAAAGTTAAGAACTCTCGTCATTCGGTGCTGATTATCTTGTGAATTTGCTTGATCCAAGTATTGAAAGAACTTTGCTCTATCGCAAATTTCGAATTTTTTCTCGTCAGCATTATAAGCGATTCCCCAATGCGTTAGCATAAATGTTAGGTTTTGTTGCACAGATAGTCTTAGTTGCGAAGGTTGGAGTATTTCTAGCACCATCTCTTGGGTGAGTATTGGCGCATATTCATGATAAGTGCAATGTTGAGGGATGGGAAATAATGCTTGAATATATCCTTGATTGGACTCCAATTGTTCATCGTTAAAGCTACGAATTTGAGATAACAGATACCTACATCCCGGCATTTTGTCATCACTTAACATAAACTTTATCCACATTGTCGTCATTTTGTGGTGCAGCTCGTGACTACGCAGTTCACTTTTCACTGATGATCTAATTCGTGATACTCGGGTAGACATTGGAGGCGTAATCAGTGGCGTGTTTTCTGTTGTTCCCTCTGAGGGGGAAGATTCGGTCGGTTGCCAAGCTAAATGACGAGTTAATAAAGGTTGCTTATTTTCTCCTGCTATAAGTTCAATTGCAGTGATGGTTGTATCAATGACCCCGTCAGTTTTGGTGACCTTATATCTCACGGTGACACCTTCAGCTAAACAATCATTGAGCCTTGCCATATGTTGTGGTGTTTGGTTGCCATAAGTCGCTTTGCAAAGATTGAAAAAAGCGATGACTGCTTTTGATTTGTCACAGTTTTGTCGCCAATTTTTGAATTTAGCACAGCAACAAGTAAAAGAATGTAAGTTGGCTAAGCTTTCAGTAGCTTTAATCGTGTTTATTTCATCGTGAGTTAAACAAACTGAATTAGATTTTGAACGTAATGGAATCTCAACATTACCTACTGCTGTAGCCATAGCAACTTCCTCTTTAAAACTGGTTAGCATGCTAGTTGATTCTATAAGCTGCTATGTGCGTTTTGCAGAAGATTAATTAAAATTAACTTTATAAAAATAAATTGGTCTGACCCCTTTAAAATTTCATATAGTCTATGCTGTGTGGGCGGTTGATCACGTTTTATAAAAACGAGGCTGTGTGGACATTAACACACCAATTTGATAAAGTGCTGCAACTCAAAAAAATTGGTAAGACCAATTTACAGGTTATATTATTTATTAAAACTTGTCGAAAGTAAGTTTGAAAAGGATAGGGAATCACAACCTTTATGGCTTATAGCAAAGTCAGTCAGCCAAAAATTTCTGACGTTATCATGGCGCAATTAGAGCAGATGATTTTGGAGGGAAGCTTACCCCCAGGTCAGAAGCTACCGCCGGAGCGAGAGTTAGCGACGCAATTTGATGTGTCACGCCCGTCGCTGCGTGAAGCTATTCAAAAGTTAGAAGCCAAAGGGTTAGTCTCTCGTCGCCAAGGTGGTGGCACCTTTGTAAAACAGCAACTTTGGCAAAGCCTTGCCGACCCTATCGTTGAATTAATGCACAGTGATTCAGAAAGTCAGTACGACTTACTGGAGTTTCGTCATGCAACGGAAGGCATGATGGCTTACTTTGCTGCCCTTCGTGGAACCGATGCGGATATGCAAAGCATTAAGCGACGTATTGTTGAAGTTGAGCAAGCAGAAGATATTGAAGATAAGGCCGCGGCGATTGTTCGTTTTTATCGTTCAGTTGCTGAAGCTTCACATAATGTAGCTATGCTGCATTTAGTATTGAGTTTGGAGCCAGTATTACACCGTAATGTGGCGCAAAACTTAGTGTTACTAGGCCGCCGTGAAGAAGCGGCAAAAATGGCAAATCAACATCGTCGAGCGTTGTTGGCTGCTATTGTAGAACGAAATCCGCAGGCAGCGCGCGAAGCTTCCAATGAACACTTAAGTTACATTGAAGAAGTGATGTTGTCGATGCGAGAAGAAGACAGTCGGTTGCAGCGAAGTCTGCGCCGTTTAAAGAGTGGTGAGTAACCACTTGAGACGTTAATCTGTAAGTACCTCAACAAGACAATACGTTAGGTACCTTAATATAGAGAAGGACAGTGTCATGTCTGAAGATATGCTGCAAGATGTAGATCCGCTAGAAACTCAAGAATGGCTTGATGCCATGCAAGCTGTATTAGAGCAAGAAGGCCCAGAGCGTGCTCATCATTTACTTGAAAAAATGATTGATAAAGCACGTCGTAACGGCACTTACTTGCCTTATACCGCGACCACTGCGTATTTGAATACCATCCCAGCTGGGCAAGAGCCACAAATGCCAGGTAACCAAGAAATGGAACGTCGTATCCGCGCCTTGGTTCGTTGGAATGCGTTAGCAATGGTACTTCGTGGTTCAACTAAAGATCTTGAGCTTGGTGGTCACATCTCTAGTTTCGCTTCAAGTGCGACCATTTATGATGTGTGTTTTAACCACTTCTTCCGCGCGCCAAATGAAAAAGATGGCGGTGATTTGGTTTATTTCCAAGGTCATATTGCACCTGGGGTGTACTCACGTTCGTTTCTTGAAGGTCGTTTAAGCGAAGAGCAGTTAGCCAATTTCCGTCAAGAGGTTGATGGTAAAGGCTTATCTTCTTACCCACATCCAAAGTTGATGAGCGATTATTGGCAGTTCCCGACTGTATCAATGGGTCTTGGTCCAATTCAAGCAATTTATCAAGCACGTTTCCTTAAGTATTTAACTGATCGTGGTATTAAAGATTGTTCAGAGCAAACAGTTTACTGTTTCTTAGGTGATGGTGAATGTGATGAGCCAGAAGCATTAGGCGCAATCGGCTTAGCAGCACGTGAAGAACTGGATAACTTAGTATTTATCATCAACTGTAACTTACAGCGCTTAGATGGCCCTGTACGTGGTAACGGTAAAATCATCCAAGAGCTTGAAGGCGAATTCCGCGGCGCTGGTTGGGAAGTGGTTAAAGTAATTTGGGGTCGTTATTGGGACGCATTATTAGCTCGCGATACCAGTGGCAAATTATTACAGTTAATGGAAGAAACCGTAGATGGTGAATACCAAAACTGTAAAGCCAAAGGCGGCGCTTATACCCGTGAGCATTTCTTTGGTAAGTACCCAGAAACCGCAGAAATGGTTGCTAACATGTCAGATGATGACATCTGGCGCCTAAACCGTGGCGGTCATGATCCAGTTAAAGTTTATGCAGCATTAGATCACGCGAAGAAAACCAAGGGTCGTCCAACGGTTATTCTAGCGAAAACTGTTAAAGGTTACGGCTTAGGTGATGCAGGTGAAGGTAAGAACATCGCGCACAATGTTAAGAAAATGGCAGTTGATTCAATTCGTCATTTCCGTGACCGTTTTGACATTCCAGTGCCTGATGACAAGCTAGAAGACATTCCTTTCTATCACCCAGGACCAGATTCTGAAGAAGTGAAATACATGATGGAGCGCCGTAACGCGCTGCATGGCTCAATGCCAAAACGCCTTGAACAGTTCACTGAAAAAATGGAAGTGCCAGCACTGAGCATTTTTGACAGCATCTTAAAAGGCTCGAACGGTCGTGAAATTTCATCGACAATGGCGTTTGTTCGTATTCTTACTGCGCTACTTAAAGATAAGAAAATTGGTAAGAGCATAGTACCAATTATTCCTGATGAAGCTCGTACCTTTGGTATGGAAGGCTTGTTCCGTCAAGTAGGTATCTACGCGCACGAAGGGCAAAAGTACGTACCACAAGATAAAGATCAAGTGGCTTACTACCGTGAAGATAAATCAGGTCAAGTTCTGCAAGAAGGCATTAATGAACTTGGTGCTATGTCATCTTGGGTATCTGCAGCGACCAGTTATTCTGTGAATGACACGCCGATGATCCCATTTTATATCTACTACTCAATGTTTGGTTTCCAACGTATTGGTGATCTTGCTTGGGCGGCAGGTGACATGAAAGCACGCGGCTTCTTAGTCGGTGGTACTTCAGGTCGTACCACACTAAACGGTGAAGGTCTACAGCACCAAGATGGCCACAGCCACGTATTGGCGAACACCATTCCAAACTGTGTCACTTATGATCCGACTTATGGTTATGAAATCGCAGTTATCGTTCAAGACGGTATTGAGCGCATGTATGGTGATGATCAAGAAGACATCTTCTATTACCTAACGACAATGAACGAAAACTACGTACAGCCAGAAATGCCACAAGGTGCTGAAGAAGGCATTAAGAAAGGTATTTATAAGCTAGAAACGTTAGAAGGTTCTGGTAAAGGTAAAGTGCAGCTTATGGGCTGTGGCACCATTCTTGAGCAAGTACGTAAAGCGGCTGTTGCCTTGTCGAAAGACTTCGGTATCACTACCGATGTATTCTCTGTAACTAGCTTTAATGAACTGACTCGTGATGGTCAAGCTGCTGAGCGCTGGAACATGCTACACCCAACTGAAACTGCGAAAAAGCCTTACATCAGCGAAGTTATCGCATCAGATAGTCCTGCTATTGCTGCAACTGATTACATGAAAGTATACGGTGAACAATTGCGTGCTTATATGCCAACTGATTACAAAGTGTTGGGTACTGATGGTTTCGGTCGCTCTGATAGCCGTGACAACTTACGTCATCACTTTGAAGTTGATGCTAAGTTCATTGTTATTGCTGCACTTAAGTCACTGGTTGACCGTGGTGAAATGCCAGTTGATGTATTGGCTAACACCATTAAAGAGTACGGCATTAATGCTGATAAAATTAACCCACAGTACGCATAAGAGGGATTTCCAATGGCTGATTTAAAAGAAGTTTTGGTTCCTGATATTGGTGGGGACGAAGTACAAGTAATTGAAGTGTGTGCTGCTATTGGCGATACATTGGCTGAAGACGATTCAATTCTAACCGTTGAAAGTGATAAAGCGACTATGGACATTCCTGCACCATTTGCAGGTGTATTGTCTGAACTAAAGGTCGCTGTCGGCGATACGGTTTCAGAAGGCAAGTTGATTGCGATGATGAAAGCGGCCGAGGATGAAGCGCCAGCTGCAGCCCCAGTTGAGTCTTCAGCGCCAGTGGCTGCCCCTGTGGTTGAAACGCCTGCGCCTGCTACAGAAGCTACGCCAGTAGTTGCAGCTGGTGGTACTAAAGTTGTCGATATTGCAGTGCCGGATATCGGTGGTGATAAAGATGTCCCTGTGATTGAAATCTTAGTGTCAGTGGGTGACAGCATTGAAGAAGATGCTGGTCTTGTGACGCTGGAAACAGATAAAGCCACTATGGATGTACCATCACCACAAGCGGGGGTGGTTAAATCGGTTGCGCTTAAAGAAGGTGATAAGGTATCGGAAGGTACGTTAGTTATCACGCTTGAGGTTCAAGGTGAGGCACCTGCGGCGGCTCCAGCACCTAAAGCTGAAGCATCAAAACCTGTAGAAGCGCCGAAAGCGGCGGCTCCTGCACCAGCACCAAAACCACCTGTCCCACATCACCCAAGTGCAAGTGCGCCAGTGGCAAGTGGCAAAGTAGTTCATGCGTCACCTGCTGTACGCCGTTTAGCGCGTGAATTTGGTGTCGATTTAACCCAAGTAACGGGGTCTGGTCGTAAAGGTCGAATCGTTAAAGAAGACGTTCAAGCTTATGTGAAGTATGAGTTGTCTCGTCCAAAAGCGACGGCAGCAGCGGCAACTGGTGGTGAAGGTGGCTTGCAAGTGATTGCAGCACCGAAAGTTGATTTCAGCAAATTTGGCGAAGTGGAAGAAGTCCCATTAAGCCGTATTCAGAAAATCTCTGGACCAAACTTACACCGCAACTGGGTAACCATTCCTCATGTGACTCAGTTCGATGAAGCTGATATCACTGAAATGGAAGCCTTCCGTAAGCAACAAAATGAGCTAGCTGCGAAGAAGAAAACTGGCATTAAAATCACGCCATTGGTCTTCATGATGAAAGCCGCAGCCAAAGCTTTGCTTGAATTCCCTGTGTTTAACTCAAGCTTAAGCGCTGATGGCGAATCGCTGATCAAGAAAAAGTACGTTCATATTGGCATTGCGGTTGATACACCAAATGGTTTGGTTGTTCCAGTTGTACGCAATGTTGACAAAAAAGGCATTATTGAATTGTCACAAGAGCTAACTGATATTTCAATTAAGGCTCGTGACGGCAAGTTGAAAGCGGCTGATATGCAAGGCAGCTGCTTCACTATTTCGAGTCTTGGTGGCATTGGTGGAACTGCATTTACACCGATTGTGAACTATCCTGATGTAGCGATTCTTGGTGTGTCTAAGTCTGAAATGAAACCAAAATGGAATGGCGAAGACTTTGAACCGCGTCTAATGTTGCCGTTATCATTGTCTTACGATCATCGAGTGATTGATGGTGCTATGGCGGCACGTTTCTCAGTGACACTTTCGAGTTTGTTATCTGACATTCGCACATTAATTCTGTAAAAAATAAGGCTGCTTTTGCAGCCTTTTTATTTGTACTCGACAGTTAAGCCAAGTTAAAATGCCAGCACCTTACGCTGGAGATCTTAAATTTGGCTGGGGTAAATCCCCAACGGAATGAAAATTAGAGGAAAACATGAGTAACGAAATCAAAACTCAGGTAGTAGTATTAGGTGCAGGTCCTGCTGGTTATTCAGCTGCATTCCGTGCAGCCGATTTAGGTTTGGAAACTGTGATCATCGAACGTTTTAGCACCTTAGGTGGTGTTTGTTTGAACGTTGGTTGTATTCCTTCAAAAGCCTTGCTTCACGTAGCAAAAGTGATTGAAGAAGCGAAAATGGTCAGCGACCACGGTGTGGTATTCGGCGAGCCTAAAATCGATTTAGACAAACTACGTAGCTACAAAGAAAAAGTCATTGGTCAGTTAACTGGCGGTTTAGGCGGAATGTCTAAAATGCGTAAAGTTAACGTCGTGAATGGTTTTGGTAAATTCACAGGTCCTAACTCTATCGAAGTAGAAGGTGAAGACGGTAAAACCGTAGTTAACTTCGATAATGCTATCGTAGCTGCAGGCTCTCGTCCAATTCAACTGCCTTTCATTCCACATGAAGATCCACGCATTTGGGATTCTACTGACGCGTTAGAATTAAAAGAAGTACCTGAAAAACTGCTTGTTATGGGCGGTGGTATTATCGGTTTAGAAATGGGTACTGTGTACTCAGCACTTGGCAGTGATATTGATGTGGTTGAAATGTTTGACCAAGTTATCCCTGCTGCTGACAAAGACGTAGCTCGCGTATTTACTAAGCAAATCAAGAAAGATTTCAACTTGATGCTTGAAACTAAAGTAACTGCGGTTGAAGCGAAAGATGACGGCATCTACGTAACAATGGAAGGCAAAAAAGCGCCAACTGAACCAGTGCGTTATGACGCAGTATTGGTTGCTATTGGTCGTACGCCAAATGGCAAGTCTTTAGATGCTGATAAAGCTGGTGTTAATGTTGATGAGCGCGGCTTCATTAATGTTGATAAGCAAATGCGTACCAATGTGCCACACATTTTTGCGATTGGTGACATTGTTGGTCAACCAATGTTGGCACACAAAGGTGTGCATGAAGGTCACGTAGCGGCGGAAGTTATTTCTGGCTTGAAGCACTTCTTTGATCCTAAAGTTATTCCTTCAATTGCTTACACTGCACCAGAAGTTGCATGGGTTGGTTTAACTGAGAAAGAAGCAAAAGAGCAAGGTATTAACTTTGAAACTGCGACTTTCCCTTGGGCAGCAAGTGGTCGTGCGATTGCGTCTGATTGCTCTGAAGGTATGACTAAGCTTATCTTTGATAAAGACACACATCGCGTGATTGGTGGTGCGATTGTTGGCGTTAACGGTGGCGAGCTACTGGGTGAAATCGGTCTTGCTATTGAAATGGGTTGTGATGCAGAAGATATCGCATTAACCATTCACGCTCATCCAACATTACATGAGTCAGTAGGCTTAGCGGCTGAAATCTATGAAGGCTCAATTACTGACTTGCCAAATCCAAAGGCGAAGAAGAAAAAGTAATTTTATTCTTTCTTAGAAGATTTTAAAAAGCCTCGACAAGTGTCGGGGTTTTTTTATGTTTTTTAGATGGTAACTCAACGACAACACTCATTGCTTCTTCTTTTTTTATCGCTTTTGCGATGTGCATGAGGTTGCCTAGTAGCTGAAGTAATTTTGGGTATGAAGCATGAGTTCGATTCTAAAATGATCCTTTCCATTGCGTCTGATTGCTCTGAAAGTATGCTAAGCTGGACACGCGTCGCATTAACCATTCATGCTCATCCAACATTACATGAATCAGTAGACTTAGTGGCAGAAACCTATGAAGGCTCAATTACCGATTTGCCACATCCAAAGGCGAAAAAGAAAAAGTAATCTTTTATCAGATCAAGTAACTGAAAAAGCCTTGATTATTAAGGGCTTTTTTTGATACAACAATAAGAATTACAGCATGTATTATTTATACCTGTGCAGCTGCTAAGTCAATAACAAGCATTTCGTTATCGTCTTGCACAAAGCTTGCAGTAGAGGTTGGGGTGATTGTTGAAGTCAACTGTTGAAACTCTTTAAGTCGAGCATGAATTTCCCTTTTTTTACTGAGCTGGAGTGCTGTTTTTCGTTGGAATGAGAACGAAGACTGAGTTTTTACAAGTAAGTCTTTCGGCTGGCAGTGCTTTAAAACAACGTTGAGCATAGCTAAGTTGCCTTTTTCAACTGCAGCATGGAGCACACTTTGTCCGTCATCATTTGTTTTACTGATATCCAACTTTGCATTCGTTAATAAATATTCTACAGCTTCAGTATTTCCAATAGCAACAGCGAAATGGAGTAAGGTGTTGTGCTTTGCAATTTTAGCTTCTAGGAGCTTCGGACAATAAGAGATCAGTGCTTGACGTATTTCACGAGCTTTGTCTGTGTTACGCCGTAAAGCTATTTGCAGTAAATTTTCTTCAGCATCACTGCGGATCGACAAAATTTTTGGCTTTTCTTTTAATAGCTCAGTAAGAATGTCTGGTTGAGAATATGTACATGCATAAAAAATAGCACTTGTTATGGCTGCCTCCGTTAGTGGAAAGGTTTTAAATATTGTTATGGCAGCTTGAACAAATCCATGTTGAATTGCAAAAATGAGTAGTTGCTTTCTTTCGTGTAGACCTATGTCATAAAGAGTATTGCGATCAAAGTTTGTTAGTAACATTTCTGGTGTCATCTGTTGCTGGGTTTGAATGCATTTGATAACTGGGCGAGAGCTGCAGATCATCGGAGTATGCTTAACCCATTGTTCGAGTTCGTAATATTTCTCAGAGTTTTCTAGCTCTCGCACATTGGAAAATGGTAGAGATAGCAAATAGGAAAGAATATGCACTTGCTGATACTTGCAGGCATATTGAGCTAAGGTCAATTCAACGCTAGGAAAGTTCCGATAAGTTTTTATGTTAACTTCAAACTGGTTTAACAAGCACTTAAGGGTATTTAAGTTGCCTGAAGCAATGGCCAGCATGAAAACTGATTCTCCTTGACGAGTATTAATCCTTAACTGTAACGGATGCTCAAGACTCAAGCTGAAGTCACAGTAGGCATTAATTGCATCTATGCTCCCGCTAATGCAAGCTTTATGAAAAGGCGTATGGCCTGATACGTTACCACAATAGTGAAATTGATCTTCTGATTTTCGTAATGCACTGACTTGAAGTAATTTAGTTACAACCTTGGCATGATTGGCAATACATGCCGTTGATAATGCACTATATCCGCCTTCTTTCGATAGATTGTCGTTGATGAATTGTCTAGATAAATGTGTGATCACTTCAGGCGAAAAAAGACGCTTATCATTGAGTTTTAATTTGTTTAATTTACTAAGTTGTAATAAACATTTAGCTTGTCGACGAGGTAATAAATGAGCATAAATGTTGTCTAATAATTCTGATTGATGGCAATTTTCTATCCAAACGCTAATTTGGCTATTTGTTGAACTATCGTTTGTCTGTAGTTGGTTTACGCATCGTGATAATAGTTCATTTTGCTGCACAGATCGTGTCGCAGGTGTTGGGCATGAAGATACGAAACAAAGCATATCATCGATGCTTGATGACTTAAAAGCATTCTCACAGAGCATATGACATACAACAGGGTGCAATGCATCTAAGTCGATATGACTTAGATGACGCAGTGTTATATTCTCAGGACGTTCACCTCGACGCAGTACAACATAACTTATAAGATCACGAGTTTCTATTGGCTGTATGTCGTGACTTGCTCTTAAGTAGTGAATGTGCAACGGCGTCTTTTTTGGTGATATGGATAACTGAGAATATGTTGCAGTGTACAGTTCACAATAAAAAGCCACAAGATGTGCCTCAGTTATGGCTTGGCAATGGGATTGATCTGTTGCTGCGCTATGATCTGTGGCGGTATGTTTACTTTTTGATTGTGAGGTGACAGCTTGAACGAGCTGCTCTGCTATCTCCGGTAGTTGATGCTTCTGACAATATTTAACTGCGCACTGTCGAACTGTTTGTATATACATGTCGTCAGTGCCGCTGTTAGCTTGTCTGAGTAAAGTCAGTGAAAGATGAGTGGCGAACAGCTTGTCTGCTGCTTTTGCTTCATTAACTGGAAGTAATAATATCGCGCTTTTCTTAATGCTATTTGGAATTTTGTCGCTACTGAGCAATTGATCCAGCGCAATTAATTGTTCAGTCATGTCACCGAAAACATCAAAGGTACTTTGATAAGTATCGGGAAATCTCGTGACTTGTTCTGCAAATTGATAAAATTTCTCTAACTGTGCTTTTAATTGTTCTCGAACAATAGGTTCTTGAAAATGTACATTAAGTAAATCAGTGCAAGTACTTTGCAAACATTGGAGCTCTGAGCTCACTGGTGCTGTTTGAGGCGCAGCTTGCAGCAAGGCGTCATTATTGGGTAATAAAGCCTGATTTAGGGTTGATAATTCAGTGTCTGTACTAGAGCAAGCCATATGGTTACTTAAATAAGCGAAATATTTAAAATTATAGGTAGTCAGTGAACGGTTTGAGTGGAGTAACAATGAATGTTGAATTAATTTCGGTTAATTAACTTAAGTGGCATTGAAAATTCTAACAAAGGGATCAACTCCTAATGATCTCGGAGTTAGATGTGAATGATTCTGGAGATAAGAACTAGAGGGCGTTGTTGTCGCGATCGGTGAGTCGGTTATTTTAATAAAGACAGATAAATATTGGTCGTTGTTGATGGATGATAACCTCGTTTGTTTGTTGCTTTTTTACAGTTCGCTTCATCTTAGTTCGCCAGTGGCAAAATGCTGATGTTGGTCGCATGGGTATTTATGACAGGTAATATTTACGTAATGTTATTTACTAGAATGGATCCTAAGGGCAGAAACCGTCAAAGGTTGGGATTATTAACTTCTGTTCTACTCGTTAGTCTGGTAGGAACAATAACCTGCCTTAGTTTTATTCTTAATCAATAAAACACAAAGGCAGCACTAAGCTGCCTTTTATTGAGAGGAGCAGACATTATGACTCGGTGGCTACATTCTCTATTTTTGCATCATGCTCTTGAGCTAGGTAAGCATAAATAACCGGTAGCACAAACAAAGTAAAGAAGGTGCCGATGAGCATACCTGCAACGAGTATCAAACCAATGCTGTTACGCGCTGCCGCACCCGCGCCACTAACCAGAACCAACGGAAAGTGACCTAACACAGTTGCTGCTGTTGTCATTAAGATTGGACGCAAGCGAACACTTGCAGCTTGGATCACTGCATCGACCTTATTGAATCCTTCCATCTGTAAGTGACGTGAAAACTCCACAATCAGAATACCATTTTTAGCGACCAGCCCCACTAAGGTAATTAACCCGATCTGCGAATAAATATTTATAGTGGTAACATTTATAAACGACAACAATAGCGCACCAGATAAAGCCAACGGAACCGAGCCTAATAACACCACTAATGGATCGCGGAAGCTATTAAATTGAATCGCCAACACAAAGAATACAAATACCAGTGCCACACCTAGCACACCAACAAGGGTATTGCCTTCATTACGCATTTGGCGGGACTCACCCAAGTAATCAATGCTGTAACCTGCTGGTAAAATTTGCGCGGCAGCTTGCTCTAACGCTGTTAACGCTTCTTCTTTAGTATTACTCGCATTCACACCGCCAAAGACACGGAACGAATTACGTTGACCAAACTTAGCCAACTTTCGTGGTGCAGCACGCGATTCAACCTCAGCAATGCTTGAAAGTGGGATCAAATCTCCCGCTGGCGTCGTTAACTGCAATTGCATAATCGCCTGTGGATCAACACGATATTGTTCTTCCACCTGTGCAATAACCTTGTACGCTTTACCATCCAAATTGAAACGGTTAACGTAATTATCTGACAGTAAGAATGACAACTGTTCATTCACTTCACTAATGGTCATGCCCAAGTCAGCAATTTTCGCTTTATTAAACTTAAAGCCAACTTGCGGTAAATCTACCTTTAAGTCAGTATCAGCAAACAAGAACATACCACTTTGAAATGCCGCATAAACTAACTGCTGTGCATAACCTTCCATTTCAGCTTGTGGTACTGATGACGTTACCACCATTTCCACATCAAATTGACCTGATGTCGGCAACGCCGCAGGCAAATTAGGGAATGCTTTAATATCTGGAAATTGGCTTAACTGACCATACACTTGACCAAGCAATTGTTTGGTACTTTGTTCGCGCTCATCAACAGGCACGAAATTTAAACCACCAAATCCTGATGTCGCAAATGAAAGGTGCCACATACCCACACTATTTGGCGTTTGGATCAATTGACCAACCACACTTTTCATCTGCGCACTGGTGTGCTCAAGCGTCGATTCTGGCGGCGTTTGAATAAACATCTGAATGCTCGATTGATCTTCAACAGGCGCAAGTTCTGACTTTGAATATTGATACAAAGGCATAATCAATACCGTCATAAATATTGCCAATAAAATCACTTGTGGCTTGTAGTTAAACACCTTGGTTAACAATTTACGATATAAGGTTTCAAGCGAGCTAAATTTGCCATTTATCGCTTGGGTCAACTTGCCTTCTTTACCGCCTTGCGGTGATACCCAAGCACTCATAATAGGTGATAAGGTCAAGGCAACTAAACCTGACATCAATACTGCTGTAGCCAGTGTAAAGACAAACTCTTTGAACAATACACCTGTTAATCCAGACAAGAAACCAATAGGCGCATACACCGCAGCTAAAGTGATTGTCATGCCAATAATTGGGGTAAATAATTGGCGAGAACTCAATAGCGCAGCTTTGGGCCCGCTCATGCCGTTACGCATATGCCTTGCAACATTTTCCACCACAACAATGGCATCATCCACAACCAAACCAACAGAAAGTACAATCGCTAACAAAGTAAGTAAGTTAAGCGAGAAGCCCATCATGGTCATAGCGGCTATCGCGCCCAATATTGAAATTGGGATCGTGATCAGCGGTACTAATGCCGTTCTAAACGACCCCATCATCAACAGAATAACAATACCAACCAAGATCACAGTTTCAATCAAAGTAGTAAACACTTCCTTAATCGAATCTCGCATATACTTAGTCGCATCGAAGGCAATTTTTAGCTTTAAATCCTTTGGTAAGCCTTTATTAACCTGATCTATTTTTTTATACAAGCTATCACCAATGGCAATTTCATTGGCACCAGGTTGAGTGAACACACCAATATAAACAGAATTTTCTAAGTTGTAGCCCGCCTCTTTTGTCGCTTGTTCAGATCCGAGCTCCACCCTTGCAACATCGGTTAATTTAATACTACGACCATCCACCTCTTTAATGGTGATGCGTTCAAAACTCGCTTTATCTTCTAATAAGGTATTAGCAACTAGATCAATTCGTTGAACTGGATTTTTGGTGTTACCAATCGTTGCTGCAACATTGTTACGCACTAACGCTTGCTGAATGTCATTGGTGCTGACATGTAACATCGCCATTTTGGTTGGATCTAACCAAATTCGCATCGCGGGTGAGCGACCACCTTCAACACTGATCCGTTGCACGTCGGGAAGCGCATTAAGCAATGGATTAACTTGACGTTCAAGGTAGTCACTCAATTCGGCGCGACTAAACTCTTTGGTATCGGCGTAGAGATAAAACGAGGCAAACGGTCTATCTGAACGCACAACGGTAATACTTGGATCTTGCGACGCTCTTGGTAACTCAAATCGAATTTGACTCAAACGCGTATTGAGCTCAGCCAAGGCTTTAGTACTGTCAGAGTTGAGCACTAATTGCACCGTCACTTTACTGCTACCCGCGCTGGACTCAGAACTGATGTAATCCACACCGCTAATACTGGAAGCCGCTTTTTCGATAGGATCGGTAACAAAGCCCTGAATTTCTTCCGCGGACGCACCGACATAAACCGTATCAATGACTAATGAAGAATTTTCTATTTGTGGGTATTGTAAAACAGGCAATTTCATCGCTGAAATTGCACCTATGATCACTAAAGTTAACGACAAAATAACCGCCAAAATAGGTCGCGTTACAAAGGCGTCAGTGATCCGAGAACGATATGTTTGCTCAGACATAATTACTCCTTGGCTGCCTTAGCAACGTTATCAACCTTCGCCTGACGAATGCTAACTAATTTGTTCGGGTACAACTTAAACGCGCCAGTAGTAACCACCTGCTCGCCTTCCTTTAAACCAGACTCAATGTAGCTGTAATTAGCGTCTTCTTGAAACAACTTTATATCACGTCGAACTGTACGGTACGTTCCAGGTTTATCCTGTTTCAATACATAAACATAACGAGACGCTTGCTGACGTAACACAGCCTGTTTTGGTAGTTTAAACATTGGCTCGGCTGTCCCCTGTTTCACCAGTACCTGCACAAATTCACCAGGAGTAAGTTGAACATTGCTACTTAACTCCAATTTAGCGCGATGTTTTAAACTACGTGCTTGAGCAGTAACAATTGGCTCTTTGGCAATAATTGTTGCCCAAATTGGTTGCTGAGAATTTGACTGAAACAACTCAAGCTTTTGATCACTTAATAGACGAGTTTGTGTTTGCGACAAGTTGATATCAATCCATAAATGCCCAGCATTGGCGACTAAAGAGCTTACCTCAGAATTAGCTTGTAAGTACTCACCAACTGATAATTCATGCAAGCCAAGTACACCATCGAATGGTGCGTAAATTGTTTTTTTATTGATAATGGCAACTATTCTATCGACTTCAGCTTGGTTAATTTTTACTTCAGCATTGGCTTTATCTAACGCATCTTGCGATGCCAACTGCTTTTTAAATAATGAACGGGTACGTTTAAGTTCAGCTTGTGACAATTCTGCTCTTGCCTTAGCATTTTTTAGGCTTGCTGCTTCTTCACTAATATCGAGTTGTAATAACAGCTGTCCTTTTTTTACTTGCGCACCATTTTGCATATCTAGCTTGGTAATTTTACCAGCCAACTGAGTGGTCAACATCACTGAATCTGGTGCAACCACTTCTGCAGGAACCCGAACTTGCTCTTTATATTGCACAAGGCTTGCCTTAACGGCATCGATGGGTTCCGGATATTCCGGCATGACTTGCGAAGACTTTTGTTGAATTTCTGCTGACTTATAATAATAAAGCCCGGTGCCCATAACCGCGAGTGCGACTAAGGTTAAGCTCCACATTTTGAGCTGATTTTTACCCGACATATTGTATTCCTTATTCACTACTTTGAATTTGATTGTTTAATTTATCGATAGCCGAGCTTGATAAGCTCAACTTTAACTTGTTCGATGCCTTCGTCTGTTAACGGTTGTTTCCACGGATAAGCATTGATAAAACGTCGCATGGCACGAAGACTGTCTTGCTCTATTTGTTGATGATGACTGACCTGTTCACCGCCATGCTCACCCATAATTTTTTGATGGCAACGCACTTGCTTACAACCCGCACTCATTGCCCAATTACCAATGCTCAGCTCATGAATTTCTTCAAAACTGTCACCAAGATACTCACCAGAATCGAAACAATCTTGAACCTTTTGGTGACATATTTCGCCCATTTTTTCAGTCAAACTCAGCATTCTTACTTTCCACATCGGTGAACAACGACGTAGTACTGGTTCACTGGTCGCAAGCACTTCTAAATCCAGATCAAACGAGAATTTGCCGCTTTTTTGCGGACAGGCTAATAAGAATCCCATCAACTTTTGCGGCATAGAAAGCGGCATTTGATAAATTCTGCTTGCAAAAACCGCAAGATTTTCAAAATATTGGCAAGCCAATGCAATAATTACATCTTCTTTGGTTTGCACATACTTATAAAGAGAACCGACCGACAGCCCTGCTTCTTTGGCAATGGCTGTCATTTTAAAATCAAGCAATGACGAAGCTTCAATGACCTTAACTGATGCATCTAGGATCATTTCAGCCTGTTGCTCAACGGAGTATTTAGGCGCTGGACACATTTGAGAATTCCATTCGAATCATATTCGAATGGAATTCTAGATTAACAAATATTTATAATCAAGACCGTGTTACATTTGATTTGTGAGAAGTGGATAGCAAGCTAAATCTTTATCATCGTAATCAGATGTCTGAACAATAACTTACGAAATAAAGATTTATTTTGAAAAATAAGCTTTATTGATTGTAAAACAAATGCATTGAACTCGTTGATAAGAGAACTATTTATATATGGCTGCATCTACTACTGTTCACAATTATTCTTGTATATGGGATACCTCAAGCTCAACGCTATCAAAAACTAATGTAGCGATGCATAGAGAAATTAATAGCTCTTTTGGAAAAAAAAATAATTCTTCAGTCGAATTCAGCTTTAAATGCCTAAAGCTAACCTCTAAAAGAACACAAACTGAACACTGCTACACACTAATATTAGTAAAAGACTCTGTTGGTAATAAGTCTATTAAGTTAAAAAATAAGGAAGATGCACATTTAGCTAATGCGTCACATAACACCTTTAGGCAATGGGTGATGACATCAACAATCCCTGATAAGGTAACATCAACGACAAAAAGTGAAAAAACGTTTACAGGCTCTGCTTCGAAATACACAAAACAACATAAAAGTTACAAAGGAGGAAGAAAAATCTAATTAGGAACGCCCTCTAGCGATATTTTTGTAAGTGCTCACTATCATCTGTTTTGTCCGGCGCTTCAACCACAAATAAATGATCCATAAAATGAGATATCATTAACAAAATCGCAAACACGATACCGCAGACAATCCCGAGTGTTCGGTATTCAATTAAAAAGTAACTAATGGCAATAGCGATAACCAAAACATAAAAACTCACCATTTTTACTTTGGCAATATTTGCGTTTTTTCCTAGCCAAGCCTCACAATGATAGCAGCGTATCTGTGCATTAAACCCTTGACCTCTTTGCTCAGACACTTTGGCCAATTTAAGGTTTTTATGACAATGGGAACAAACTAAGCTCATTTAACGAATCCTAGGTAAGCCAATATTAATACCCAAAACTATCCAAAGTGATCTAGCGATAATAATATTGGGTTTATAGCTTACATATTGTAAATCGAACTATCTTAAAAAGCATGGAAATTAATTAATACACATTTAACTCATCGTTAATCAGAGGGTAGATTGTTTACACTAAAATTAACGCAGTGAATGAAAAGTTAAATGAGAGAATTAATATGTCATTAGAATTTGCCGCTAACTACGCAGCCAGCTCTATGCAAACTGGATGCGCCGATGCAACTGTCGTTTGGGATAAAAAAAATCATCAACTCGTTGAGTTTAATCCTAAGTCTATCACAACACGTTTGAGAGGCAGTGTTGACGGTAAACTTACCTATCTAACCATAGACTCTCAAGACGTTGATACACATGAGTCAACAGTCAAAATTTATGCATTTAGCTTATCGTTATTAAAGGGTCGACCTTTTGTTGAAGTAATTCGAGCTGACAGCAAGCTTTCTCTTAAATATCCAAAGCTTAATCGATTTGCAAATACTCTCGGTTTTTGCAAACTATCAAGTCAGCTTCAACAGAGCTTAAACAATTATTACGCTCAATCAAGCCACACACCTATATGGGAGCAAAACTATATGCAAGCCTAATGCTTAAAGAAGCAACAATATCGCTGTCAAGCAGACTTATTTCTTCTTAGGCCTAAACGGTTTAATAACCGCTTCATCACATTCCAAAAATGGACCTTCCATTAAGTCAATGCAATAAGGTATTGCAGGGAATACGGCATCCAGGCATTCGCGAATGGATTTGGGCTTTCCCGGTAAATTAACAATTAATGAACTGCCACGCAATCCTGCCGTTTGGCGAGATAAGATGGCTGTTGGCACAAATTTTAGTGATTCTGCGCGCATCAATTCACCAAAACCCGGCATCATTCTGTCACACACAGCTTCCGTAGCCTCTGGCGTGACATCACGTTTTGCAGGTCCTGTTCCACCAGTCGTCACAACCAAGCTGCACTTGTCTTCATCGACCATTTTTTTCAACATGGCTTCAATTTGATCTTGTTCATCAGGAATAACCTGATAGACAGGCTGCCATTCTGACGTGAGGTAATCGTTCAGCGTATCGATAATCGCTTGACCAGAAAGATCTTCATACACACCCTGACTCGCACGATCACTGACTGTCACAATACCAATTTTTGCAACGGACACTTTTTCTGATGACATAAGTTAAATTCCAAACTAAAAATTTTTCGCAGAATATCACATGTTTTCAATCAGGCTAATGAATTACATCAAAGTTTGCACTGCTGATAACTGTCACGTAATCTTGCAGTAAAGAACAACAAGCAGTTCGATGGTCGTCATATACTGGTATCTATTAATCAATGCTCTTGCAATCCTCATCTATGGCTACGACAAATACGCAGCGATAAAAAATAAATGGCGGATCCCAGAGGCACGTTTATTGTTACTGAGCTTGTCTGGTGGTTGGTTGGGCGCATTAATTGCGCAAGTCATATTCCATCACAAAATAAGAAAAACAAAATTTCAATTATTGTTTTGGTTAACGGCATGTCCACATTTTGGATTGTTGTTTTTAGCGCTGCATTAGATCATTAAGGAAAGGCATTCGTGGATAAAGCCATTGGTTTAAAAAATCTACCATTAGTTATTGCGGGACCAATACTTCGTCATTGTGATAAAGATAATTTCACTTTGTGGTTTGTTACCTCCAAACCTGTTTCAGATTTAACCGTGCTTTTTTCAGAAGATCTAAATGACGTTAAAATTAGCTTAAACAGCAATCAAATACATCATGTCCCCCTTGGTCAACGGGCGCACCAATATTTGATCCAGCTAGCGCAAGATGATTTATTTCCAGTTGATCGCCAAATTAACTACCAAATCTTCGATGACCAAGGGCAAAATATCTTGTCTCACATTGGTGATCTTACCTATGCAGATCACCAACAGCCGCATTTTATTATCAAGTCGAATATTGATAACTTATTGCATGGCTCATGTCGCAATCCACACCATGAAAGTAATGATGCACTGGTTACCGCTGATGCACACATCAGCGAACATTTAAATGTTGCAGATAGACCAGCACTATTAATGATGAGTGGTGACCAAGTTTATGTCGATGATATTGCAGCCCCTATGCTGCATGCCATAGGGCAAGTCATCGAGTTACTCGGCTTACCTCACGAGAAGTTACCCCAAGCCAATATCAATAATACTTCAGCATTAACTTACGATCCTTCTGAGCTCTACCAAAGAGATCAAACTCTGTTGCCTCACAATGAATTCCCCATAGGTTTTCACTTTTTCCGTTGGTATCACAAACAACCGATCTTTACCTCACGTTTGTCTCATAACCACCTAGTGGGTTTAAGTGAAATGACAGCGCTGTATTTGCTGATCTGGTCGCCTGAATTATGGAGTATGATCACATTACCTGAAACAGTGGCAGGGTTATCCAGCAAACATCAACAACAGTGGCAACGGGAAAGAAGCCATATCGTTAAATTCCACGATGGATTATCGCAAGTTCGACGATTAATGGCGCACATTCCAACCTATATGATCTTTGACGATCACGACATCACCGACGATTGGAATTTAACTGCAAAGTGGGAGCAAGCCGCTTATGAACACCCATTTTCCAAACGGATTTTGGGTAATGCACTCATTGCTTACACCCTATTTCAAGGACTCGGTAATGCGCCGAAAAAATTCGAGCACATTCAGCCACAATTAACAGCAATGTTTGCTAGCCCTGAACTTAAAAATCACGATCAACTGATCGACATCTTATTGCGTTTTGAAGATTGGCACTATCATTTAAATACCAGCCCTAAGTTAGTGGTGCTTGATACCCGAACTCGCCGCTGGCGTAGCGAATCAAACCTTGCCAAGCCTTCGGGCTTATTAGATTGGGAAGCATTAATGGAGTTCCAACATGAGCTCGTTGGCCAAGATAAAGTCATCATAGTGTCAGCAGCGCCCATGTTTGGTGTTAAATTAATTGAGACGATTCAGCGGATCGCGACCTTTTTCGGTCAAGAATTAGCGGTAGATGCCGAAAACTGGATGGCACATCCCGGCGCAGCTGAGTGCCTACTCAATATTTTCCGTCATCGTAAAACACCACAAGAATTTGTGATCCTATCTGGCGATGTTCATTATTCTTTTGCTTATGATGTTCACTTACGATTCAACAGTAGCAGCCCTAACATTTACCAAATATGCTGCAGTGGTATTAAAAACCAGTTCCCTGAAAAATTATTACCTTGCTTTGATAAACTCAATGGTTGGCTTTACGGTTATTTTTCACCGTTAAATTTATTCACCAAACGCAAACGCATGTTGATCCGCGGTCGTCGTCCTAATCAGCATCGTAGTAAACGCTTAGTCAATAACAGTGGTATTGGCTTGGTGCATTTTGCAGACAATGGCGCACCAACCAAGATAGCGGTGTTGCATGGTAATGGTGAAACGACTGAATTTGGCTCTCCAAGAGAGAGTTATTTTAAATAATGGTTTCAATTGGTTATGATGGTTTGGCTTGATTGGTAAATTTCTGAGAAATTTTTACGATCGTGGACAGTCTGTCCACACCTGACCAAGAAAGGGTCCTTCAGCAAACCCTCTCTTGGATCTCTCCGTGCCGCCCAACGGGATTGAAAGCCCCCCAGCCTTTATGGATAAAAGTGACTAACACTTCCGAGTCGCTCCTGCTCCAACGGAAGCTAGTCCGACATCCATGTCGGTCTTACGTCATTTATTCCAACAGTCTTCGGCAATCCCGAAGGGGAATGGGTTAAGACTGCTAGTTTGGAGAACAACTGTTACGATGTTGGAGCCTCGTTTATGGACAAAATCTTGCTTGGGCACACAAAAAATAAAATGTTCAAACTTACAAATTAACTATTGACGTCAATCTCTTGTAAGTTAACTGTACAGGTGCACTCTGTGTTGCTTGAAAAGTGACTAACAGCTTCATTGTGGTACTTTGATAACCAAAGGTATTTAGCATAAACTTTTTTTTCAGTTACATCTCTTGCAGCTTTCTCAATTATTCTGGCGTGTTCTTTTAACCAGTTCTCGATCATGCTTTGGTAGCCTGAATCTCTCATCTTAGCTTTTTCTTCGGGTGATGCTTGTTGATAAGTAACACGCTCACTTGATGAAGGGCACCAGTCCAGACAATTTAAGCAAATGTGTATATAGTCTAAAAAGAAAAAATTTGTTTTATCATCTTCATAAAACTTGAACATCGAATGAACAGGATCTATAGCTTGATTATTAAACTTTCTATCAGGATGTTCGGCAAAATATTTATATAGCCGCTCACACAGAGCTATAACAGGAACATTTGCCATTTTTTCTCTTTCGACTGAATTAACTAAACCACTACTGATTAAAGTATCGTCTTGGTTGTACCACCAACCAAGATCTAATCCACCACGAACAAATAGACCTTAGTGAACGCACATTCCCTGAGCAAGAGCTAAACTGTGCAGCTCGGATAATATTCAAAGGAACCACTATACTCTGTTGACTCAGACTCTAGTGGTATATTTACGACAACGGCGTCAGAAAATGCTAATACTTTTTTCCATTCAACTTGTGAGCTGCATTTGTTAAATCATCATTGTTTGAAAAATCAGATAAATCCATTTCTACAACTCCAAAAATTGAATATGAGGTCAGTTATTTTAGCCAGATAACTGTTAGATAGTGAGCCTGTGTGTATATTTTTTAAATTATGTATGTCTCTTTGAAAACGAGCAATTGCTGGGTAAGTAGATTAATAAGCTTAGTTAAAGAGTTGGTCGTTTATTTGTACTAGTTAATTGCTGTAACTCACAATGCATCATTTCCGAGTTAGTACGTTTCATCCGATAATCGAAAAGAACACCATCCCCCTTCGAAGTTGCCAAAGTTTGTTGAGATAAATTGCGTTAGTAATTTACTCATAAGAACTTTGGAGCTTTCAACTTCGCAGGACAAGATGGACTGTAAACAACCCATTATCTTAAACTCGGCCTTTCTTAATGATTCGCTTAGCCAATTTTTTAAGCTTACTGCTATCACTATTAGCACGTGCTTTCTTGGCTATTGTAATGGCTTGTTCCTTGTTACCCATCAATAATAAGATTTGTGCTTCACGTAATTGCAGCCACTCTTTATAACGTTGAGTTACCTCTGCGGGTGCTTGTTGAAGTTTTTTAATAGAATCTAGCGCTTGGGATAACTCAGTCTTAACTTTTATGGCGTTTTTAGCAAAGGCGTAATGAAGGTGATAGTGAGTATTATCATCCTGTTTCGTAGATTTAGGCCATTGAATAGCTTGCTTAAGCAAGGCATGATTATCAGAGTACAGTTCTTGATCGTAATAGAATTGACTGCCTTTAAAAGCAACCGCTGCATTATTCGGGAACTGCTGCATTAAATCATTAAATTTCAGTTTGGCTTTGTTTGCCTCGTTTTGGCTCCAATAGCTTTGAAACACTAATAGGCCGCCTTCTAGTGGATCAAGCTTTTCATATTTCAATGCCAACTCTAATGCTTTATCAGTATCACCACCAACAATGCTTGGTGCGCCAACATAAAAGCCAATCAAACTTTGATTCGATAGCTTTGTTGTAGGGTTTAATTCATAGGCTTTTTTATAAGCATCAAGAGAATCGCCTGCATAACTTGCCGCGGTAAATATGCTGGCATCCATCGCTTGCATGGCTTTGATATTACCCAGCATATTGTAATTTAAGGATTGCTGTGGCGGTGTTTTGGTAATGGCTATGCGTTGTTCAACAAACTCGGTTGCGCTATCAAACTCTTTCAACTCTAATAATGACTGCACCTTGTATCGTGCCACTTTATAAGGACTCAAATGATCAACTTGGGCAATGATTTTTTGATGTTGTTGCTGTGCATCCCACTTTTTCACTTGTTCAAGAGTCGGCAGTGCAGCAAATGCTTGTACTCCACACAACAGCAATGAAATTGAAATTGCGATCCTTTTTTTCATATTAACGTCCTTTTAGCGCTTTGTTTATATTACTTATTCTATACAGACATCAGGTGTAGCTAAAAATTCCCTTCTATACTCAATGGAACTGGTATTTTCTTCAAACCTACCGTGAAGGAGTGTGTAATGAAAAATAAAAAATTAACCACCGCATTTGGTTGTCCCGTTGCTCACAATCAAAACGTAGAAACCGCAGGGAAACAAGGGCCTCAACTATTACAAGATGTGTGGTTTTTGGAAAAAATGGCGCACTTTGATCGCGAAGTGATCCCCGAAAGGCGCATGCATGCCAAGGGCTCAGCGGCCTATGGTAAATTCACCGTTACCCATGACATTACTCAATACACCAAAGCCAACATCTTTTCTGAGATAGGCAAAACAACTGACTTGTTCGCACGCTTCACTACTGTCGCAGGCGAGCGTGGTGCCGCCGATGCCGAGCGAGACATTCGTGGCTTTGCAGTTAAATTTTATACCGAGCAAGGTAACTGGGATTTAGTCGGCAATAATACTCCTGTGTTCTTTTTACGTGATCCGCTTAAGTTTCCCGATCTCAATCATGCAGTCAAACGCGATCCGAAAACCAATATGCGCAGCGCAAAAAATAATTGGGATTTTTGGACATCACTGCCAGAAGCATTACATCAAATCACCATTGTTATGAGTGATCGCGGCATTCCTGCTAGTTATCGAACCATGCACGGCTTTGGTAGCCACACTTTTAGTTTAATAAACAGTAACAATGAGCGATTTTGGGTGAAGTTTCACTTTAAATCACAACAAGGCATTAAGAACTTAACTGATGCAGAAGCTGAAGCGGTTATCGGTAAAGACAGAGAAAGCCATCAAAAAGACTTATTTGAAGCTATTGAAAATGGCAACAATCCAAAATGGAAATTAATGATCCAAGTCATGCCCGAAGCAGACGCTAAAAAAGTGCCTTATGATCCCTTCGATTTAACCAAAATCTGGCCTCATAAAGATTATCCATTGATGGAAGTCGGTGTAATGGAGCTGAACCGTAATCCTGAGAATTACTTTGCTGAAGTAGAACAATCTGCCTTTAATCCTGCCAGTATTGTTCCCGGGATTGGTTTTTCGCCAGATAAAATGTTGCAAGGACGATTATTTTCGTATGGTGATGCCCAACGTTATCGTTTAGGCGTCAATCATCATTTGATCCCAGTTAATGCGCCCCGTTGTCCAGTTAATAGTTATCACCGTGATGGTGCTATGCGAACCGATGATAACCAAGGCAGCACATTAGGTTATGAGCCTAATGATCAAGGCCAATGGGCAGAGCAGCCTGAATTCGCCGAACCAACTTTAGCATTGGACGGTGACGCTGGTCATTGGCAGCATATTGATGATGATCACTTCACTCAACCCGGAAATTTATTTCGACTCATGTCAAAAGAGGAGCAACAACGCTTGTTTGATAACACAGCTCGATCTTTACAAGGCGTACCAGAAGCAATCCAATTAAAGCATATAGTTCATTGTTTAAAAGCAGATAAAAGCTATGGATTAGGTGTAGCAAACGCGTTATCTATTTCGATGACTGTTACAGATGATTTAATTAAGAAACTCTAATGTCGCAGAAGTGAAGGGCAAAAAACCCCTTTAAACTAAGTGAAAATGGAATTTGACTGTAAAGCTAACTTTCATTTTCTATCTAATGCACCATAACCACTGGTATGTTCCGTTCTTGCGAAGCGAGCTCGTGTGGCTGCCGCCGTTGCTTTCGCTTTTGCAGGATCATAACGGTTAATGATATCCGCAATAAAGCCAGTTTCATCAACTCCACCAAAATCATGATTATTATCAGTATAACGTGTAGGATTATGCAAGCTAAAGTGTTTGTTATCTCCCTCGCCCGTAGGTGTCACTTTATAGGCAATATAACGATAACCTCGTTGGCCTTGGATCCTTTGCGTGGTTCTCACTCTCACCACCAGCAGACTTTGTGGATGTTGTTGCAAGCGACAATAAAAACGATTTAGATTAACAGAATTTGTTCTACTAGGGATAAAAGTAGACGTTGTTGCGTTATAGCTTACTTCAAGATCAAACTTATGATTCAATTTTTTACTTTCTGCCAATCTAGCCACATAATGTTCTTGTTGCCTATAACCATGCTCTACTAAAGATGCATCACTGAAATTAAAAAAATTCGAGATAGCATTCTCTAATTTATGATATCTCCAACTATTACAACAAGGTTCAACACCATTCACGGTTGATACCGTAAACTTCAATAATGGATTATTGTCAACGTCACAGAGACTGGTCTTTTTTATATCAAAAATAATATCTCTACGATCTTCTTCCCCCACTCTTTCGCTTTTTTTACTCGCATTCAAGTAATGTACTTTTAGTCTAACCTGCTGCTGTTCACCGGAAAGTATTATTTTTTGTTCATCGGACGCTTCCCGATAAACATAACCATGAGTAGAGTCCCAGTTTATGCTTTGAAACTCTATATGAGGAGTTGCCATAATTTTAGCCAACGCAATAGCAATGAGTATACAAGTGTAGCCTTGCTTACCTTAACTTCAGCTTACCTTTTGAATGATAATAAAAAAGGCGTGATAAATCATCACGCCTTACATCAATCACGATTACCTTTTCACTTTAATCTAATTTAAATTTCCCAACCACACTTCTTAGCTCTGTATTGGCTTCTGATAGCTTAACCGTTTGATTTACCGTTGTTTCACCATTCATCGACAACTCATTGACCATTTCATTAATGGCTGACATATTGCGAGTAATTTCGTCAGACACTGAGCTTTGCTCCTCTGCCGCGGTCGCAATTTGGGTATTTAAATCATTAATTTGATTAATCGAGTCAGTAATATCATCTAAATCTGCAGCAACACGATCGGTAGCTTCAGCCGTTTGCTCACAGGTCGATTTCGTCACTTGCATAGCTTCAATAGCACCATTGGAACCCTGACGTAACTTAGCAATCGTTTGTTCAATTTCAGCCGTGCTTGACTGAGTTCTTGCCGCTAATGCACGAACTTCATCTGCAACAACCGCGAATCCACGACCTTGTTCGCCTGCACGTGCAGCTTCAATTGCCGCGTTTAATGCTAATAGATTGGTTTGCTCAGCAATATCGCCAATCACTTTCAGCACTTGCTCAATATCTAAAGTATCACGATCAATTTCAGCAATATTCGCTGCGGTTGCTTCAACATCTTGAACCAGTTGCGCGACAGTATCAGTTGCATGATGAACCACTTCTTTTGATGCTAACGCTTTTTGATTGGTTGTTTGGGTAAAGGCAGCGGTTTCACTACCATTACGAGCTACATCGTTGGCGGTAGCGCTCATTTCTTCGATCGCTGTCACAACTTGTTCTGTTTCTTGTGTGTGCGCGGTTAAAATCTGAGTATTAGCATCCGCTTCACCTTGTAAACGCTCGATACTGCCATCAATGATGCCTGAAGCATGCTGAACTTCTTTCATCATACTTTGGAGATTACCAATAAATCGGTTGATCCCTCTGGCAATATCACCCAAATCATCTTGAGATTCGTCAGGTAGTCGGCGAGTCAAATCACCATTACCCTGTGATAAATCCGTGACCATGGCTTTTAATTGCTCAATCGGGCGATACAATTTATTTAATAACAATAAGATAAGGATGGTACCAATCAATATCATGATAAATGATGAAAACACGGCATTGGTCAATACTTCATCGAGTGACTCATAAGCAACTGACTTATCAATACCAATAAATAAATACCAACGTTTACCATTAACCAGCTTGATTGATTGCGTAAAAGCTAACTTTTCTACGCCCCTTAAACTGTAATTTTGCATACTGGTGTCGTTGCTGAGCATGTTTCGTTCAACATCACCCATGCCCGCATCACGGAAATAGGTGCCTTTCACAACAACTTTAGAGCTCGATGCCATCACCTTACCATTATTGTCGGTGATCACGGTAACCGCACCAGGATAGTTAATGGCACGTACTGTTTGTTGTAAAATCGGCAATTCGATGTCAATTAAGGCAACACCATCGCCCATTGATTCAATAATTGAAACAACGTCATTACCTGTTGTTGCGTCGGGGTAGACCTCTGTTACGTCAGTCACTCCTGAGGCTTTGGCTTGTTTGTACCAAGGTCTGGCTAATACGTCATATTTCGACTTGTCTGCCACCCCATTATTCCAAATACTTCCTTGGGCAGTAGAGTAAGTATTGCCATCATCAAAACCTAAAAAGACTGCACTCACTTTACCCGTTTCTTTGGCGGTTCTAGCAACCGATACAAAGTCGCCGCTCATTGAATTATTGTTATAAGCGCTAACTAAGCCGCGCACCACATCAGCTTTAGATTGGAACCAACGCTCAATATTGCTCGCTTCGGTTTGTACAATTGCGCGTGACATCTGATTAACTTCATTCATTGTAGCACTGCGTATTTGCCAATAAGACAGAGTATTTGCAACGATTAGTGCGCCGATAAATAGCCCTAACGTTGAAATAATCAGCGCGCGTTTAAACCCCAAATAATTCATAACAACACCTAACTCAATACACAACCAATTAAATTCAAAAAACTTATACTACATTTAAAGATCAAAAGCAGTACAAAATTCTCACAACCGACATTTTATTGACAAAAAAATTATTTTGACGAACTAAGCTTCATGCCTGTAAACAAACAGTGTTCAAGCTTCAATCGTCGCTAACATCATATTTTATAATAGAAAATTCAGGTATTACTTATTCTATCTCAAACTAAAGTAACAATTTGCACCTAATATCAAAAATCGACATACTGAAGAGTTAAAACTCTATATTCTAGATATAAAATAAATATCCATTGAATATGGTATCGGCATTTATTCAAAAACATTTAGGAGAAACGATGGAGCAAACAATAAAAACACCCGTCGCTATGCTTGATAAGTGGGCTAAAAAGTTAGGAAACAATACTTATTTACAACAACCTATCAATGGTGAATACATTGAGTTTAGTTGGTTACAAGTACAGCAAAAGGTTCAACAGCTCGCAGGAGCATTGAGACATTTAGGTTTTGTTCCAGGTGATAAAATCGCCATCCTTTCAAAAAATTGTGCCGAGTGGTTTATTACTGATTTAGCATTAATGCATGGCGGTTACATTAGTGTGCCGATTTATCCAACGGCGAACACCGACACCATTAGTTATGTGTTAGAGCACAGTGAAGCAAAAGGCATTTTTATTGGTAAGCTCGATTATTGGGCAGAACAAGAATCTGCAATTAGCGGTGACTTACTTCGCTTCTCTTTCCCTTACGAGACCATGCCTTGTCAATACAATTGGGATAATTTGCTGTCTTTGGGAGCACCATTAACTGAAGCGCCTTATCCCGAATTAGATCAAATTATGACACTCATCTACACGTCAGGATCAACTGGGCAGCCTAAAGGCGTGGTTCAAACTTATCGCAGTTATTGCTCAACCAGTGCCCTTGCCGCAAGAGACATTGAAATCGACCATCAAGATAAGCTGTTGTCTTATTTACCCTTAGCGCACATCACTGAACGTGTCGCGATGGAAGGAACGTCGTTATATATGGGCACCCCTGTTGCCTTTGTTGAAAGCCTAGATTCATTCGTTGCAGATGTGCAGCGCGCGTCACCAACGGTATTTTTCTCTGTACCTCGATTATGGAGTTTGTTCCAAAAAAATATCATCGAAAAAGTCGGTGGTTATAAAAAACTCAATTTATTACTGAAGATCCCCATTGTTAACACATTAGTTAAAAACAAAATTAAAAAAGGCTTAGGCTTAGATAATTGCCGCCTGTTTGGCTCAGGTTCAGCACCTATTCCACACGCATTATTAGAATGGTATAAAAAAATTGATATCAACATCAGTGAAGGCTGGGGAATGACAGAAAACTGCGCCTACTCGATATTTAATTTGCCGTTTAATCCAAACAAATTAGGTACCGTAGGCAAACCAATTGAAGGATGTGAAATTAAGCAAGGCGATAATGGCGAATTATTAGTAAAAAATCCGGGTTTAATGCAAGGCTATTATAAAGACGAAGCCGCAACAAAAGCTGCATTCGATAGCGAAGGTTTTTTGCATACTGGCGATGTTTGCGCCATTGATGAAGATGGCTACATAAAAATCACTGGACGCATCAAAGATAACTTCAAGACCGCCAAGGGAAAATATGTCGTTCCCGTGCCTATCGAGAGAAAACTGGCTCAAGATCCTCATATTGAGTTGTTGTGTGTTATTGGCTCTGGTATGCCGCACCCTATTACATTAGTTCAACTTGCTGAAGGGGCGAAATTACAACCAAGGGAAGAAGTTCGGGCATCACTTAAAGCAACACTAGATAGTGTGAACCCGACTTTAGAATCCCATTCAACCATTGATGCTATGATTGTCGTTTCAGAACCATGGACCGTTGAGAATGATATTTTGACACCCACCTTAAAGATAAAGCGTCATGTATTAGAGCAAACTTTTAGTGAAAAAGTAGATGGGATCAGAGGCCAGAGCATCAAATGGCAAGATGAAATTTAAATAATTGAAAAAAAATTGCACAATTAGCTTGCAAAAACAAATGAGAACGATTATCGTTACTGTGCGTTCCAAAACTCACTCTTGAAAAATGTTTTTGGCTTTCTTGGGCGAGTCTGCAAGCACAACATTGCTCACACACTCTTTAGGCCGGACTCACACTCCGGCTCTTTTTTTGTTAACCTGTTCACATTTCAACAATCAATAACAGATCCTACATGATTAACTCTCATGCACTTAATATTGAAGGTGTCATTCTCGCAGGTGGCCAAGGTCGAAGAATGGGGTTTAAAGATAAAGGACTTATCCACTATCAAGGGGCAACCTTAGTCAGCCAACTTATCGATAAACTCACACCACAAGTTAGTCAGCTGAGCATCATTGCTAATCAAAATCATGATCGCTATCGTGAATATCAATTACCCGTATATCAAGACGAACAAGAAGGGTTTCTAGGCCCTCTCGCTGGTATTGCAACCGCAATGCAGTACTGCCAAACACCACTATTAATGGTTACACCTTGCGACTCACCGCATTTACCTAACGATTTAGTAGAAAAACTGTACCAAGGACTCACATTAAATCAGGCTGACATCGCCATTGCCTGTGATGAACATAAAGAGCATGCGGTAGTTATGCTAGTTAAAATAAACTTATTCGATAATCTCAAGCAATATTTAGCATCCGGCGAACGTCGAGTTACCCGCTGGTATCAAGCCTTAAACTACACCAAAGTGTTTTTTGATAAGCACCACTTTGTAAATTTGAACAGCTCAGATATGATCTAACATTTCAATACATCCCAAGGAAGAACAATGGCGTTATCTCGACGAAAATGGAATAACATAATCATTCTCGCTTGCATTCTTATGGTCGCGACATTGACACTGCTCGATAAAAAAGCCAATGAAATTCCTGAGCAGGCGCATCCGTTATTCGATAACGATATTCAACTGACGCAATTGCAATTTGATCGTTTATGGTTCACCCAACAAAATAATCAGTTTATTTGTGATACAAAAGTACTAAATTGTTCCACATGGGGCAATGCGTGGAAAAAGCTTCATTTATCTGCATTAGAACAGGTATCTATGCCTACAGAAGAACCACATAAAATCCTCTTTCAAATCGAAGGAGCAGATGCCCCTCAAACTTGGTTGCTCTTTCCAACTCAAGGCTTGTTACAATCATCGGCAGGAAATTGGTACCAAATTCCTCCAAGTCATCGCAATGCGCTCTTACCTGTTATCGATTTAACGTTAAAATAGAAGATATTCACATGCCAGAATTACCAGAAGTTGAAGTCACCCGCATGGGGGTTGAGCCTCATTTATTGAACCAAACGGCTACAGATCTCATCATTCGTAATCCAAATTTACGCTGGCCTGTTCCTGATGTCGCCAGAAATATCATTGGTCAGCAAATCAAAGTCGTTACTCGTCAAGCCAAATATCTACTACTCGAAACCGACGCAGGTACTACCTTAATTCATTTAGGCATGTCAGGCAGTTTACGCGTATTACCTGCCGATACTGCGGTTGAAAAACATGATCATATTGACCTAGTCCTTGGCAATAATAAAATCTTGCGCTTGAACGATCCAAGACGATTTGGTGCGTGGCTGTGGTATGAACTTCCTATAGAAACTCACCCATTGCTCAGTAAGTTAGGCCCTGAACCATTAAGTGAAAATTTTAATGTTCAGTATTTGCAGCACGCTCTAAGCAATAAAAAGAAAGCCATAAAATTGTGTTTAATGGATAATCACATCGTGGTCGGTGTCGGTAACATTTACGCCAATGAAGCGTTGTTCGAGGCAGGTATTCACCCACAAGCTGCCGCTGATTCCGTTGAAGACGACAAACTTGCATTGCTGGTTGATACTGTAAAAGTGATCCTCGCTAACGCCATTAAGCAAGGTGGTACTACCTTAAAAGACTTCACCAACGCCGATGGTAAACCCGGTTATTTCGCCCAAAAATTGCATGTGTATGGCCGTGGTAACCAGCCTTGCTTTTCATGCGGTAAGTTATTAACAGAGATTAAATTAGGGCAACGGGCAACGGTATTTTGTGAGCATTGTCAGCCATTGTAAGGTTTATCTTTTTTAAATTTCTTCGAAATTTTTAAGGTCGTGATACTGCGTATCACACAGCCCAAAGGGAGGTTCACCAGCAAACCTCCCTTTGGAAACCCACATGCCGCCCAACGAAATTGAAAACTCCAAAATTCTTATGAGTAAATTACTAACACTTCCGAAGCCGCATCCCTGCGTCTACGAAAGCTAAGCCAGCATCCATGCAGGCTTTACGAAATTTGTCTCAACAAATTTTGGCAATTTCGAAGGAAGGTTGCCTCACTGAAACTTTCGGTAAAAATTCGTAACGGGTAAACGTCACATTGCAAGTTATGTTGTATTCTGGCACGATTGGATAAAATCATTTACATTCAGTACGATAAACTCAACCTTTAGGGTAAATACCTGTGTTTTTTTTAAACGCTTCCACTGACAAATGCATTGTAAGAAGACGTAACATTCATTCCTAGCTCAAATGCCAAGAAGTAACTACAACAAATGATAAGGCTAATAAATATTACTCACTTTCGCTCAATTAGAAAGTTGAGTTTAACATCTGAAGAAATCACTACTTTTGTGGGAAAAAACGATGCTGGAAAATCGAATATCCTAAGAGCGTTAAACTTATTTTTTAACGGCAAGACTGATTCGCATAAAGACTTTAATTTTAATGCTGATTTTAATATTCATGCAAAAACCTATAAACAACGCGCTAAAGAGATAACCGTAGAGTTAGTCCTTAAATTGCCATCTAGCTATAGGCGCAATGAATTACCTCATACTGTGTACTGGAAAAAAGTTTGGCGTGAAAGTGGATTTCATAAAGAGGAGGTTTGCTATTGCGTTCTTAAAAACGGAAGAATAACAAATAAACAAGAATTCCCATCCAAAAGTAAGATTCCATTTTTGCTGAAAAATATTAATTTTACTTATATTCCAGCTATAAAAGACAGAGATTTCTTCAAAGAGTTGCAAGGTGAATTATACGATGTATTAACTAATTCGTCAGATGCGGGTTTACATTCATCAGCAAATAGCTTTGAGCAAGAAATCAACAAACATGTCGAAGAGTTAATGCGAGACATTAACGGAACCTTAGATGGTGTTAATGAAATACGGCTACCCAAAAATTTAAGAGATATTTTCGGCGCTTTAGAGTTTAATTCAGATGAAATCCCTTTGGATAGAAGAGGTGATGGCATAAAAATTCGACACATCCCTATGATGTTGTCGTTTATAGCACACAAGCAACGAACATTCGGAAAAAGAACCACCTTAAAACCACAAATATGGGCATTTGAAGAACCAGAGAATAATGTAGAATTTCTTACTTGCTTTGAACTTAACAAGCAACTAGTAAGCGCAGTAAAAAAACATACTCAGGTATTTATTACTACACATTCACCAGCAATATACTCGATTGCTAATGAATTGAATGAGAATAATTCTTTAAAAGCAGTAAAGTATTATGTCGACAAAAATGATACTGACACAGAGGTCGTTAGTACCGATGACAAACAGCTGCATGGCAATATTGGGTTTATAAAGTTAATCACACCTATTATCGAAGAACATAAAGCCAGCTGGAGCCAAAAAGAGAGTGAATACACAACTCTCCTAGAAGAAATGAAAACCAAACAAAAAGAAAACGATTCAGCACCAAGACTTTTTCTCGAAGGTACTAGTGATAAAGTCGTTTTAAAACGTTTGCTAGAATTCAAAAAATTTACTTGTTTTATTGATACTCCAGAAAAAGGACATAATAGCGCAAATGCTGCATGTGATAGAGCATTAGCGTTCGATTTGACTCAAAAGCACAATAAACCAGCCTTAAAAGGTCTTCTATTACTTGATAAAGATGACTCTGGTAAAGCAGCCAAAAAGACTTTCACAAGTAGTAAGAGTCAAAATTCAAATGTTAAATGCATATATTTTGAGCCTGTAGATATTCTAAAAGGTTTATTTCCTAAAGGCTTTAACATATCTGTTGACTTAGAAAGTTTTTACCCTGAATCCATATGGAAAAAAGGGCAAGAACAAGGATGGATAGACAGAATCGAATGCGAAGCATCAAAATTCACTCCTACACAGCAAAAAAAGTTACTGAATGATAATATGACACCGAGAGAAGTTATTGAAAAATTATCAAATCGAGAAAAGCTAATGGTCGATTATAAATTTAACACCACTGGTAAAATTGCAGCTAGCAATTACATAAAATCACTAACTGATGCAGAATTAAAAACAAGCGGCCTACTAGATACATTTGGCGCTACATTAGATAGCATAATACAGCACCTTTCTCCTCGGTGAGAATACTCCCCTCTCTTGATCAGACGTGGACTCAAAGTCCACGTCGCTATAAAACGCTGAAAGAGTTTTAGATCACACGTTATAGCACCAAACCCACAACCTAAAACTTCGCAATTACCGCTTGTGCTACTTCCTCTGGCGTAAACTGTCCAATATCACCACCATGACGAGCAACATCTTTTACTAAGGTAGAAGAAATAAAGGCATTTTCCGATTTCGGCATCAACAACACACTTTCTAATGTGGGGCTTAACGCTCGATTCATATTAGCAAGCGACAATTCATATTCAAAATCAATACTAGTGCGAACGCCACGTAATAATACATTTGCCTTTTGCTCACTCGCGAAATCCACCAGCAACCCAGAAAAACCAACCACTTCAACATTATCCATATGCTGAGTGACTTGCTTAACAAGTGCGACACGCTCATCTAAGTTTAATAATGGTTGTTTAGACGGATTACGTGCGACACCAATGATCACTTTGTTAAACAATACTGACCCACGTTCAATTAAATCCATGTGACCATTGGTGATAGGATCAAAAGTGCCGGGATAAATTGCGATCGTCATGCTGAGTGGTTTTCCTTATTTTCAGAACGAATACTACGGATATCTGCACCTGATGGCGCTTGATATGCACGTAAATCAAATTGCGGCAGGATAGCAAAAATATGATCAAAAATATCGGCTTGGATATCTTCGTAGAACCCCCAACGAGTGTCATTTGAAAAAATATACACTTCAATAGGCACACCCGTTTGCGTCGGTGCTAACTGACGCACCAATAACGTCATGTCTTTGTGCACATTTTCATGTTGCTGTAAAAACTCTTTCAGGTAAGCACGAAACGTCCCTAAGTTCGTTAAGCGGCGACCATTTACTGGATTATCAATATCGGAAAGTAGTGCATTTGTCTGGTTAATTTCAGCTTCAATAGAGGGTAAATACTGCTTTAAATGATTGATTCTCTGCAACTGGGCTTTATCACTTTCCTCTAAAAAGCGCACACTACTAATATCGATATTCACCGCGCGCTTAATTCTACGGCCGCCAGACTCAGACATGCCTTGCCAATTACGAAACGCATCCGACACTAACGCGTAGGCAGGGATCATGGTAATGGTGTTATCCCAGTTTTTTACCTTCACTGTGGTCAACGAAACCTCAACCACAGAGCCATCTGCGCCATATTTATCCATTTGGATCCAATCACCAGCACTCACCATGCGATTAGCGGCAAGCTGAATACCTGCAACAAAACCTAAAATGGTGTCACGAAACACTAACATCACCAAACCAGTAGCAACACCTAAACCACTAAGAAAGTATAAGGGCGATTGATGGGTTATGGCGGCTATTGATAGGATCAAGCCAACAAAAAACAAGAATAATTTGGTTAGCTGAACAAAGCTTTTAATGGGTAAACGGCGGCTAATATGGCTTAAATCGGCAATGGCATTGCCCGCATCCATAGCAGAATAAAGTGCACGGATGATCAGAATGACTGTCACCATATTGAGCCCTCGTTGGGCGATAGTTGCCCACACTTCATGCTCAGATAGCACATAGGGCATTAACTGTGATAACACCATGAATGGCAAAATATGCAGCATCTTAGAAAATACCTGATGCTCCATTAACACATCATCCCAAGTGGCTTTGGTGCGTTTGATCAAAATATGGATCGAGCGAATAAACACACGCTTAGCAATTAAATAGCCAAACCAGACTAACGTTGAAGAAATCGACAGCATGATCAACGCCGTCAGCATTTCCGCCAATGTGGCATTTAAACCATGCGTCAGTAACCAGCCAGCTACGTCAATAGGAAAGTCTTTTTCCATTGGTTTTGCTCCATTATTAAGTTGATATTGAGTATATACCGCGAATGCGCCAAAATGCAGCAAATTATCTTAGAGACCATTTTCATGCTTACTGGCAAGCTCACCTCTTCACAACTTAATAATGAATTAAGCCAATACCCTGATTACGATGATAATTATCAAGTCGATAGCGCTTCATTACAAAATCTAGTAACACTTACAAAGCAATTAAACATTGTGGTAATTGTGGGTACTTGGTGCCCTGATTGCCACCGAGATATTCCGCGCTTCATGAGCGTCATTGAAGAAATAAACAACGACAATATTCAGGTCGAATATCTTGCCGTTGATAAGCAAAAAACCGATCCTCAAGGACTAGCTGCAAGGTATTCATTTGAGCGGATCCCGACTTATATCGTGCTTCATGAAAATAACGAGATTGGTAGAATTGTTGAAAGACCAGCGATATCGCTTGAAAAAGACTTAATCGAGATCATCAATAAGTTGAAATAATACCCCTTCTCTTAAAGCTCCACCAGACAGATTCATATGCGTGAGCTTTAGTAATTCGAACAGCGCTAACAAGATGGCAACGCCTGTCGCTAACGTTGGTGCTCGTTCACAGCAAAGCCCATTGATTTCTTTTAGCTCTGAACACGACTGCTGCAAAATTTCAGCCTTTAGTTGCTGTAAAAACTCAAGAGTTATGACTTCATTCTGCCCACGAAATCGCAGTAGCTCCATCAGTGTTTGAACCGTTCCAGAAGCACCAACGGCACAACAACAGTCGAACGCATTTATTTGCGCCAATTGATTGCCAAGTGTTGTTTTTACTTGCTGCTTCACCGCATCAAACTGGCCAGATTGATAGGGAAAAGAGCTAAAGAAGGGCTCTAGATAACTGACACAACCAATAGGCTGGCTGGTTTTATAAAGTAGCTGCTTACCATCTCCGACGATAAACTCAGTGCTGGCACCACCAATGTCGATCACCAATCGTTTATTCTCACCCGCTGTGGTGTGAAACATACCTTGATAAATCAATTCTGCTTCTTGTTCGCCTGAAATAATATTGATAGCAACGGGTAAAATCTTAGCGGCTTGTTGGCAGAACGATTCAGAGTTAGTGATATTTCTTAAGGTTGCGGTGGCAATCACATCAACATTAGCTGAACTCACTTGATGGTGTTTAAGTTTGCCAGCAAACATCCTTAAACAATCCATACCTTGTGCCATTGCTTCAGTAGATAACGCACCAGTGGCATTTATGCCACTAGCTAATCGAACTTTACGTTTGTATTTAGCAATGATTTTTGGCTGACAATCAATGACCTCTGCCACCAGCATGTTAAAACTATTAGAGCCTAATGTGATAGCGGAGATCAATACATTCATTTATGACGGTCTACGATTGCGATGATTATGTCGTGGAGGGCGTCGTCCTGATTGGGGACCACTCGAGTTACGGTCACGGCTAGTGCGTGGGTTATGTTTCCGATGAATTGGCTTTGGTGTCGGAATATCATCGAGCAAAGCTTCTCTATCATAAGACGTCACAGGTATTGAGTGCTCGATATAGGTTTCAATCGCTGGCAAATTCAGGGCGTATTCTTCACAAGCAAAGCTTACCGAAACCCCTTTTTTACCTGCACGACCAGTACGACCAATACGGTGAACGTAATCTTCACAATCATCTGGTAAGTCATAGTTGTACACATGTGACACATCTGAAATATGAAGTCCACGTGCAGCAACATCGGTTGCCACTAATACATCTAATTGACCTTTAGTGAATTGTTCTAAAATACGCAAACGTTTTTTCTGCGGTACATCACCCGTAAGCAAGCCTACGCGATGCTTGTCACCTTCCAGCCAAGACCATAACTTTTCACATACGTGTTTGGTATTGGCAAAAACAATGGCTTTTTCAGGCCAGTCTTCTTCAATCAAGCTTAACAGTAATGGAATTTTGTCTTCCGCCGATGGGTAAAATAATTCTTCTTTAATGTTTTTCGATGTCTTTTGTTCAGGCGCAATGTCCACTTTCACTGGATCATTCATATGATCGTAGGCCAATTCTTGCACTTTCATCGACAATGTCGCTGAATACAACATATTCAATCTGTCAGTTGCTGCTGGCATTCTGCGAAATAAAAATCGTATATCTTTAATAAAGCCTAAATCGAACATACGATCGGCTTCATCTAACACAACAGCTTGAATGGCACTTAAACTTACGACCCCTTGACGAACATAATCAATAATTCGCCCAGTGGTGCCAATCAGAATATCCACGCCTTTTTCAAGCACTTTCATCTGGGTTTCATAGCTTTCGCCGCCGTAGACGATACCAACTTTCAGATTCGTATGCTTAGCCAGTAACTTGGCATCTTTGGCAATTTGAATAGCCAATTCACGGGTTGGTGCCATCACAATTGCACGCGGCTGGTTAAGCTGCCTGACTTCAGATTGCGGTGTCGACAATAAATGGTTAAAAGTCGCTACTAGAAACGCCATGGTCTTACCTGTTCCCGTTTGGGCTTGGCCGGCAATATCACGTTTCTCTAGCAGAACAGGTAATGATAAGGCTTGGATTGGAGTACAATACTCGAATCCGTTCTCGTTTAACGCCGACAACACAGCTGGCTGCAAAGGAAGGTCGGCAAACTTTTGATTTGATAAATGTGTTTCGCTCATAGCGTTAGCATACCAGTTAGGATTGCAATAAGAAACTTAATCGAATGAAATAACTACAGCATTTAACAGGTCTTATAGCACTTAGGCTTACGACCAATAAGCCAGCATTTAAACGATCGGGACTTGAATTTTAAACTACAAGCCTCAATATACAGGTTAAGCCATTAACAAACCAGCAATGGCAACCTAACTGGAGAACATCATGAGTGATAAAATTGTATACCTAAGCGACGACAGCTTCGAAGCTGACGTATTGAATTCTGACAGCCCTGTTCTTGTTGACTTTTGGGCAGAGTGGTGTGGACCATGTAAGATGATCGCGCCTATCTTAGACGATGTTGCTGAGGAATATGCAGGTAAAGTCACAGTAGCAAAATTAAATGTGGATCAAAACAACGTATCTCCAGCTAAGTATGGCGTACGCGGTATTCCAACATTATTGTTATTCAAAAATGGTGAAGTTGCTGCAACTAAAGTTGGGGCAGTATCAAAAACTCAATTGAAAGAGTTTATTGACGCTCAACTGTAAGCTTGATTGAACGTTAATTGTGAGATCTGACGCAATATTAAACAAAATTGCGTCAGGTTTGACTATATTTCTGGATCTTCTCTCCACTTAGTGCTAATTTGTTAACCAAACGAAATCCAAACATTCACCTTCTCACTAAATTTAATCATAATCCGAACCGCAAGAGCCAACTGAGAGTCATCAGCGTCACTCATTGCGTAACACAAGATCCCCAAAATGAATTTATCAGAACTTAAAAAAACCCCCATATCGAAGCTGGTTGAACTAGCTGAAAGCATGAACCTTGACAACATGGGTCGTGCACGTAAGCAAGACATCATTTTCTCTATTTTAAAAGCACATGCAAAAAGTGGCGAAGATATCTTCGGCGGTGGTGTACTTGAAATTTTGCAAGATGGCTTCGGCTTTTTACGAAGTGCTGGCGGCTCCTACTTAGCAGGTCCTGATGATATTTACGTATCACCAAGTCAAATACGTCGTTTTAACATGCGTACTGGTGATACAATTTTTGGTAAGATCCGTCCTCCAAAAGAAGGTGAGCGTTATTTTGCTTTATTGAAGGTAAATGAAGTTAACTTCGATAAGCCAGAAAACTCACGCACAAAAATCTTATTTGAAAACTTAACCCCATTGCATGCGGATGAACGCATCCGTATGGAACGTGGTAATGGTTCTACTGAAGATATTACCGCGCGTATTTTAGATTTATGCTCGCCAATCGGTAAAGGTCAGCGTGGTTTGATCGTTGCACCACCAAAAGCAGGTAAAACCTTACTGCTTCAGAACATTGCCCAGTCAATTACCAATAACAACCCTGAAGTGTTGTTAATGGTACTACTGATTGACGAGCGTCCTGAAGAAGTAACAGAAATGCAGCGCCTCGTTAATGGCGAAGTGATTGCTTCTACCTTTGATGAGCCAGCAAGTCGTCATGTTCAAGTAGCCGAAATGGTAATCGAAAAAGCTAAGCGCTTAGTTGAACATAAAAAAGACGTCGTTATCCTGCTTGACTCTATTACCCGTTTAGCACGTGCGTACAACACGGTTATTCCGTCTTCAGGTAAAGTATTAACCGGTGGTGTGGATGCTAACGCATTGCATCGTCCAAAGCGTTTCTTTGGCGCTGCACGTAACATTGAACACGGTGGCAGCTTAACCATCATCGCAACCGCACTGGTTGACACTGGTTCGAAGATGGATGAAGTGATTTACGAAGAATTCAAAGGGACTGGTAACCAAGAACTGCATTTATCTCGTAAAGCGGCTGAGAAACGTGTTTTCCCTGCAATTGACTTCAATCGTTCTGGTACACGTCGTGAAGAAAAACTGACCACACCAGATGAATTACAGAAAATGTGGATCTTACGCAAAATTCTAAATCCAATGGATGAAGTGAGCGCAATGGAATTCTTAATTGATAAATTGGCGATGACCAAAACCAATGACGAATTCTTTACGGCAATGAAACGCGCTAAGTCTTAATTTTCAACCCAACGATTGTTAAAGACCAGTCATAGAGGCTGGTTTTTTTTTGGAGAACTCCTATGGCTTGGATACAGCTACGTATCAATTCTGATAATCAACATGGCGATGAATTAGGTGAACTATTAATGGAGCATGGTGCTCTGTCTATCACCTTAGAAGATGGCCAAGATCAACCTATTTTCGAACCTAAGCTCGGTGAAACCCCTCTGTGGAATGAAACCATCGTCATTGCTTTATTTGAAGCCGACATGGACTTAAACCCAATTGTCGACATGCTCAAGCAGTTGCCTTATCTCGGCAGTGACTTTACTTATAAAATCGAACAAATTGAAGATAAAGACTGGGTACGTGAATGGATGGATAACTTCCACCCTATCCAGTTTGGTACTCGACTATGGATCTGCCCAAGCTGGCGCGACATTCCTGATCCAACAGCGGTTAATGTTATCCTTGATCCTGGTTTAGCCTTTGGCACAGGCACTCACCCAACCACAGCGCTTTGCTTAGAGTGGTTAGATGATCTTGACCTATCCCATTCTGACGTCATCGATTTCGGTTGTGGCTCAGGTATCTTAGCCGTAGCCGCATTAAAACTTGGCGCAAAAACTGTCGCAGGGATTGATATCGACTATCAAGCCATTGAAGCCTCAAAAGCCAATGCTGAGCGTAATGATTGCAGCGACAAGCTCAGTTTGTATCTTCCTGAGCAGACGCCAGCTGATCTGAAAGCGGATGTATTAGTAGCAAACATTCTTGCTGGTCCACTGCGCGAACTGGCACCACAGATTGCTTCACACCTTAAAACTGGCGGAAAACTCGCACTTTCAGGGCTACTACAAGAACAAGCATTAGAGCTTTCTGAGCATTATAGTCAATGGTTTGAGATGGATGAACCTGCTCATAAAGATGATTGGAGCCGACTCACGGGGATCCGAAAATAAGCTAAATCTCGCACAAATGCACAGATTTTGAACAGCAACTATCTGAAACACAAAGAGATTGATTGTAAACAGAGTGTTTATTTGCCGTTGTTAACGAGATCACAGCTTATAAAAGTCAAGAAAAAAAGTTTACTCTAGGTTAAATAATGACCTTTTCATGACAGCCAAAAAGGGCTAATATAGCGCCCCTTTGAGGCACAAGGTGATACAACACATGCAAATTGGACCCTATCAACTGAAAAATCAGCTGATCGTGGCGCCAATGGCTGGCGTCACCGATCAAGCTTTTCGAAACTTGTGTTTACGTCACGGTGCTGCATTAGCAGTTTCCGAGATGCTGTCATCGAATCCTGATGTTTGGGATTCAGAAAAAAGCAGACATCGCATGACCCACTCAGGTGAAGATGGTATTCGATCAGTGCAAATTGCAGGTGCAGATCCTCAGTTAATGGCAAATGCGGCACGTTTCAATGTGGAACAAGGCGCACAAATCATTGACATCAATATGGGTTGCCCAGCAAAGAAGGTGAATAAGAAGCTAGCAGGCTCTGCACTAATGCAAGATCCCTTGCTCGTTGAGCAAATTTTGCATGCAGTCGTTACTGCCGTAGACGTGCCTGTTACCTTGAAAATTCGCACGGGGTGGGACCCCGAACACAAAAACGGTGTTCAAATTGCCCAAATTGCAGAATCCTGCGGGATAGCTGCACTTGCCGTACACGGTCGAACCCGAAAATGTATGTATAAGGGTGAAGCAGAGTACGACACCATAAGCGCGATTAAAAAAGCCATTTCGCTGCCTGTGATTGCTAACGGTGATATTGATACACCAGAGAAAGCTCGCTTTGTTCTGGAAAAAACCAATGCCGATGCCATCATGATTGGTCGAGGTGCGCAGGGGCGTCCCTGGATATTTAATGAAATCCAACATTATTTGGAAACCGGTGAAAAGCTAACTCCCATTAGCCAAACCGAAAAACGTCAAACAATGCTGGAACATTTAACCAAGTTATATGCACTGTATGGCGAATATAAGGGTATCCGCTTTGCCAGAAAGCACATAGGTTGGTACTTCGATACCGAAGAACAACGCCAGTTTCGGGCTGAGTTTAACCGCTTAGAAACCGTGACAGAGCAGTATTCCATGGTGGAATGCTATTTTGAAGATTTACTACAGAATTAATTAAAGAGCAGAATACGAATGTTTGATCAGACAACTAACACAGAAGTTCATCCGCTAACCGTAGGCAAAATCGAAACAGCTAACGGTACTATCAAGCCTCAATTATTACGCGACGCTGTAAAGCGCGCGGTAGCTAACTTCTTCCAACAGTTAGACGGTCAGGACGCACAAGAAGTGTATGAAATGGTGTTGTGTGAAGTGGAAGCGCCACTATTAGACATCATCATGCAGCACACTCGTGGCAACCAAACTCGCGCAGCAAACATGCTAGGTATTAACCGTGGAACACTTCGCAAGAAGCTGAAAAAATACGGCATGAACTAAATAAAAACGAAGTGTTAATACTTTGTAATTAAATGGGTTATACAGCAATGTGTAACCCATTTTTGTTTTAGAAAACAACTCACACCAAGAACATAATATAGGTGCTTACATTAACGTTACACCTGTAGGGTGAAAACGATAAAGCATCATTCCCTTCTTCACTGATGCAGGATTGAACTGTTGATTTTGCTCCTCTGCTCGGTGCGATAAAAAGGCTTTTGTCTGATCAATAGAAAGCTTTCTTTCACTTAATAGACCCGTTGCGTAAGCAGTACGTCCAATGCTACTCATTGGGAACACAATGTCACCATCTTTAACTTTAACAATTAAATTGCTGATGTCTTTCCCTGCTGCTAACTCTAACCAACAGCCTCGCTTTTTACATACTTTAGTCACTTTGCCTTTAATAGTGGTCACTTTACCTAAAAACGCTTTGGGTTGACTCATGACTTTCGACAACTCAATGAACTTTTCCATATCAGCGCCTTCACCATAATGTTCTTTCGACGAGGCAACAATGTTCATAGAGAAAGACGTAATAGTAACTGCAAGTAAAAAAATAAGTCGTTGCTTTATCTTCATAGTGCTCATCCTAAGCAGTGAGTGTTGTATTTGAGTGTTTTTTCAATGATAATGCGAACAGTTATCATTATCTATATAAACAATTTAACTGGAATTATAATGAAAAAACAAGCCCTTCTCGCTATTGCTTTACTTGGTGGTTCATCTTCTGTTTTTGCTTCGGATTGCCAATTAGATATCAATGTACAAGATGCTATGACTTTTGATAAGCCAAGCTTAGAAATTTCACTCGCTAAGTGCGACAAAGTAACACTGAATTTAAAGCATAATGGAAAAATGCCAAAAACTGCGATGGGGCATAATTGGGTGCTAACAACAACAGCAGATCAAGCTCCTGTCGCTGCAGCTGGTGTTGGTGCAGGTCCAGCAAATAACTTTACTCCTGTTGGAGACAAACGTGTTATTGCTGGCACTGACATTATTGGTGGCGGTGAAAAAACAAGTGTGACTTTCTCTACCAAAGGCTTAAAAGTTGGCGGTGATTACACTTACTTCTGTTCTTTTCCGGGTCACTCTTTCTTAATGAAAGGCAAGTTTATTGTTAAATAATCAATAAGCTTAAAGAACGTCTATGTTCAAGACGTGAGCAGTAAAGCTTAGCAAGCTAAGTGAACTGCTCACAACATTGAACAAGAAGCGCTCAAAGCATCCGAGTCCGCATAAAAATATTATCGACCTAACATTCTCTTCAAGGTGCGGTCTTTCAAAATAAAGTGATGCTTGAATACAGCTAAAACATGCAATACAACGGTTACAGCTAACACCCACATTAAAATCTCATGCATTTCATGGCCAAAACCAGCCAAATCTTTATTTAACGCAACAACTTTATTTGTGACAGGATCAATATTTGCAGCTAACAACTCAATACTGAATAATTTAAGCCCGTAGCCACCAGCACCTGACATTAACATACCTGAAATCGGGAACAGTACTGTGGAAATTAGCAAAGTCCAATGCACAAGTTTACCTATCAATGCTTCGACGGCTGACATGTGCGAAACAGGTTTTAACCAACCTTCTTTCATACGCCACACTACTCGCATGACGACAAACAGCATGATCAAAATACCAAACGACTTATGCCAGTGATATAAAGGATAAACCTCATACGTAGCCATATACCAGCCAATCACTAGCAGTGCAATCATTCCAAAACCAACCAGCCAATGCATTATCATTGTCATCTTGGACAATTTATTATTATCTTGAAACATGTATTCCTCATTATATGGTATGTTCAAAAAAATTAGGGCGTGTTGCTCTTTTATGCTTACTTTTGCAGCAATAAATTGATTGTTTCATGCAAGGCGGAGTTTGTTTATGTAGTCACTCTACATAAACAAACGATAACGCAGCAGCTTTCTGTTTCAAGAGAAATACCAATTTAC